>JAEKLZ010000064.1 GCA_019508225.1 Inquilinus limosus | reverse complement strand
GTCGGCAACAAGGGCTGCAGACTGACCGGTGTGACCGCGACGACCGGGTCGCTCTCGATCGCGCAGATCACGGTCGATCGTCTCGACTTCGAGCGGATCAACAACGGCCAGCTTCCCGATGCGGTCACGCTTCGCATGCAGGACATCGTCATCCGGAACTCAGCCGTCCTGGGTCCCTTCGACGTCGCCGCCGAATATGATCTCGACGTCCGGGCCAAGGTTTTCACACTGAAGGAGCTGACGCTCCGAGGCCCATCCTTTGGCGAGCTGACCCTGAGCGGCGAGGTCGAGGGCTACAGCCTGCCGGATGATGGCGGGTTCTGGCCGCCCGACGAGCAGGACACGGTCCGGCTGCGCCAGTTCCGGCTTCGAGCCGTCGACAGGGGGTTCATCAGTATGCTCCTGCTCGGCCAATCCTCGTCGGAACGGGATCGCCCGAGGTGGCCCGATTTCGGCGTCCCCAGGCCGGCAGTCGAGGCGCTGACGGCCTTTGTCCAAGATCTTCCGTCGCCGCGGCATCCGATCACGATCAGCGCGACACCATCGGCACCGATCCCCCTGGCCCGGCTCGACCCGACCGATCCCGGACTCCGGCAGGCGATGGAGCGTCTGAACCTGGTCGTCACCTACTGACCGCGGGCGCCCGACCCGACCGAGACGGAGAAGACCATGACCCGTATCTGGCGCGCCGCCGCGTTCGCCACCGCCGCGGGCCTCGCCCCGCTGGCCCAGGCCGCACCGGTTCCGGCGGATCCGGTGCAGCGCTGCCGCGAGTTGATCCCGATGATCGGCAAGGCGACCGAGGAGGCCCCGACGGTCGGCAAGGTGACGCCGGTCGGCGACAACGGCTGCCACTACAGCGACCTGCTGGTGGCGACGAGCCGGTACCAGGGCTGGACGGTCGGGTCGCTGACCATCGACCGGATCGACTTCAAGCGCTTCTACACCGACCGGCTGCCGCTGACGCTGTCGGTCCGCGCCGAGGACATCCGCTTCACCGCGCCGGCCATGCCCGCGGCGAACAATTACCAGATGAAGCTGGTGCAGAAGCCGGTCGAGGTCACCTTCGACTTCGACTACGACGCGGGCACCGATGTGCTGACCCTCCGCGACGCCACCTTCCGCGGCCAGCAGATCGGCCATCTGACCGTCACCGCCGCGGTGCGCGGGCTCAACCTCGACAAGCTGGCCGCGGACCAGGTGGTGGACCCGGCGGCCGTCGCCGGGGTGGCGCTGCAGTCGCTGACCGTGGAGTTCGACAACCAGGGCATGTTCGAGGGCTACGCCCTGCTGCCGATCCTGTTCGCCCTGCCGGACGGCGAGACCGACCCGGAGGGCGCGGTCGCCGCGGCCAAGCTGCAGGGCATGGCCCAGCTGGCCATCCTGGTCGCGGCGGGGGTGCCGAAGGACTCGGTGGCGGCGATCGGCCGCTTCATCCAGTCCATGCCGCAGCCGCGCGGGCCGTTCCGGCTGTCGCTGGCGCCGCAGCCGCCCTTCCCCCTCGCCGAGCTGGCGGAGCTGGAACCCGGCGGGATCAGCGAGCTGGCGAAGCTGACGGCGGTGCTGAAGCGGCTAAACCTGACCGCCAGCTATTGAGGGGCCGCCTCACGGCCGCACCAGCCCGAAGACGCCGCGCACCGCCTCCAGCACCTGCGTTGCCTGCGCCCGCGCCGCCTCGGTGCCGCGGCGCAGGACGGCGCGGACCTCGTCCGGATCGGCGGCGAAGGCGGCGCGGCGCTGGCGGATCGGGCCCAGCAGCGCCTGCAGCACCTCCTCCAGCCGGCGCTTCACCGCCATGTCCGCCAGGCCGCCGGCACGGTAGCGGTGCTTGAGATCGGCCACCGCCGCCGGGTCGGGGTCGAAGGCGTCGAGATAGGCGAAGACGACATTGCCCTCGACCCGGCCCGGATCCTCGACCCGCAGATGCGCGGGGTCGGTGTACATCCGCCGGATCTTGGCCCGGACCGTGTCGGCATCGTCGCGCAGGTCGATGGCGTTGCCGGCGGATTTGCTGGCCTTGCCCTGGCCGTCCAGCCCCGGCAGGCGCGGCGTGGTCGACAGCAGGATGCGCGGCTCCGGCAGCACCGCGGCACCGGCCAGCCGGTTGATCGCGCGCACGATCTCCACCGTCTGCTCCAGCATCGGCGCCTGGTCGGCGCCGACCGGCACCAGCGTCGCCGCCACCGCGGTGATGTCGGCCGCCTGGCTGACGGGATAGCACAGGAATCCCGCCGGCAGGTCGCGGGCGAAGCCGCGCTGGCGGATCTCGTCGCGCACCGTCGGGTTGCGCTCCAGCCGCGCCACGGTGACGAGGTTCAGGTACAGCATCGCCAGCTCGGCCATCTCCGGCACCGCCGATTGCAGCACGATGGCACTGCGCGCCGGGTCGAGCCCGACGGCGAGGTAGTCGAGCGCCACCTCCATCACGTTGCGGCTGACCCGGCCGGGATCGGCGGCGTTGTCGGTCAGGGCCTGCAGGTCGGCGATCAACACGAATTGCCGGCACAGGCGCTGCAGCCGCAGCCGGTTGGCCAGCGAGCCGGCGTAGTGGCCGAGATGCAGCGGCCCGGTCGGCCGGTCGCCGGTCAGCACGACATCGGCGTCGGTGATCCCCGGTTCCGGGACCACGGGGGCAAGGGCGGACATGGACGAATCCTTTCGAGCAGGGGAAAGGCCGCTCGGATGGATCGCCGCTTCGGGACATGAAAAAGGCCGCGTCCATCGGAGCGGCCATGGGTGCAGGACAAAGCACGCAGAACCGCCGTCAGGCGCTGCGCCACCAATTCCGGACCAGGGTCGCGGGCTTCATCATGCCGGCACCATACAACAACCGATCCACGCGGAGAAGTCGGCGGCGGGTGGACGCGGGCCTTGCCCCTCGGCTATCGACGGTACATGAGCGCCGCCCATATTCCTGAGACCATGTTCCGGTCCCGGCCATGACCCGAGTCACGCCCCAACTGCTGCTGCGCGCCTATGCCGCCGGGCTGTTCCCGATGGCGGAATCGGCCGACAGCCCGGAGCTGCACTGGTTCGACCCGCCCCGTCGCGGCATCCTGCCACTCGACGGCGTGCATGTGCCGCGCCGCCTGGCCCGCACGGTCAAGGCCGGCCGCTTCAAGGTGACCGCCAACCAGGCATTCCACGCCGTCATCGGCGGCTGTGCCGCGCCGGCGCCGGACCGGCCCAACACCTGGATCAACGACGAGATCGTCGCCCTCTACACCACGCTGCACCGCGCCGGCTTCGCCCACAGCGTCGAATGCTGGGACGGCGACACGCTGGTCGGCGGCCTCTACGGCGTGGCGCTGGGCGGCGCCTATTTCGGCGAGAGCATGTTCAGCCGCGCCACCGATGCCAGCAAGGTGGCGCTGGTGCATCTGGTCGCCCGGCTGCGCGCCGCCGGCTTTGCCCTGCTCGACACCCAGTTCGTGACCGATCACCTGGCCCGCTTCGGCACGGTCGAGATCGAGCGCGCCGAGTATCGCCGCCGCCTGGATGCCGCGCTGGTGCTGCGGCCGGACTGGGCCGGCGCCGACCCGGAGCCGGAGCTGGAGCTGCTGCTGCATCCCCGCGCGGAGGAGCCATGACCGCCCTGCCCCTGCGCCGCCGGCCGGTGCCGTCCGGCCCGATCAACGACGCGATGATCGGCTTCATCGAGGCGCATCCGGTGCCGACCACGCCGTTCGATCCGCGCTGGGGCCTGTCGCGGCTGGTGCTGGGACCCGGCAGCATCATCGACGCGGTCGATTCCGAGGACCGCCGGGTGGCCGTCGCCGCGGTGGTCGACGCCTGCAGCAACGACGCCAACGCCGCCCACCTCGCGCTGCTGTGCCTGCATCCGGACGGCGATGCCGATGCCCTCGCCGCCTTCCTGCTGGCGGAGGCGGAGGCGATCACCGCCGCCGGTCCACGCCGCCGGCTGGAGATCGATGCCGAGGATTTGTTCGCGGATCGCGGGCCCGAGCTGGAGGCGCGCGGTTTCCGTGAAGCCTATCGCATGCATCTGATGCGCCGGCCGCTGGACGGGCCTCCACCGCCGGTGCCACCCCTGCCGGACGGCCTGGTCTGGTCGCCGCCGACCGAGGCGACGATGCGCAGCCAGCACGAGACCGTCTGCCGCGCCATGGGGCCGGTGCCCGGCGCCAGCATCCCGGATTTCGAGAGCTTCGCCGGCCGCGCCCGGGCGATGGCCGAGCATCACGGGCTGATCCTGCGCGGCGACGCCGTCGCCGGCTTCCTGCGCGTGCATCCGCCCCAGGCCCCCGGCGGCGAAGGCGATGTCGCCCTGATCGGCCGCCATCCGGAACATCGCGGCGGCCGGCTGGGCGACATCCTGGTGGCCGAGAGCCTGCGCCGGCTGCACGCGGCCGGGGCCGGCAGCGCCGCGCTGACGGTGGCAGCGGCGAACGACGCCGCCCTGGCCCTCTACCGCCGCCACGGCTTCAGCGTCAGCGAGACCATACCGGTCTATGCCAAGGATGTGCCGGTCGCTTAAGCCGAAAACCCTTTTGTGTTGCCTCTCCCGCCTGGCGGGAGAGGTCGGGCGTCCGCAGGACGACCGGGTGAGGGTGAGGGTGGGCCCGGGCCTCGACAAAGGGCCCTCACCCGGAGCCGCTTCGCGTCTCCGACCTCTCCCGTAAACGGGAGAGGCGACGCGTCCCTCTCAACCGGATACTGCTTTGTCGTCCGGCATGGCGTAGCGACAATGCCGCGAACGCTGCCGGAGTCGCCGTGATGAGCTTCGCCCTCTGGATGGTCCTGGCGGCCATCCTGCTGCCCTATCTGACCATCATGCCGGCCAAGGTCACGTCGCGGATCGACAACCACGCACCGCGCCGGGACATGGAGCGGATGACCGGCTGGCAGCAGCGGCTGGACTGGGCCCACCGCAATCATTTCGAGACGTTCCCGGCCTTCGCCGCGGCGGTGATCATCGCCCAGATGCGGGGGGCGCCGCAGGGCTGGGCCGACATCCTGGCCGGGCTCTTCATCCTGGCCCGCCTCGCCTACACCGCCGCCTATGCCGCCGACCGGCCGAGCCTGCGCTCGAATATCTGGTCGCTCGGCTTCCTCTGCGTGCTCGGCCTGTTCGCCTTGGCCGCTATTGGCGGCCCGGCGGCAGCGCCGGCGGGATGATCTTCATCTCCGGCAGCGGCAGCGGCGAGGCGTCCGGCACGTTCTCGTCCACCTCCTGCTGGGCCGCGGTGGCGGCGGGCGAGGTGTTGGTGCAGCTCACCACCCAGACGTCGTAGACCGGATGGTCGAGCGCCGAGACGCCGGGCGAGGACGCGAACATCCAGCCGCTGAACACCGTCGCGGCCGGCTTGCTCGGCGGGGTGTCGGTGATCTCGAGGAAGGCCGCGCTCTCCGGCGGATCCTCCGGCGGCGCCTTGCGGCAGGCGCGGACGGTGATGCCGAGCGTGCCGAACTGCACCGTCTCGCCGACCTTGGCCTCCAGCGGCTGGGTCCGCGCGGTGATCTTGTCGAGGCCGCGTAGCTCGGCGATCGGCTGGTCGATCGTGGC
Organism: Inquilinus limosus; assembly: GCA_019508225.1. Taxonomy (GTDB): domain Bacteria; phylum Pseudomonadota; class Alphaproteobacteria; order DSM-16000; family Inquilinaceae; genus Inquilinus; species Inquilinus limosus_D. The sequence continues at coordinate 10,228 of JAEKLZ010000064.1, read as the reverse complement.
CGCGGCCTGCGCCGCGCCCGGAACGGACGCGGCGGCCAGCACCGCCAGCGCGGGAAGCACGAGAAGGCTGCGCATGGTCCGGATCAATTCCCCAACATGCCGGCGGGCTTGCCCTGCGGCGCCGCCTGCCCCTGGCCAGCCGGCGCGCCGGAGGTGCCGCCCGCAGGCCCGCCGCCCCCAGACCCGCCGGCGCTGCCCTTGTCGCCGAGCTGGCCGATGCTGAAGATCACCTGGCCCAGCAGCTGCTCCAGGCTCGGATTCGACTGGGTGTATTCGATGGTGTCGCCGTCCTTCAGCCAGCCGCTCGGGTCGTCCGGCCGGCCGCCGGGGCTGAGCGAGAGGCTGCGGCCGCCGAGCAGCCCGTCGCTGCTGATCGCCGCGGCGGTGTCCTGCGACAGCTTGACCGACGGGTCGATCGACAGCTGGACATCCGCCAGATAGCTCTCGGGGTTCAGGCTGATGCTGGTGACGGTGCCGACCTTGACGCCGCCGATCCGCACATCGGTGCCGGCGGCGACACCGTCGGCCTGGTTGAACTGGGCCTTGAGCGTGTAGCCGGAGGTCGAGCTGAGATTGGCGCTGGTATAGGCGAATCCCAGGAAGAGCAGGGCGACGGCCAGCACGACCGCGCCCATCACCGTCTCGATGACGTTCCTGTGCATCGCTGTTCCTCAGACCGTCCCGGTCACGCCGGCGTCCAGGGTTCGTAGTCGCCGGTCGCCTTGGCGCGATGGCTGCCGCGCAGCGGGTGGCCCGGCGGCAGATAGGCGTGGCCGGTGCCGGTCGGGTTGGCCTCGGGCGGCTGCTGCCAGGGCCGGCGGAACGGGCTGGCCTCGCCCGGCGGCTCCTGGAAGGTGTGGTGCAGCCAGCCATGCCATTCCGGCGGCACGCGGGTCGCCTCGGACTGGCCGCCGTTGAACTTCACCCAGCGCCGCTCGCGGCCGCCCTGGGCGACCTTGCGGCTGCGGTAGTAGCGGTTGCCGAGGGCGTCCTGGCCGACCAGCTGGCCACGCCGCCAGGTGACGAGGTTGAGATAGGCGCGGAGCCCGAATTCGGTCAGATCGAAGGCCATGGAATCCCAAGGACATACCGGGTGACGGCCCCCGGCCGTCGAACGGCGCGGACTATGGCATCGCCGGCCGCGTCCGTCCAGTCCGCGCGCCGCCGCGCCGCGGGGCAATTTCAAGGCAGGCGAACTCGAGGCTGGCAGGCTCCGTCCGTCGCCGCCAGCCCGATGCCGGCCGCCACCGCGGCCAGCCCCGCCAGCAGCGGCCAGCCGAGCGGCTCGCCCAGCGCAAGGATGCCGAGCAGCGCCGCCACCACCGGGTTGATCGTGACCGAGATCGCCACCCGGGTCGGGGTGGTGCGGCTGAGGGCGAAGACCCAGAGGAAGAAGGTCAGGGCGCCGCCGATGACGCCGAGATACAGCACCGCGGCCCAGCCCGCCGGATCCAGGGCCGGCAGCGCCGCCGGTCCGGTCGACAGCGCCAGCGCCGCCAGGCCGACGGCGCCTGCGGCCATGCCGAGCGCGCTGAAGGCCAGGGGCGAAGATCGCCGGAGGAAGGGCCGCGACCACAGACTATAGAGAGTGCCGCATGCCGCCGCCCCGACCATCAGCAGGTCGCCCCGCCACGCGCCCGGCGGCGCATCGGCCAGGCCGGCGCCGAGCGCCAGCGCCACCCCCGCCATCGCCAGCAGCACGCCGGCCGCCTTGCGCGGGGTCAGCCGCTCCACCCCCAGCGCGGCGCCGGCGGCCAGCGTCAGCAGCGGCTGGGTCGACAGTGCCAGCGCCCCGCGCGCCGCGGTGGTGTGGGCCAGGGCCGCGTTGAACAGGAACGGAAAGGCGGCGAAGAACAGCAGGCCCAGCAGCACCGCCGCGGGCCAGTCGCGGCGCGGCGGCCAGGGCGCGCGCAGCATCGCCACCACCGGCAGCAGCAGGAGGCAGCCGATGCCGAAGCGGAACACGCCCAGCGTCGCCGGGTCCAGCGCCCCCATCAGGAAGCGCGTCGCCACCACCGAGGTGCCGCCGAGCGTGCTCGACGCCAGCGCCGCCGCCACCCCCAAGCCTTCGCGCGCCATCCCGTCCCCTTCGGCTGTGCTTCCACCTTCCCCTCCCCATCGTCATTCCCGCGAAAGCGGGAATCTCGTCCCGACCGGTTGTCGAGTAGATCCCCGCTTCCGCGGGGATGACGGCAAGGGGTGTAGGTGTGAGGTCCCGTCAGGAAGGATAGAAGCGACCTCGACCTTCACGGAAACGCATAACTATGATCTGTTGAATCACGGATCATGATGGAGCGGCGGATGCTCGACCCCGACCTGCTGCGCGCCTTTGTCGCCGTCGCCGACCATGGCTCCTTCACCCGCGGCGCCGCGGCGCTGAACCGGACCCAGTCCGCCGTCAGCATGCAGGTCCAGCGGCTGGAGGGCGCCATCGGCGCCGCGGTGCTGGACCGCAGCCGCCGCGGCCTGCGCCTGACCCCGGCCGGCGAGGTGCTGCTGGGCTATGCCCGCCGCATCCTGTCGGTCTCGGCCGAGGCGATGGGCCGGCTGCGCGACCTGCAGGTCGAAGGCATCGTGCGGCTGGGCGTGATGGAGGATTACGGCACCCGGCTGGTGCCGCCGCTGCTGGCCGGCTTCGCCGCCGCCCATCCGCGCATCCAGGTCGAGATGGTGACCGGGCTGACCACGCCGATGCTGCCGCGGCTGGGCGAGCGCTTCGATCTGGTGCTGGCCATGCATGCGGCGGGCGACGGCGGCGGCACCTTCCTGCGGCGCGAGCAGGCGGTGTGGGCCGCCGGCCGCGACGTCTCTGCCGGGGCGGCTGCGGACGAAAGCGGCCCCCTGGCCCTGGCCCTCTATCCGCAGGGCTGCCTGTTCCGGGCCTGGGCGATGGCCGCGCTCGATGCCGCCGGCCAGCCCTGGCGCCTCGCCTTCGTCAGCCACAGCCTGGCGGCGGTGACCGCGATCGCCGCCCAGGGCCTGGCCGTCACTGTGGTCAAGGCCGGGCTGCTGCCGCCGGAGCTGCGGCGCCTGGGCGACCGCGACGGACTGCCGCCGCTGCCCGAAGCCGACATCCGGCTGCACCGCGCCCCCGGTCTGGCGCCGGCCGGCGAGCTCCTGGCCCGGCATCTGACCGCCGGACTGGCCCTGCCGGAGCGCATGGCCAGGGTGTGATGGTAATCACACTTAACATATCCCGACGCCCATCCGGTGGGCACGGCCTGCCCGATCAGTTTGCACTGCAACATGGCGCTTTACGGCGGAATTGCGGCGAATCCGGGCCATCAAGGCAGAAGCTTGGCGGAGGCGGCGCTTAAATGTCAGGCAATGCAGGCGATGCATTGCTGCGGTGCGAAGACCAGGGGTGGAAGCATAGCTACCGTAAGCGCATATATCGGCTCGTGCAAAGCAACGCACACCGCGCCGCGAACCTCTCGCTGGACGCGGCACGTGAAGAAGGAAATGCTGAAGTGAACCTGATCAACAAGCTTGTCGCCGCCTGGGAACGTCGTCGTGCCTATGCTGCCCTGATGCAGCTCGATGACCGCCTGCTGGCCGATATCGGCATGAACCGCGGCACCATCTCCGAGCGCCTGGCGCGCGCCGCCCGCGACATCAACGTCGCCCCGGCCCCCGTCGCCGTGCTGCGCCCGGCCGTGGCCGCCGCGAACGAAGATTCGGTCATCCGTCGCGCCGCGTGATCGGCTCGACCGGAGGCACCCGGTCCGTCTCCTCCCCCGGATCCGGGTCGCGAAAAACCCCGCCGAGCGCAAGCCGGCGGGGTTTTTCTTTGCCCGTCCATCGGATTTAGCGGCCGGTCCGCCCGTCCGTGCCGAAATCGGACATCGTCGTCGTCCGCGGCCGCACCAGGGCCGGGACCTTGCGCGGCGGATGCGGCACCTCGGCGCCCGGCTTCTCGACATCGAACGCCTGCCGCGACTGCTCGATCGCCGCATTGTGCTCGGTCGCCCAGGCGAACAGCGCCTTGAGCGGCCCGATCAGGGTCTGGCCGCGATCGGTCAGCGCGTAGTCCACCCGCGGCGGGATCGTCGGGAACACGGTGCGCGTCACCAGCCCGTCCCGCTCCAGCCCCCGCAAGGTCAGGGTCAGCATCCGCTGCGAGATGCCGCCGATGGTCCGGCGCAGCTCGTTGAAACGCATCGGCCCGTCCGCCAGCAGGCCGACCACCATCACCGTCCATTTGTCGCCGACCCGGGCCAGCACGTCGCTGATCGCCCGGCACTGGTCGTGGACAGGGTCATGGGTGTTGCTCGGTTCCAAAAATGTGCCTCCTTGCGCGGCTCTCGGACAGTCATCAATTTAGCCCCAGTCACTAAATGTGACTACCCCTGGTCTGATCAACCCCGGGGGCTTCCATCGGCCGGCCGGCCCATCCCCGCTCCCTCGACCATGAGGACCCGTTCCCGATGAGCCGTATCCTGTTCGTCACCTCCAGCCCGCGCGGCGCCGCCTCGCTGTCGACCAAGGTCGCAACCGCGTTGGTCGACCGGCTGCAGGCGCAGTCGCCCGGCGCCACGATCGTCCACCGCGACCTGGCGGCGCAGCCGCTGCCCCATATCGGCGAGGATTTCCTGGCCGCCCAGGCGCTGGCGGCCGAGGCTCGCAGCCCGGCGCAGCAGGCGGCGCTGGCCCTGTCCGAGACGCTGGCGCAGGAGCTGTTCGCCGCCGACACCATCGTCATCGCCTCGGCGATGATCAATTTCGGCCTCGCCTCGACGCTGAAGAGCTGGTTCGACCATCTGATGCGCGCCGGCGTCACCTTCCGCTACGACGAGACCGGCGTGCACGGCCTGGTCAGCGGCAAGAAGGCGTATTTGGTCGAGGCCCGCGGCGGTGTCTATTCCGAGGGTCCGGCCAAGGCCTACGATTTCCAGGAGCCCTATCTGCGCCACCTGCTCGGCTTCATCGGCATCACCGATGTCGAGTCGATCGCGGTCGAGGGCGTCGCCTACGGCCCGGACGTGGCGGAGAAGGCCGTGGCCGGCGCGCTGGACAAGGTCTCGGCCATCACGGCCCGGGCGGCCTGATCCCGGCTTCGGGACCGGCCGGAGGCCGGTCCCGGACGGCGTCCCGCCGCCCGATCCGCGGCGGGGATGCCACGGCGGCCAGCCGCCACACCAGCGCGCTGACGCCTCGTGTTTCCACCCAGAGGCCCTGGCCCGGCCGTGGCGCCTGTTCGGCCCGCACCACTTCCAGCTCGAAGGCGGCCGGGCCGGGCATGCCGAGCGCCGTCCAGCGCCGGTAGGCGGCGTCGAGCCGTCGAGCCGCCTCGGGCGAGCCGTAGCCCAGCAGCATCCCCGGCCGGCACACCGCGACCGACCCGGCCGCCGCATCGACCAGGCCGAAAGGCGAAACTCGGTCTGGCCGAGGAACAGGCGGAAGGCGTAGGACGCGCCGCCGAACCGGGCCGGATCGCGGAGGCCGAGCGAGAGCGGCCGATGCAGCACCGCTGTTCCGCCGATCCTTGACCAGAACGGCAGGTCGTCGAGCCGCCGGCGTTCCGCCCCCCGTTCCTGCCCCGGGCCGGTGAAGCGGACGAAACGGCCGGGCACCGCTTCCAGCGCCCGGAACCGGTCGCCCTCCCGGCGCAGCACCGACACGTGGCAGTCGCGGCCGGCGCCGCCCGCCAGCGCGATCGGCAGCAACAGCCGGCCGCCCTCGGCGACCTGGTCGAACAGCGCCGCCGGCAGGTCCCAGACCGCGGCGGTGATCATGGCCCGGTCATAGGGCGCCGCGGCGGCATGGCCGGCGACGCCGTCGCCCTCGACGATCGCGACATTGGCGATGCCCAGCGCCGCGCGGTCGTCCCGGCTGCGCCGGGCGAGATCGCCCAGGATCTCCACCCCGACCACGCTGCCCTCCCCGACCAGCCGGCCCATCACCGCGGCCAGCCAGCCCGAGCCGGAGCCGATCTCGATCACCCGATGGCCCGGTTCCAACCCCAGGCGGTGCAGCAGCCACAGCACGTAGGTGGGCTGGGAGTTGGTCGAATCGAGCGTCGTATCATCCGGCCCGACATGGGCCAGCACCCGGTCGCTGTAGATGGCGGTGAGATGGCGCTGCAGCTCGGTGTCGGCATCCTCGACCGGCTGATCGCGGTTGGCTCGGAAGCGGTGCACGAAGCGGTGGCGTGGCGCGTCCCGCACCGCCAACCGAAGCCGGTCGGGCAGGCCCTCCTTCTCGCCGTGGCGGCGGAAAGCCGAGTCCAGCATGCCGAGGAAGCGGATGATGTGCGCTTCGATCTCCGGCTCCATGATCCCTCCGGTCCGGTTGCCTGCCGAGGAATGCGCAGGAGCCGCCCGGCCGCGGACCGGAGATATTTTTCATCGCGCCTGTCCGCACCCGGCCGCGGCGTGCGCATAGTGCGGCGGATGCAGGACACCTCGCCCCTCAAGCCATGGATCGTGCGCCAGGCCGTCGGCCGGACCGAGCAGGAGGTCCGGCGCGCCCTCGCGGCGCTGTCCGAACCGGACCTGCTGCGGCTGCAGGCGATCGCGCGGCTGCGCTGCCGCGGTCTGCCGGGTCTGGATTGGCAGGAGCTGTTGCACGAGGCGGTGCTACGTGCCCTCGACGGCTCCCGCCCCTGGCCGCACGACGTGACGCTGATCGTCTTCCTGGCTGGGGTCATGCGCAGCTTGCGCAGCGACCATTGGCGGCGCCACCGGGTCGCGGCGGCCGCGCTGTCGGTGCAGGCGGCGGAGGTCGCCGATCAGGCACCGGACCCGGAGCGCATCGCCGCCGCGACCCAGGCCCTGGCGGCGATCGACCGGCTGTTCGCCGACGACCCGGCGGCGCTGGCCGTCATCCTGGGGCTGAGCCAGGGCCTGTCGGCCGGGGAAATCCGGCAGCGCGCCGGCCTGTCCGCGACCGACTACGATTCCACGCGCAAGAGGATGAGGCGGGCGCTGCTGCGCCACGGCCTCATTGGGTTGCCATGACGCACCGCCCCGACCATGCGCTCGAGCGCCTGCTGGACGCGCTGGAGGCCGAGCTCGCCGCCAGCCCTGAGGATGAGATCCGGCAGATCGCCGCCGAGGCCGGACGCAAGGTCTCCACCAGCGCCGGGGAGGTCCGCGGCGTGATCGAGCGTGCGGGGACCGCCGTGCCTTCGACCGCTGCCGCTGCCCCGGTGCCGCAGCCCTGGTTGCCGCCGTCGCGCTGGCACTGACCCGCGGCGACAAACGGTCTGGCGGATGCGGCTCAAGCTGCTAGCCTGCCGCCGCAACCCGATACACCGTTACCAACGGAGAGACGCATGGAATACCGTCAGCTCGGCGGATCCGGCCTCAAGGTTCCCGTGCTCAGCTTCGGCACCGCCACCTTCGGCGGCGCCAACGAGTTCTTCCAGCGCTGGGGCAACACCGATGTCGCCCAGGCCAGCCGCATGGTCGATCTGTGCCTGGAGGCCGGGGTCAATTTCTTCGACACCGCCAACGTCTACAGCCAGGGCGTGTCGGAGGAGATCCTGGGCCAGGCCCTGAAGGGCCGGCGCGATCAGGTGCTGATCTCGACCAAGGCCACCTTCGGGATGGGCGGCGGGCCGAACGATGTCGGCTCGTCGCGCCACCATCTGATCCGGGCCTGCGAGGCCAGCCTGAGGCGGCTCGGCACCGACCATATCGACCTCTACTTCATGCACGGCTTCGACGCCATCACGCCGGTCGACGAGACGCTGCGGGCGCTGGACGACCTGACCCGCGCCGGCAAGATCGGCTATATCGGCGCCTCCAACTTCTCCGGCTGGCACCTGATGAAGGCGCTGGCGACCTCGGAGAAATACGGCCTGGCCCGCTATGTCGCCTATCAGGGCTACTATTCGCTGATCGGCCGCGACTATGAATGGGAGCTGATGCCGCTCGGCCTCGACCAGAAGGTCGGGCTGATGGTGTGGAGCCCGCTGGGCTGGGGCCGCCTGACCGGCAAGTTCCGGCGCGGCCAGCCGGCCGGGGCGGGACGCGTCGCCTCCGGCGGCGATGTCGGCGGACCGCCGGTCGACGACGAGCACCTGTACGACGTGGTCGACGCGCTGGACCGGGTGGCGCAGGAGACCGGCAAGTCGATCCCGCAGGTGGCGCTGAACTGGCTGCTGCAGCGGCCGACCGTCGCCAACATCGTGGTCGGCGCCCGCAACGAGGAGCAGCTGAAGCAGAATCTCGGCGCCGTCGGCTGGAATCTGACGCCGGAGCAGGTGGCGCTGCTGGACGATGCCAGCCACCGCAGCCCGGCCTATCCCTACTGGCACCAGACCGGCTTCGACGAGCGCAACCCGAAGCCGACCGCCTGGGTGAAGCGCGGCGAGTAAAGATTCGCCTTTGCGTTGCCTCTCCCGCCAGGCGGGAGAGGTTACGTGGTGCACTCTGAAACGGACGTCACGACACCGCGGTCAGCTTCCGGCCGGCGCCGGTGCCGAACTCGCCGGGATGCAGCTCATGCGCGCCGGCCTGCTCGGCGCCGATGCCCAATGCCGGGAACAGCAGCTCGGCGACGTTGTACGCCTCCTCCAGATGCGGATAGCCGGAGGCGATGATGGTCTCGATGCCGAGATCCTGGTATTCGCGCAGCCGCGCCGCGACGGTCCCGGGGTCGCCGACCAGAGCGGTGCCGGCGCCGCGCCGCACCAGGCCGATGCCGGCCCACAGGTTCGGTCCGACCAGCAGCTTGTCGCGCCGGCCGCCATGCAGCGCCGTCATCCGCTTCTGGCCCACGGAATCCGACCCGTCGGCCAGCTTCTTCTGGGCCTCGGCGATGGCGTCGTCGGAGACGTCGCGGATCAGCCGCTCGGCCACCCGCCAGGCCTCCTCCTCGGTCTCGCGCACGATCAGGTGGATGCGCATGCCGAAGCGCAGCGTGCGGCCGCGGGCCGCCGCGCGCGCCTTGGCCGCCTCGATCTTCCCGGCCACCTGCTCCAGCGGCTCGCCCCAGGTCAGGTAGGTCTCGACCTGGTCGGCGGCGAGGTCGAGCGCCGCGTCGGAGGAGCCGCCGAACCACAGCGGCGGATGCGGCCGCTGCACCGGCGGGAAGGACAGCTTGCCGCCCTTCACCTTCAGGAAGTCGCCGTCGAAATCGACCGTGTCGCCGGCCAGCAGGCGGCGCCAGATGGTCAGGAACTCCGCCGCCTGGGCATAGCGGGTGTCGTGGTCGAGGAAGACCCCGTCGCCAGCCAGCTCGGCCGGGTCGCCGCCGACCACGACGTTGAGCAGCAGGCGGCCGTTGCTGATCCGGTCCAGCGCCGCCGCCTGGCGGGCGAAGAAGGCGGGCGTGGCCACGCCGGGGCGCAGCGCCACCAGGAAGCGCAGCCGCTCGGTCGCCGTGGCCAGCGCCGTGGCGGTGATCCAGGCATCCTCGCAGCCGCGGCCGGTGGGCAGCAGCACGCCCTTGTAGCCGAGGCGGTCGACGGCGGTGGCGATCTCGCGCAGATAGCGGAACTCGGCCGGGCGGTGCCGGTCCTGGGTGCCGAGATAGGGGCCGTCGCCGCTGGTCGGGATGAACCAGAACAGGTCGAGCGGCTTGCGGGTGTCGGACATGGGGTGAATCCCTGCTGTGGTCAGGCGCCGGTCCAGACGATGTCGCGGATGGCGATCGGCGCCGGGATCAGCCCCAGCGCGGCGAAACGGTCGGCGATTTTCTGCTGCTGGGCCACGATCTCCCCGGTCAGCGGGCCGATCTGGAAGCTGGCGCGGTCGACCGAGCGCTGCTCCGCCGCCAGGCTGATGCCGGTCTCATCGGCGAACAGCTTGGCCACCTCGCCGTGGTTGGCCTCGGCCCAGGCGCCGACCTCGCCCAGCGCCGCGACCAGGCTGCGCAGCGCGGCGGGGTGCTCCGTGGCGAAGGCCCTCGAGGCGAGGAAGTAGGAGTTCTGCGGCTCGACATCGGCGGAGGTGGCCAGCACCTGCGCCTCCTCCTCCAGCTCGGCGATGGCGAAATACGGGTCCCAGATCGCCCAGGCGTCCAGGCTGCCGCCGGCGAAGGCGGCGCGGGCATCGGCCGGGGCGAGATAGACCGGGGTGATGTCCTGCCAGCCCAGCCCCGCCTTCTGCAGCGCCGCCACCAGGAAGTTGTGGGCGCTGGAGCCCTTGCCGACGCCGACCCGCAGCCCCTTCACATCGGCCACCGTCTTCGCCGCCGACCCCTTCGGCACCAGCAGGGCCTGGCCCTTGCCGGCCGCCGGCTGGGCCGCGGCATAGACCAGCTCGGCCTGCGCCGCCTG
>JAEKLZ010000063.1 GCA_019508225.1 Inquilinus limosus | reverse complement strand
TACCAGTTGTACTTGTCGTCGCCGAGATTGTAGGTCAGCGCCGCCGGCATGTGGATCTTCCAGGTCCGGTCCTCGGGCCCGGCCTCCAGCACCAGCACGCGGGTGCCGGGCTCGGCCGAAAGCCGGTTGGCCAGGACGCAGCCGGCCGACCCGGCGCCGACGATCACATAGTCGAATTCTGTCGTCATGGCTTCCACTCCTCCGGCCGCGGCCGCATGCTAGCGGGGCTGCAGCGGGCAATGAGTCCGGTTTGCTTCACGCCATGCCGGAAATCGGCCAGCGGCGGCGCGCGGGCCGTCGTTAGACTCGCGCGGAGGCGCCTTGCCGTTGGTCCTGCGGCCGAGGCTGCCCCGTAAAGAACGAAAATTGTCGGACAGGCGGGCAAACAGGAGAGTCGCATCATGATGTCGTGGCGTATGAGCGGGCTGGTGCTGGGGCTGGCCTTGGCCACCGGGGCGGCCCAGGCGGCCGATCCGGCGAGCTGCCAGAAGGTGCGGTTCTCCGATGTCGGCTGGACCGACATCACCGCCACCACGGCGCTGACCAAGACGGTGCTGAAGGGCCTCGGCTATGAGCCCTCGGACGAGCTGCTGTCGGTGCCGGTCACCTATGTCTCGATGAAGAACAAGAACATCGACGTGTTCCTCGGCAACTGGATGCCGTCGATGGCCGCCGACGCCAAGCCCTATTTCGACGACAAGTCGGTCGAGAGTCTCCGCGCCAATCTCGAAGGCGCGAAATACACCCTCGCCGTGCCCGACTACGTGGCCCAGGGCGGGGTCAAGGATTTCGCCGACCTGGTCAAGAACGCCGACAAGTTCGGCGACAAGATCTACGGCATCGAGCCGGGCAATGACGGCAACCGCCTGGTCCAGAGCATGATCGACAAGGACGCCTTCGGCCTGAAGGGCTGGCAGCTGGTCGAGTCGAGCGAGCAGGGCATGCTGTCCCAGGTCGACCGCGCCATCCGCCGCAAGGAATGGATCGTGTTCCTGGGCTGGGCGCCGCATCCGATGAACAAGAATTTCGCCCTGCAGTACCTGACCGGCGGCGACGACTATTTCGGGCCGAATTTCGGCGGCGCCACGGTCTACACCAATGTCCGGGCCGGCTATGTCGCCGAATGCCCGAATGTCGGCAAGCTGCTGCAGAACCTTGCCTTCAACCTCGACATGGAGGCGGCGGTGATGGAGTCGATCGCCGGTGGCGAGGACCGCGAGAAGGCGGCCACCGCCTATCTCAAGGCCAACCCGGACGTGCTGGCCCCCTGGCTGGCCGGCGTGACCACCTTCGACGGCAAGGATGGCCTGCCCACGGTCAAGGCGTCGCTCGGCCTCTGAGACTCCCCGACAGGCGCGCCGCCGCCCGGGCGAATGGCTGATCGACGTCTTCCTGTGGCCGCCGCCGCTGGTCTTCATCGCCCTCGTCGCCGTCCTGGCCTATGTGCTGCACCGGCGCTGGCAACTGGTCGTGATGGTCGTGATCGGCCTGCTGCTGATCCTCAATCTCGGCTACTGGACCGAGACCATGCAGACCCTGGCGCTGGTGATCAGCGCCACCTTCCTGTCGCTGGTGATCGGCATCCCGATCGGCATCCTCTGCGCCCACCGGCCGCTGGTCTATGCCGTGATCCGGCCGATCCTCGACCTGATGCAGACGCTGCCGACCTTCGTCTACCTGATCCCGACCCTGATCCTGTTCGGGCTGGGCGTCGCGCCGGGCCTGATCTCGACCATCGTCTTCGCCGTGGCCGCGCCGATCCGCCTGACCTATCTCGGCATCCATGGCGTGCCGAGCCCGCTGCTCGAGGCGGGCGAGGCCTTCGGCGCCACCCGGCGGCAGCTGCTGTTCAAGGTCGAGCTGCCGCACGCCCTGCCGACGATCATGGCCGGGCTGACCCAGTGCATCATGCTGTCGCTGTCGATGGTCGTCATCGCCGCGCTGGTCGGGGCCGACGGCCTGGGCAAGCCGGTGGTGCGCGCCCTCAATTCGGTGAATGTCCCCATGGGCTTCGAAGCCGGCCTCTGCATCGTCATCCTGGCCGTGATCCTCGATCGTCTGGTGAAAAGCGAACGGCCCGTCGGAGGGGCGCACTGATGTCCGGCACCCTTCCCGCGGTCCATTTCAACGCCATCGACGTGATCTTCGGGCCGACGCCGAAGCGGGCGCTGGCCCTGCTCGACCAGGGCCGTACCCGGGCCGAGATCCAGGCCGAGAGCGGCGACACCCTGGCGGTGGCCGGGGCCGAGCTCTCGGTCCCGCCGGGCGAGCTGTGCGTGCTGATGGGCCTGTCCGGTTCCGGCAAGTCGTCGCTGCTGCGCTGCGTCAATGGCCTCAACAAGGTCACCCGCGGCCGCATGGTCGTCCGCTGCGACGGGCAGGAGGTCGATGTCGCCAGCTGCGACGAGACCACGCTGCGCAAGTTGCGCGCCGACTGGGTGTCGATGGTGTTCCAGCAATTCGCGCTGATGCCCTGGCGCACCATCCGCGAGAATGTCGGCCTCGGACTCGAGCTGCGCGGCATGCCGAAGGCGGAGCGGGACCGCATCGTCGACGAGAAGCTGGTGATGGTGCATCTCGACAAATGGGCCGGCAAGTACCCGCGCGAGCTGTCGGGCGGCATGCAGCAGCGCGTCGGCCTGGCCCGCGCCTTCGCCACCGACGCCGACATCCTGCTGATGGACGAGCCGTTCTCGGCGCTGGACCCGCTGATCCGCACCCATCTGCAGGACGAGCTCCTGGAGCTGCAGCGCCGGCTGAAGAAGACCATCATCTTCGTCAGCCACGACCTCGACGAGGCGCTGAAGATCGGCAACCGGATCGTGATCATGGAATCCGGCCGCATCGTCCAGGTCGGCACGCCGGAGGAGATCGTCACCAGGCCGGCCGACGACTACGTCGCCAATTTCGTCGCCCATGTGAACCCGCTCAACGTGCTGCGGGCCGAGGCGCTGATGACGCCGCTCGACCTGCTGCCGCGCGAGGGCGATTCGATCCTGGTCGACAAGGCCCGCACCTGCCGCTGCCAGATCGACCATCTCGGGCGGCCGATTGCGGTGACCCAGGAGGACCGGCCGCTGGAGATCGCCGACGGCATCATCAACGGGGTGGTGCCGGGGCAGATCGCCACCATGCCGGTGCACGCCTCGATGCGCCGCTTCATCGCCGCGCATGAGGCCACGCGCCAGCCGATCCTGGTGCTCGACGATGACGGCCGGCTGGTCGGCAAGGTCGGGGAGAGCGAGCTCGTGGCCCGCCTGCTTCGCGGCAAGGATGTATAAGAACAATGGGTTAAACGGTATAGCTATGATTCTGGTTGAGATCTTTCGCCGCTAGCATTGATCTAGCCGGCCTCGTGCCGGCAACATAAAGCAACAAATGGATTGTTTCCCCCGGCGGGTTTCGATATACATAGAAGGCGCATTCAGTGATCATCAGATCACGCTAAAAATTGCCACGCTCAGGCAACAGTGATGTGCCAGAACCCTAGTGACTAGGGGGGCGGGGAGTCAGACAAAAGCCAGACGTTGAATGTTCTGCTGGGTGCGGCGGCGGAACAGGTCTTGCTCCTTTGTTTCAGTTTTCTGGGGGTACCGGAATATGCAGTCCGACAGCTTTGTCGACGCTGCCGCTGTCGACATTTCCGCAGAGGCGCCGATCCGGATGGCTCGGGTGGGTATGGCAGCGAAGCGGTCGATGGATATCGCATTTTCAATCGCGTTTTTGATTCTGTTTTCGCCGCTGTTCCTGGTGTGCGCGGCCATGATCCGACGGTCGGGTCCTGGCATTTTCTACAGCGATCGCCGCGTGGGGCGGGACGGCAAGATCTTCTATTGCCATAAATTCCGGACGATGGTTCCCAACGCGAACAAGCTGTTGGCTGATCTTCTTCAGAAAAACCCTGAGATGCGGCGTGAGTGGGAGACCGGCTTCAAGCTGAAGAAAGATCCGCGGGTGACCGCGATCGGCCGGTTCCTGCGCAAGACCAGCCTCGACGAGCTGCCGCAGCTGTTCAACGTGCTGAAGGGCGAGATGAGCCTGGTCGGCCCGCGGCCGATGTACGAGGAGGAGCAGGAGCGCTGGGGCGCGGCGATCCGCTACTACCACAGCGTCCGGCCGGGGATGACCGGCGCCTGGCAGATCTACGGCCGTAGCGACACCGATTACGAGACCCGGATCCGGCTCAATGTCGACTATGTCCGGCGCTGGTCCTATTGGCGCGACATGGCGCTGCTGGTCCTGACGCCGCGTGTCTTCTTCGCCCGTTCCGGCGCCTACTGAGCCCGGCGCCGCCGCTGGCTGGGCGATGCTCGGCGGATCTGGCGCAACAAAATAACTGCAAAACGATCGGTCATTAACGTCGTTTTCCGGCAGGATCCCTCGGCAAAATTCTCGTTTTCCGATCAGGGATTCATCATGGCGACCATCAATGGCGGTCCGAACCCGGATATTCTCACCGGCACGGCGAGCAACGACACGATCAGCGGCCTCGGCGGCAACGACGTCCTCCATGGCCTGGCCGGCGTCGACACGCTGAACGGCGGCGATGGGAACGATACGCTGCATGGTGGGGTCGGGGCGGACAAGCTGAACGGCGGCGCCGGGGTCGATACCGCCGATTACGGCGACAGCGCGGCCGGGGTGACGGTCGCGATCGGCAGCACCGGCAGCGGCGGCGACGCCCAGGGCGACACGGTCGGCGCCGATATCGAGAACATCACCGGATCGGCCTTTGATGACACCCTGACCGGCTCGGCGGCGGCCAACAAGCTGGTCGGCGGGGCCGGCAACAACACGCTCTACGGCCTCGACGGCGACGACACGCTGGTCTCGGGCGATGCCTCGGGCCCCGGCAACGACCTGCTCGAGGGCGGCGCCGGCAGCGACAGCCTGACCGCGGGCGCCGGCGCGGACACCCTGCGCGGCGGCGACGGCGACGACATCCTGCGCGGTGATGCCGGCGCGGACGCGCTGAGCGGCGGCACCGGCATCGACCAGATCACCTACTTCTTCAGCACCGCCGGCGTCGCCATCAACCTGACGGCGCTGACCGCCTCGGGCGGCGACGCGCAGGGCGACGTGATCGGCAACGACATCGAGAACATCGAGGGCTCGAACGGCTTCGCCGACACCCTGACCGGGTCGGCCGTGGCCAATGTCATCCTCGGCCGCGGCGGCGCCGACACGATCGACGGGCTGGGCGGAAACGACAATCTCGATGGCGGCACCGGCAATGACGTGCTCCGCGGCGGCGACGGCAACGACGTCCTCCATGGCGGCGCCACCACCCTGGACGGCATCAGCGGCAACGATATCCTCGAGGGCGGCGCCGGGGCCGACACGCTGAACGGCGGCGCCGGCATCGATACCATCGTCTACAACGGCCCGGCCGGCGTGACCGTGACGATCGGCGGTGCCGGCATCGGCGGCGACGCGCAGGGCGACACGATCGGCGCCGACATCGAGAACATCCAGGGCACGAACGGCTTCAACGACGTGCTGACCGGCTCGCAGTTCGGCAACACGCTGTCGGGCCTCGGCGGCAACGACACGCTCAACGGCCTCGGCGGCAACGACACGCTCGATGGCGGGGCCGGCAACGATGTCCTCCGGGGCGGCGACGGGGCGGACGCGCTGATCGGCGGGGCCGGCACCGACACCATCGTCTATGGCGGCAGCGCCGGGGTGACGGTGGACCTGAGCGCGTTCACCGCCGCCGGCGGCGAGGCCGAAGGCGATACCATCGGCAACGACATCGAGAACATCCAGGGGACCGGGCTCGCCGACACCCTGACCGGCTCGGCGGTCGCCAATGTCCTCACCGGCGGGGCGGGCGGCGATGTCCTGAACGGCCTCGACGGGAACGACACGCTCAGCGGCGGCGACGGCGACGACTTCCTCAACGGCGGCGCCGGCGCGGATGTGCTGCAGGGCGGCGCCGGCATCGACACCCTCAACTATGACGGTGCGGCCGGCGTCACGGTCAATCTGACGACGCTGACGGCATCAGGCGGCGATGCCCAGGGCGACGTGATCGGCAACGACATCGAGAACATCGTCGGCACCGTCGGCTTCAACGACACCCTGACCGGCTCGGCAGTCGCGAATGTGCTGTCCGGCTATGGTGGCAATGACACGCTCAACGGCATGGCCGGCAACGACACGCTCAACGGCATGGACGGCAACGACGTGCTCCGCGGCGGGGCAGGGGCCGACCTGCTGGATGGCGGTGCCGGCACCGACACCGTCAGCTATTTCGAGAGTTCGGTCGGCATCTCGGTCAGCCTGGTCACCGGCAAGGGCGCCGGCGGCGATGCGCAGGGCGACACGCTGGCCGGGGTCGAGAACCTCTCCGGCAGCCAGGGCAATGATGGGCTGGAAGGGAATGCCGGCAACAATGTGCTCCAGGGCTGGGGCGGCGCCGACGCCCTCGTCGGCGGGGCCGGCAAGGACACCCTGACCGGGGGCAACGGGGCCGACCGCTTCTACTTCACGGCGGTCACCGACAGCGTGGTCGGGGCCGATGCGGACCGGATCACCGACTTCAGCCGCGCCCAGGGCGACCGCATCGACCTGCACCTGATGGACGCCAACAGCACTATCGCGGGTGACCAGGCCTTCACCTTCATCGGCACCGGCCTCTACACTGGCGTCGCCGGCCAACTGCGCTATGCCTTCAACGGCGGGGACACGACCATCGCCGGCGACCTCAACGGCGACAAGGTCACCGACTTCCACATCACCCTGACCGGCAACATCGCCCTGCAGGCCGCGGACTTCGTCCTGTAGGCCTGCCGGACATCAGAGCGCGGGGATGGGTTTCGCCATGTGCACGATGGTGTGCTCGCCCCGCTGCTCCTGATGCGTCTCGCGATAGCCGCGCGAGGCGTAGAGGGCGCGGTTCTCGGACATCCGGATGTTGGTGTACAGCCGCAGCTCGGCCAGGCTGCGGCGCTGCGCCTCGCGCTCGGCGAAGTCGAGCAGCCGGCGGCCGAGGCCGCGGCCCTGATGGCCGGGGTCGACCGCGACATTGACGATCAGCAGGTGGTCGGGCTCGGGCCGCAGCTCGATCAGGGCGATACAGCCATGGATGCCGTCGATCGCCCAGATCTCGTGCTCGGCCAGGGCCCGGACATAATCGGCGCATCCATTTCGCATAGGCGCGCCGGACCAGGGCCCGGATCGCCTCGGCCTCCTCGGCCTGGGCCCGGCGAATCTCGCCCCATGTCGTGTGGAACATGGGTGCTCTCCCGTCTTTCCATGCACTGGCCGCATGCTATCGTCTGCCGTGCCTTTCCCTCACTGAAATTCCTGAAAGCCTGCCCCGCCATGGATCTCGTGCTGCGCAACGCCAACCTGCCCGACGGCCGCACCGGCATCGACATCGGCATCCAGGATGGCCGCATCGCCGCGGTCGAGCCGCGGCTGGCGGCGCAGGGGCGGGACGAGATCGACGCGTCCGGCCGGCTGGTGACGCCGCCCTTCATCGACCCCCATTTCCACCTCGACGCCACCCTGTCGCTCGGCCTGCCGCGGATCAACCGGTCCGGCACGCTGCTCGAAGGCATCGCGCTGTGGGGCGAGCTGAAGCCGCAGCTGACCCAAGATGCGGTGATCGCCCGCGCCCTGGCCTATTGCGACCTGGCGGTGGCGCAGGGGCTGCTGGCGATCCGCAGCCATGTCGATGTCTGCGACGACCGGCTGCTGGCGGTCGAGGCGCTGCTCGAGGTCAAGCGCCGGGTCGCGCCCTATCTCGACCTGCAGCTGGTCGCCTTCCCGCAGGACGGGCTCTACCGCTCCGCCACCGCCGAAAAGAACCTGCTGCGCGCGCTCGACCTCGGCGTCGACGTGGTCGGCGGCATCCCGCATTTCGAGCGCACCATGGCCGACGGCGCCGCCTCGGTCCGCCGGCTGTGCGAGATCGCGGCGGAGCGGGGGCTGCCGGTCGACCTGCATTGCGATGAGAGCGACGACCCCCAGTCACGCCACATCGAGACGCTGGCGGCGGAGACCCACCGCCTCGGCCTCGGCGGCCGGGTGACGGGATCGCACCTGACCTCGATGCATTCGATGGACAACTACTACGTCTCGAAGCTGATCCCGCTGATGCGCGAGGCCGGCGTCGCGGCGATCGCCAACCCGCTGATCAACATCACCTTGCAGGGCCGGCACGACAGCTATCCGAAACGCCGCGGCATGACTCGCGTGCCGGAGCTGATGGCCGCCGGCATCACCGTCGCCCTCGGCCAGGACTGCGTCATGGACCCCTGGTACTCGATGGGGTCGGCCGACATGCTGGAGGTGGCGCATATGGCGGTGCATGTCGGGCAGATGACGTCGCTCGACGCCATCGGCCGCTGCTTCGCCGCGGTGACCACCGAGGCGGCGAAGGTGCTGGAACTGGAGGGCTACGGCCTGGAACCCGGCTGCCGGGCCGACCTGGTGGTACTGCAGGCCGCCGACCCGTTCGAGGCGGTGCGGCTGAAGGCGACCCGCCTGCTGGTGCTTCGCGCCGGCCGGATGATCGCGCGCACGCCGGAGCGGGCGACGGCGTTGGACCTGCCGGGGCGGCCTGCCACGGTGGTTCCGACCTTCACGCCGGGGTCGATCGCCTGACGACACTTCGAAGGATCACAGGCTGCCCCTGACCAGGATAGACCCGTCATGGCGAGCCCCGAAGGGGCGTGGCCATCCAGACTGTCACCGCTATGCGCCACGGCGAAGGACTGGATGGCCACGCTTCGCTCGCCATGACGTACCCGTGTTTCGGGATTGTGCCGATCGTCGCGGAAGTGTCATGCTGATCCTCCAAAAGGGCCCGCGTGATCGGGCATCGTCCCGGTCGGCATGGCGGGTCCGTGCACAAGGGAGGATGCGCATGCCGCAGGAACGCCCTGCCCCTAGATTCCGTAGCGCCGCCCTGGTCGGGCCGTATTCGAGCGGCAAGACCACGCTGATGGAGGCGCTGCTGCACAGCGCCGGCGCGATCCCGCGCAAGGGCAGCGTGGCCCAGGGCAACACCGTGGGCGACGCGTCGCCCGAATCCCGCGCCCGGCAGATGACGATCGAGCCGAACCTGGCCTCCTGCCGCTATCTCGACGAGGACTGGACCCTGATCGACTGTTCCGGCTCGGTCGAGCTGGCGCAGGACGCGATGGCCGCGCTGATGATCACCGATATCGCCGTCGTGGTGGCCGAGGCCGATCCGGACCGCGCCGTGATTCTGGCGCCGCTGCTGCGCTTCCTCGACGAGCACGAGATCCCGCACATCCTGTTCATCAACAAGATGGACCGGTCCGGCATCCGCATGCGCGACCTGCTGGCCGCCCTGCAGCAGGTCTCGGCCCGGCCGCTGCTGCTGCGCGAGGTTCCGATCCGCGACGGCGACAGCGTCTCCGGCTATGTCGACCTGGTCAGCGGCCGTGCCTACAAATGGCGCGAGAACCAGTCCTCCGATCTGATCGAGGCACCGGGCGACATCAAGCCGCGCCAGGACGAGGCGCGCCAGACCATGCTCGAATCCCTGGCCGATTTCGACGACGCGCTGCTGGAGCAGCTGCTCGAGGACAAGATCCCGGCGCCGAAGGAGATCTACAGCCAGCTCACCCGCGACCTGCAGCAGGACCTGATCGTGCCGGTGTTCTTCGGCTCGGCCGAGCACGGCAACGGCGTCACCCGGCTGTGGAAGGCGCTGCGCCACGAGGCCCCGTCGCATGAGGTGGCGGCCACCCGGCTCGGCTACGACGCGCATGGCGGCTTCGCCGCCACCGTGTTCAAGACCCTGCACCAGCCGCACACCGGCAAGCTCAGCCTGGCGCGGCTGTGGAGCGGCCGGCTGTCCGACAACAGCAATCTCGGCAGCCGCCGCATCTCCGGCGTGTACCGGCTGAAGGGCGGCGAGAACCAGAAGCTGGCCGAGGCCTGGGCTGGCGAGATCGTCGGCATCGCCCGGCTCGACGACCTCGCCACCGGCCAGACGCTGCGCGCCGATGGCACGTCCGAGGCAACCTGGAACTGGCCGAAGCCGGCGGAGCCGGTGCATGCCGTGGCGCTGTCGCTGTCGGACCGCAAGGACGACGTCAAGCTGACCACCTCGCTGGCCAAGCTGTGCGAGGAGGACACGGCCCTTTCGGTGCATCACATCGACGCGACCGGCGAGCTGACCCTGGCCGGGCAAGGCGACATCCAGCTGCAGATCGCGGTGGAGCGGCTGAAGAGCCGGTTCAACGTTTCGGTCACCACGGTGCCGACCCGCACCGCCTATCGCGAGACGATCCGGCGGCCGACCAAGCAGCATTCCCGCTTCAAGCGCCAGACCGGCGGCCACGGCCAGTTCGCCGACATCCAGGTCGAGATCCGGCCGATGCCGCGCGGCACCGGTTTCGTGTTCGAGAACAAGGTCGTCGGCGGCGCCGTGCCGAAGAACTACATCCCGGCGGTGGAGGCGGGATCGCGCGAAGCGATGAACCGCGGCCCGCTGGGTTTCCCCGTGGTCGACGTCGCCGTGGCCCTGACCGACGGTCAGCACCACGCGGTCGACAGCTCGGACCAGGCCTTCCGCACCGTGGCGCAGATGGCGATGGCCGAGGGGCTGGCGAATTGCGACCCGGTGCTGCTGGAGCCGATCCAGGCGGTGACGATCGCGGTGCCGGCGGAATACACCGCCAAGGTGCACGCCATCGTCTCCAGCCGGCGCGGCCAGATCCTCGGCATGACCGCGCGCGAGGGCTGGACCGGCTGGGACCTGATCGAGTGCCAGCTGCCGGAGGCGGAGATGCACGGGCTGGCGGTCGAGCTGCGCTCGGTCACGCTCGGCGTCGGCAGCTTCACCACCCGCTTCGACCATCTGCAGGAGCTGATGGGCCGCATCGCCGACCAGGTGGTGGAGGAGCGCCGGCGGGCCCTGGCCGCGTAGGCCGGAAGGATTGGTCCGATCGTCCGCCGCGGCCCTTGGCAGCGGCGGGTGGCCCGGCCTATCACAGCACGGAAGACGACCCAGCGGGGGACGACGGGAATGCTGAGCCTGAGGCGGGTGGAGCCGGGGGATTCCGACCGGATGTTCACCTGGCGAAACCTGCCGCATGTCGCGATCCACCAGTACAGCGACCACGAGATCACGCGGCCGGAGCACGATGCCTGGTTCGCCCGGATCCTGGCTGATCCGCGCCGGGTGTACTGGATCATCCAGGACGGCGGCGAGCCGATCGGACTGGCCAACCTGGTCGACATCGACCAGCAGAACAGCAAATGCTCCTGGGCCTTCTACCTCGGCGCCAGCGACCTGCGCGGCAAGGGCATCGGCAGCTGGGTCGAGCTGAAGGTGCTGGATTACGTCTTCCTCGAGCTGAAGCTGAACAAGCTGTGCTGCGAGGTGCTGACCAGCAATCCGGGCGTGGTGCGGATGCACAAGCGCTTCGGCTTCCAGGAGGAGGGGCTGCTGCGCGCGCATGTGCGCAAGGGTGGCCAGTTTCTCGACGCCCACGTGCTGGGCCTTTTGCGCGACGACTACCTGGCGCAGCGCGACGATCTGGTGGCGATGCTGCGCAAGCTCGGGATGCAGACGGAGTAGGCGGCTACCGGGGCTGCGCCGCGGCCACCAGGCCTGCGGCGGAATCCACGATCACCAGCATGTTGCCGGCCAGCGGCGTCGGAGTCCGGTCGGGACGCAGCACGGCGTCGTAGCGGGGATCGGCCTTCGCCGCCGCCTCGTAATCGGCATCGAGGATGCCGTGGCGGTCGAGGAAGACGTTCATCGGCCCCGGCACGCGGACACATCCCTTCGACGCCGGCCGGCCGAGGCGCTGCTCCAGCGTGTCCGGATCGGTGGCGTGCACCAGCAGCCGGATGGTCGATTCCCGGCCCTCATCCTCCCAGCCGCGCTCGGCGGACTGCCAGCCGAAATCCCACACCCGCATGCCCCTGAGGCCGAGGCCGCGGATGCCGTTGGCGTTGAAGCTGCCTTCGGCGCGCCAATCCAGGATCGCGTCGGTGTGCAGGAACACGCCGGTCGGCGTGATGAAGTAGCCGTGCCGGCCTTCCTGGCCGGTCGAGACCGTCGTGCCGCCTAGGCTCCGCCAGGGGCCGGAGGGCTGCGCCAGCACGATGCGCATCTGCTGGATGGCGGGGTTCCGGTCCACCACCACGACCAGCTGCGGTCGGCGGATGGCCCGGCCACGGGCCGTGATCTTGGCCTGCGCCAGGGCGGTCCAGCGCCGCTCGTCCTCGGGCGTGTCCGCGATCCGGCCGGGCACGTCGCGCGCCAGCGCCGCCTGCAACCGGGCGAATTCGGCATCGATGCCCGCGGACGCCCGGTCTGCGACCGGCGGTGATCCACCGCATCCGGCGACCAGAAGCGGCAGGAGGGCGGCGAGCAGGAAGCGCGCGGACATCGACATCTGAACAATCGCAGTCGCGAGAGGCCAAGAGATCCGATATGTCTTTGTTCCGCTTCAGCCCATATTCATATCATGAAATGCACCAATATTCACCGGTGCATTGCGAGATCATGGATGGCGAGCGCCGGCGGGACCGTCATTGCGCCGCTGGCAGCACATAGTGCTCCAGCACGGTGCGGCCGAGCGCGTCCTGCTCGTCCGGCTGGTCGTAGAGGCCGGCGGTGACCACCACCAGCAGGTCGCGGTCGGGCACCAGGAACAGCCGCTGGCCGCCCCAGCCGACGCCGGCGCTCCAGCGCAGCTCCCGGCCGTCGACCTGGGAATGGCCGAGCCACCATTGGAAGCCGTAATCGATCTGGTCCTCGGCCGCGATCTGCCTCGTCGTCGACTGCGCGATCCAGCCGGCCGAGACGATCTGCTTGCCCTGCCAGGCGCCGCGGTCCAGCACCAGCCGGCCGATCTTGGCGATATCGCGCGGCCGCAGCCGCAGGCCAGAGGCGGCGACCGGGTCGCCGTTCGGATAGCGCACCCATTCGACGTCGTCGATGCCGAGCGGCGCGAACAGCATCTCTCGCGCCATCACCTCGAGCGACCGGCCCGACACCTGCTGCAGCACCGCCGACAGTAGCGCCGTCGACCCGCCGCTATAGACCCAGCGCTCGCCCGGCGTTGTGGCGAAGGGCTGCTCCAGGACGTAGCGGTACGGGTCCGGCGCGTCCGACATCAGCCGCTCGCTGTTGCGCGGGTCGCTGTAGGGCAGGTCCTCGCTCCAGGCCAGCCCGCTCGACATGGTCAGCAGGTGGCGCAGGGTGATGCGGTCCTTTTCCGGCGAGCGCAGGTCGGCGTATTGCGGCAGCAGCGACAGCACCGGCGCGTCGATGTCCTTGATCCAGCCGGTGTCGACGGCGATGCCGACCAGCAGCGCGGTCACGCTCTTGGTGATCGAGCGCAGGTCGTGCCGGGTGGCGGCGTCATGCGCGATGCGGCCGAGCGGCTGGCCCCAGCGCTGGTCCTCGCCGGCGAAGTAGCGCTCATAGACCAGCCGGCCGTGCCGCACGACCAGCACGGCATGGGCGTTGCTCTGGCCTTCCAGGGCCGGGCCGACGGCGCAGAGCGTCGTCGCATCGAAGCCCTCGTCGGCCGGGGCGGCGACGGTCCAGCCATCGTCCAGCATTTTTGGCGCGCGGCAGTCGGGCGGCGCGTCCGCGGCGGTGGCGGGAGAGGCGAGGAGGGCGAGCAGGGGCAGGGCACGGCGAAGCGGCATGGTCGTCTCCGTCTGGGCGCGATCGGGCTGGGCGCGATCGGGCGCGTCGCCGATCCGTAGCAGGGCTGCCGGCCGGCCACTGTACCGAGATTGCTCGGCCGCCGAATCACCTCCGCCCCGCCACGGCTTCGCCGCAGAGCGGAACCGATGATGTGGCGCTGGATATCTCGGGGGGAGAGGTCATGCGTAGTCTGTGGACGATCCTGGCGGCCGGGCTGGTGCTGGCCCTGGCCGCCTGCGTGCCGGCGATGCAGGAGGTGACGCCGCACCAGGAGATGATGCCGCCCGTCGCCCGTGCGACCGCCGACGGACTCGTGCCGTTGGAAAGCCAGGGATCGGTGTCGTCCCAGCCGCGCCGGAGCGAACCCGTCCCGCCGCCGATCGCGGAACAGGAGCGGCTGGGCACGCGCTGGGGCGAGGACATCCGGTCGCCGATCCGTTTCGTCAGGCTGTCCCGCGTCTGGCCGGACCGGCCCGAGGCGGAAGTGACGGTCCGCTATGACGGTCGCCGCGGCGCTGTGACGGGGCCGGTGAGTACGATCCACAGCCTGCAGGCCTTGGGCGGCATCGTTGAATTCTCGGTGCTCGACGCCAGGTACAGGCCGATGCAACTCACCTCCACGAGCGGTGGCGCTCTCCGCCTCAAGGGCCGGTCCGGCGACCTCTACCGGCTGGCCTACCTCAATCGAGGGCAGCGGACGGTCGAGGTGGTGGTTACGGTCGATGGGCTCGACGTGCTGAACGGCCGATCCGGCACCATCGCGAACCGGGGCTATGTGGTGCGTCCGGGCCAGTCGATGACGATCGAGGGCTTCCGCAAGGGCGAGGACGAGGTCGCGGCCTTCCGTTTCTCCACGCCGGACGACGCCTATGCCGCCAACACGCCGCAGGGCGACCCGCGCAACATCGGGGTCATCGGCGTCGCGCTGTTCACCCTGGACGACCCGGCCGACGAGGTGGTCGGCACCTCGCCCCGGCCGTTCCCGGCCGATGCGCCGCGCGATCCGCGCTTCGCCCCGCCGCCGACGCCATAAGGTCTCTTGTGTTTTATCTCATGATCGGGATATTTTCCCGGTCATGAGAAGCGACGCCATCAACGAATTGGAGCCGGTGGACGCCCGGCTGGCCGCGCGCTTGGCGGCGCTGCGGGCGGAGCAGGGCTGGTCGCTGGATGCGCTGGCCGAACGCAGCGGCGTCAGCCGGGCGACGCTGTCGCGGCTGGAGCGTGGCGAGACCAGCCCCACCGCCTCGCTGCTCGGCCGGCTCTGCACCGCCTATGGCCGCACCATGTCCGGCCTGATCGCCGAGGTCGAGACCGATCCGCCGCAGCTGCTGCGCCGGGACGAGCAGCCGGGCTGGACCGACCCCGAAACCGGCTTCCGCCGCCGCAGCGTGTCGCCGCCCGCCACCGGCTTCCGCGGCGAGCTGGTCGAGGGCGTGCTGCCGGCCGGCGCCGTGGTCAGCTACGACACGCCGCCGATCCACGGCATCGAGCAGCATGTCTGGATGCTGGACGGGGTGCTGGAGCTGCTGGTCGACGACACAGTCCATCGGCTCGGTCCCGGCGACTGCCTGCGCTACCGCCTGTTCGGCCCGACCCGCTTCCACTGCCCCGGCCCGCAGCCGGCCCATTACGTCATCGCCCTGTGCAAGCCATGAGCCTCGCAATGTCCGGCACCGCTGCGTCTCCGGTCACCCTGGAGGAGGTCGAGCCCGATGGCTTGGCCGTCCATCTCGATGATCTGGCCGAGGTGCTGCGGGGCTGCGTGCTGGACGGTGCCAGCGTCGGCTTCGTCCTGCCGTTCACGATAGAGGCGGCGCGGGAGTTCTGGCTGGGGCTGGAGCCGGCCTTCCGCAGCGGCGCCCGGCGGCTGATCGTGGCGCGGCTGGACGGGCGCGTTGTCGGCACGGTGCAGCTGGTGCTCGGCATGCCGGCCAATGGCCGCCACCGGGCCGAGATCGCCAAGCTGCTGGTGCATCCGGCCGCCCGTCGCCGCGGCATCGCCCGGAGGCTGATGCTGGCGGCGGAGGACCTGGCGCGCCGGCAGGGCCGGACCCTGCTGCTGCTCGACACCAGGCGCGGCGACAGCGGCGAGGCGCTGTACGAAAGCCTCGGCTTCCGCCAGTTCGGCATCGTCCCCGGCCATGCCTGCTCGCCGGCGGGCGTGCTGGAGGACACCAGCTACATGCTCAAGCAGCTGGCGTAAGGCCGGAATCGGGACGGCGCGCCTCGTCCTGCAGCCAGTCGCGGAAGCGCAGCACCGCCGGCCGCGCCTCCCCGGGCCGCAGCAGAAGATGGTGGGCGGCCGGGCCGCGGATGACATGAGGGAAGGGCTGGACCAGCTTGCCGTCGCGCAGCAGCGGCGCGAAGAGGCGCGGCGACAGCAGGGCCACGCCGGCGCCCTCGATGGCGGCCGCGGCGTCCAGCTCGTGCGTCGGATAGTCGTCGGCGTAGAAGCGCAGGGCGGGGGCTTCTACGCCCGCCTCGCGGAACCAGCGCTGCCAGCCGTCATGGGGCAGCAGCCGCAGGGCTGTCAGGTCCGCCGGCGACGACAGCCCAGCCGCCAGTGCCGGGCTCAGCATCGGCGTGGCCTCGACCGGCATCAGGGCGGCAGCCTCGAAGCCGGGCCAGTCGCCAGTCCCGGTCCGGATCGCGATGTCGAAGCCATCGGCCGGCCGCAGCTCGGCCGAGACGTCGAGCCGGATCGGCACGGCGTCGGGCAGGGCGTGATAGGCGGCGAGCCTGGGCGTCAGCCAGCGCATGGCGAAGGTCGGGACGGCGGTCACGCGCAGGGGCTCGGCCGCGCCGCGGCACTCCTCGACCGCCGCGCGCAGGAGGCCCAGGGCCCGGGCCACGCGTCCCGCCAGCGCCGCACCCGCCTCGGTCGGGGTCACGGCCGGGCCGGAGCGGCGGAACAGGGTCACCCCGAGCTCCGCCTCGAGATCGCGGATCCGCAGGCTGACGGCGGCCGGGGTGACGCCGAGCTCGGCCGCCGCCCGGGTGAAGTTGGCGTGGCGGACGCCGGCTTCGAGGAAGCGCAGCGAGTCCAGGGCCGGCAGGCGTTTCGGCATGGCCCATGTTAAGGCCTGCTTAAGATGACGGGCAAGATCGCTCGCTTTGGGCGGCGGGGCGGCCGGCGCCCAATGGGCCTCTGACAAGACCGGAGACTCCCATGACCGAATTGACGTCGCGTCCCCTGTTCACCCTGTCGATGACCCTCCATCCGATGCACGAGCTGGGCCCGACGCCGGCCGGCGAGCGCCGGGTCGTGCCGGTCTCCGGCGGGCGGTTCGAGGGCGACAGGCTGTCCGGCGAGGTGCTGCCGCATGGCGGCTCGGACCTGCTGCTGACCCGCGCCGACGGCTCGTTCCAGCAGGATGTCCGGCTGACCCTGCACGCCCAGGACGGGGCGCTGATCCTGATGACCTATCGCGGCGTGCGGCATGCCCCGCCCGAGGTCGGCGACCGGATCGCCCGGGGCGAGGCCGTCGCGCGATCCGAATACTATCTGCGGATCGCCCCGTTCTTCGAGACCGCCGCGCCGGCCCATGCCTGGCTGAACCGGATCGTGGCGGTCGGCATCGGCGAGCGCCGGCCGGGCGGCGTGAGCTACGACGTCTTCGAGATCCTGTGAGGATGGGCGGCCGATGCCGGCATCGGCCGCCCGCCGCGACGATCAGAGCGGCCCGCGCTGCCAGGGGCCGGTGATGGCGAAGGTGATGCCCGGGGTCTGGATGTTGACGAACAGGGTCCGCCCCTCCGGGCTCCAGCACGCGCCGGCGAACTCGCTGGCGCGGTAGTCGCCCTCGGCGATGGTCTTGCCGGCATCGGCGATCTGGCCGGCGGTCAGCTCGACATTGTTCTTCAAGAGGTAGAACGGCGCGCCCTGGCGGGTCAGCGCCACCAGCCGGGTGCCCGGACCGTAATTGTCCGGGCTGCCGGACGGCGCCGCGTCCGGATCCTCGCACAGCACCACGCCGCCGCGCGGGCTGACCGTGACGTTGTCCGGGTTGTGCGCCGCGATCTGGCTGTCGCGCACGAACAGCGCCCGCAGCCGCGGGCTGGTCAGGTCCAGCACCCAGACCGCGCCGTAGCCGCGGCCGAGCCGGCCGCTCGGCTCCTTGCCCGTGCTGGTGTCGACGATGAACAT
>JAEKLZ010000062.1 GCA_019508225.1 Inquilinus limosus | reverse complement strand
TAGAAGGCCAGGTTGGCCCGGCCGATGCCGTGCTCGGCGCTGAAGCTGCCGCCGAAGCGCCCGGCCGCCTCGCCGAACACCAGCTCGCGCAGCGGCGTCGGGTCGCGCGCCAGGGCGGAGTCGCGCGGCAGCACCAGGTTGAAATGCACGCCGCCATCGCCGACATGGCCGAAATCGCAGATCCGCGCCTCCGGGAACCGCTGCGCCAGCTTCGCGGTCACCGCCCGGCGGAACGGCATCACATCGGCCCGGGCGAAGCCGAGGTCGAAGGCCACCACCCGGCCCTCCGCCGCCAGGCTCTCGCTCAGCACGTGCCGCAAGGCCCAGAATTCGGAGCCGCGGCCCGGCATGGCGTCGGCCAGCGGGCTGCCCGGCAGGTCCCAGATCTCCGCCAGCACCTGCTCCATCAGGGCATCGATCGACGGCTCCTGCTCCCGCGCGGCCCAGGACCGCTCGATCTCGACCAGGATGCAGAAGGGTGGCGGCGGATTCGGCGCGAAGGGGTTGCGCAGCCGCTCATGGTGCTTCAGCGCCAGCTCGACCGCGGCACCCGACAGGCCCTCGAACGCCGCCAGATGGTCGCCGACCCGCTCCTCGAACGCGGTCAGCAGCGTCATCACCGCATCGTCGTCGCGCGGCACCAGGATGGCGGTGGCCGATTGCTGCGGCAGGCGCCGCAGCTCCAGCACCGCGCGGGTGACCAGGCCGTAGGCGCCGCCGGTGCCGATGAAGAGCTGCTTGAGGTCGAGGCCGGTGTTGTTCTTGCGCAGCGGCCGCATCAGGTCGAGCACGGTGCCCCGCGCGTCGGGCAGCACCACCTCGAGCCCCAGCACGTGCCGGCGCATGTCACCGTAGCGGATGAACCGCGCGCCGCCGGTGTTGGTCGCGACCATGCCGCCGACCATCGGGTCGGCGGCGAGGTCGATCGGCAGGACCAGGCCGTGCGGCGCCAGCCCCTGGTTGAGGGCGGACAGGCGCAGGCCGGCGCCGACGGTGGCGCTGCGGTTGGCCGGGTCGACATCGAACGGCGCCGCCAGCCGGTCGAGGCTGAGCACGCCCTGCGCCCCGCCGGGGTCGGGCGTCGAGCCGGCGACGAGGCCGGTGTTGCCGCCCTGGGGCACCAGCCGGATGCCGTGGCGCACGCAATGGGCGACGACGGCGGAGGCCTCGGCCGTGGTCGCCGGGCGGGCGACGAAGGCGGCCCGGCCGCGGTCGTAGCGGGCGCCGGTCTCATAGGCGGAGAGGTCGTCGGGCGCCGCGAGCAGGCCGCGCTCTCCGAGCACCGCCCCCAGGGCTTGCAGATGGGTGTCGTTCACTCGCGCAGGCTCTCCCGGCGCGGGCCCGGGCGGCGGCCGGCCTCCCTGCCGGTCGGGCCCGCCCCGCAGGACGGATACGGCAGCCGGGGCCACCGCCTGCCGACTCTGCGTTGTCACCGCCGAACTTGTCAACTTATGCTTTTCCCAGACAAGTCGGCCGCGGCCGCTTGGATCGATCGTCATCAATCCATTGATTTGTCGGATATAAATTGTCCGATCCGTCTCGCCCGACCGGCCGGAGGCGGGGATCGCCCGGCCCCTGACAACCATCGCCGAAGGGCCGCATCGGGCCGCCACTTGTCAGGCAACCGGGTCGCCGGCCGCCGCGACCGCCGCTATAGGTGGATGCCGTCGAACACCCGCTCCTGCGCGTGGCGGATATGGGCCTGCATCGCCTCGCGCGCCTTGACCGCGTCGCCGTCGCGGATCGCCTCGTACACCGCCGCATGCTCGCGCTGGACCATCGCCAGATGCCCGGCCGAATGCAGCACGGAGAAGCTGCGCGCCAGGTCGATGACATAGTCGAGATGCGGCCGCACCGCGGCCAGCGCCGCCTCGAAATACTGGTTCTGCGTCGCCCGGGCGATGGCGGTGTGGAAGTCGCTGTCCTGCTGCACGCCGATCTTGCCGGTGCGGATCGCCTGGTCGATGGCGTCGAGCTCGCCCTTCACCGCGGCCAGCAGCGCCTCGTTGCGGTTCAGCGCGGCGGCGTAGGCGACCTCGCCCTCCAGCGCGATCCGGAACTCGTAGATGCGCCGGACA
Organism: Inquilinus limosus; assembly: GCA_019508225.1. Taxonomy (GTDB): domain Bacteria; phylum Pseudomonadota; class Alphaproteobacteria; order DSM-16000; family Inquilinaceae; genus Inquilinus; species Inquilinus limosus_D. Next base: position 8,591 of record JAEKLZ010000062.1, on the reverse strand, counting down.
TCCGAGATCGTCTGGATGCCCTGGCCGCCATTCGCCAGCCGCGGCGGCTGCGGCTCGGCCGCGCCGACGACGAAGCTGCCGGCGCCCTGGCGGGACTGGATCAGCCCCTCCTCGCGCAGGCGGCGCAAGGCCTCGCGCACGATCGGCCGCGACACGCCGAAGCTCTGGCTCAGCTCCTTCTCGGACGGCAGCTTGCCGTCCCCCGGAAACTGGCCGCGCTGGATCCGGCCCAGCATGTCGCCATAGAGGATATCGCTCAGTCTTGGACGTTGTGACACCGGGACCCTTTGCCGTGCGTCGGCGTGATTGTCTGCAGGCAAGATTACACGTTGCGCCAGGAAGCTCAAAGCCCGGCCGTTCCGGAAACTGGCACGATCGCGCGGTTCCCGGCCCTCGTCGCCGCTTCAGACGGACTGCACCGCTTCGTCCACATGTCAGTTGACATGTAATTTTCAGCCAGATAGATGTCAAAAACAAGAGCCCGGACCACATCGGGCAAAAATCGACATCTCGGCCGCGGGCCATGCCGCCCGCGCGCCAAAACAGGGGATGGCACCATGGTCGGGGATAGAAGCTGCATGACCACGACGCGCCGCGCGCTGCTGGGGGCCGGGCTTTCTCTGCCCCTTCTCTCGCTGCCGGGCCTCTCGCTCCCGGCACGGGCCCAATCGGCCGACGGCATCCTGCGCTTCGGCCTGTCGGCCTTTCCGCCCAACCTGCAGCCCTGGGTCAGCACCGGCGCCGCCGCCGGCACGGTGAAGCTGATGCTGCACCGCAGCCTGGTCGGCTATGACAGCAAGGGCCAGCTGCGCGGCGAACTGGCCGAATCCTGGTCGGTCGACGACGAGGGCGCCTGGGTGTTCAAGCTGCGCCCCGGCTGCGTCTTCCAGAACGGCGACCCGGTCACCGCCGACGACGTGAAATGGTCGATCGAGCAGATCGCCGGCGAGACCTCGACCGCCTATATGCGCACCCAGTTCCAGGGCATCGCGCGCATCGAGATCCCCGACCCGCAGACCGTCCGCCTGGTGACCAAGACGCCGACGGCGACGCTGCCGGCCTGGTTCGCCAACTACAACACCTTCGTGCTGTCGCGGAATTCGACGGCGAGCGAGCCGATCGGCGCCGGGCCGTTCCGCCTGGCCGGGCAGGAGCGCGGCACCTCGATCGAGCTCGCCGCCTTCGACAAGTTCTACAAGCCGGGCTACCCCAAGCTGAAGGGCATCCGGTTCACCGTCTATGCCGACGAGAACCTGCGCGTCGCCGCGCTGCAGAGCGGCGATGTCGACATGATCGAATACGTCCCCTGGCAGTCGATGGCCACGGTCGAATCCGACCCGCGGCTGCGGCTCGACGCGGTCGAGGGGCCGTTCATGTGCGTGCTGTTCAACGCCACCAAGCCGCCCTTCGACGACCCGCGGGTGCGCCAGGCGATCGCGTTCGCGGTGAAGCGCGAGGACATCGTCAAGGCCGCCTTCTTCGGCCGGGGCAAGCCGATGGCGGGGCTGCCGATCGTCGCCGGCACGCCCTGGTACGATGAGGCGCTGGCCCATGGCTGGGCCTATGACCCGGCCCGCGCCAAGGCGCTGCTGGCCGAGGCCGGGCATCCGGACGGGTTCCAGACCACGCTGCTGGCCACCGCCCAGTACGGCATGCACAAGGACACCGCCGAGGTGGTGCAGCAGCACCTGGCCGCCATCGGCATCCAGTGCGAGCTGCAGCTGCCGGACTGGTCGACCCGCGTCGCCCGCGGCACCAAGGGCCAGTACGACATCGCCATCCACGGCCTGGCGGCCGACAACAACGACCCGGACGGGCTGACCGGGGTGCTCGACACCTCGCTGGCGCCCACCCATGGCCGCTCCTTCGGCCTGAAGGCGCCGAAGACCGCCGACGCGCTGGCCCGCGGCCGGGCCGAGTTCGATCCGGCCAAGCGCGTCGAGATCTACAAGGAGATGCAGCGCGCCGCCCTCGAGGAGGTGCCGCTGGCCGGCCTGGCCTGGCGCGCCCAGGGCTACGGCCTGGACCGCCGCCTCACCGGCTTCACCAACCTGCCCGGCGCCCTGACCACCTCCTCCGGCGCGATGCTCGAGGAGACCTCGTTCGGATGATCGCCGGGCTGCTCCGCCGCATCGGAACGTCACTGGCCCTGGCCTGGATCGTCGCCACGATCGTGTTCCTGGCGCTGCACCTGGTGCCCGGCGACCCGGCGGAGCTGCTGCTGTCGACCGGCGGCATCGCGCCCGACCCGGCCACGGTGGCCGAGCTGCGCGGCAAGCTGGGCCTGGACCGGCCGCTGGCGGACCAGTATCTCGACTTCCTGTCCGGCCTGCCGCAGGGCGATCTGGGCAACTCGCTGGTCGACGACTATCCGGTGGCGCAGGAGATCGCGCTGCGCCTGCCGCGCACGCTGGAGCTGATCGCCGCCGGCGCCCTGCTGGCGGTGGTGTTCGGCATCCCGGCCGGGACCTATGCCGCGCTGCACCGCGGCGGCACCTTCGACCGCGTCGCCTCCGGCCTCGCCGCGCTGCTGCTGGCGGTGCCGGTGTTCGTGGTCGGCACCCTGCTGATCCTGCTGATGGCCCAGGCCCTGCGCCTGATGCCGGCCGGCGGCTTCGTGCCGCTGGCCCAGGACCCGATGAAGCACCTGACCCTGCTGGCCCTGCCGGCGCTCGCCATCGCCAAGGGGCTGACCGCGATCGTGTTCCGGATGACGCGGTCCTCGGTGCTGGACGCCCTGTCGCGCGACTATGTCCGCACCGCCCGGGCCAAGGGCCTGTCCCCCGCCCGGGTGCTGGTGCACCACGTCGTGCGCAACGCGCTGAGCCCGGTGCTGACCGTGCTGGGGCTGCAGATGGGCACCATGCTGGGCGGCACGGTGCTGGTCGAATACGTCTTCAACTGGCCCGGCCTGTCGACGCCGCTGCTGCATGCGGTCGAGGCGCGCGACTATCCGATGGTGGTCGGGATCGTCCTCACCGTCTCCGGCCTGTTCCTGCTGATCAACCTGGCGATGGACATGCTCTACGCCGTGCTCGATCCGCGGATCCGCGCGGCATGAGGCGCCTGTGGCTCCCCGGCGCGCTGGTCGCCGCCGTCATCCTGCTGGCGCTGCTGGCGCCGTGGCTGGGCCTGGCGGACCCGGTCAAGCAGGACATCGCCCAGCGCCTGGCCGGGCCGATGCCGGGATCGCCGCTGGGCCGTGACGAGTTCGGCCGCGACGTCCTGTCCCGCCTGATCTGGGGCGCCCGCACCAGCCTGGGCGTCGCCTTCGCCGCCGCCGCGATCGCCGGCATCCTCGGCACCACGCTCGGGCTGGTCGGCGGCTGGTTCCGCGGCATCGGCGAGCTGCTGGCGGTGCGCAGCATGGACATCATCCTGTGCTTCCCGCCGGTGCTGCTGGCGCTGCTGGTGGTCACCCTGCTGGGCCCCGGCGCCGGCACGCTGATCCTGGTCCTGTCGGTACTGTACCTGCCCGGCTTCGCCCGGGTGACCTATGCCGAGGTGCTGTCGGCCCGCAGCCACGACTATGTCGAGGCGGTGCGCGCCCTGGGCGCCCCGACCGGCCGGATCCTGTTGCGCACCGTGCTGCCGAACATCGCCGGGCCGGTGCTGGTGCAGCTGTCGCTGGCGGTCGCCGCCGCGGTGGTGCTGGAGAGCGGCCTGTCCTTCCTCGGCCTCGGCGTGGTGCCGCCCGCCCCGTCCTGGGGCCTGATGATCCGCGGCGCCCGCGCCACCATGGAGCAGTCGCCGCTGCTGCTGCTGTGGCCCTGCGCGGCGCTGAGCCTGACCATCCTGGCGATGAACCTGCTGTGCGACGGGCTGCGCGACGCGGTCGACCCGCGCACCCCGGCCGCCCGCCCCCGCCCTCGCCTGATCGACCGGGTGCTGCCCGGGCTGCTGCCGCCGCCGGCGCGGACCGATGCCGTGCTGGACCTGCAGGGCCTGACCGTCGAGATCGCCACCCCGCGCGGCACCATCCGGCCGGTCGAGGACGTCTCCTTCTCGGTCCGCCCCGGCGAGACCATGGCCATCGTCGGCGAGAGCGGCTCCGGCAAATCGGTCACCGCCACCGCGCTGATGGGGCTGCTGCCGCCGGCGGCCCGGCCGGTCGCCGGCGCCGCCTGGCTGGGCGAGCGCGACCTGCTGCGGCTGGACGAGCCGGCGCTGCGGGCGCTGCGCGGCGGCGCCATGGCCATGGTGTTCCAGGACCCGATGAGCAGCCTGAACCCGGTGCACCGGGTCGGCGACCAGGTGGCCGAGGCGATCCGCGCCCATCGCGCCATGTCGGCCAAGGCGGCGCGGGCCGAGGCGCTGGGCCTGTTCCGGCGCGTCGGCATCGCCGACCCGGAGCGGCGGCTGGACGCCTGGCCGCACGAGCTGTCGGGCGGCATGCGCCAACGCGTCATGATCGCCATGGCGCTGGCCAACCGCCCAGGCCTGCTGATCGCCGACGAGCCGACCACCGCGCTGGACGTCACCGTCCAGGCCCAGATCCTGGAGCTGCTGGCCGAGCTGCAGCGCGAGACCGGCACGGCGATGATCTTCATCACCCACAGCCTGGGCGTGGTCGCCGAGATCGCCGACCGGGTCACGGTGATGTATGCCGGGCAGGTGGTCGAGCAGGGCGACGCCGCCGCGGTCTTCGCAGCCCCCCTGCACCCCTACACCCGCGCTTTGCTGGCGGCGACGCCGGACGGCGACGGCCAGCCCGCCGGCATCCCCGGCGTGGTGCCGCAGCCCCATGCCTTCCCGGCCGGTTGCCGCTTCGCGCCGCGCTGCGGCCATGCCGTCGCCGCCTGCGAAGCGGCGCCGGTGCCGCTCGACGAAGCGCGGGACGGGCATCGGACCCGCTGCGTCCGCTGGCAGGATCTGGCGAACGGGACGGAGGCCGCGGCATGACCACCCCCTCGGTGACGCCGCTGGTCGAGGCCCGGGGCCTGTCCAAGGTCTTCCACACCGGCGGCCTGTTCCGGCGCGGCCGGGCCGTGCAGGCGGTGCGCGCGGTGGATGCCGGCGTGGCCCGTGGCGAGGCGCTGGGCGTCGTCGGTGAATCCGGATCGGGCAAGAGCACGCTGGGCCGCCTGATGCTCGGGCTGATGCCGGCCAGCGCCGGGACGGTCAGCTTCGACGGCCAGCCGCTCGGCCGCCCCTCCGGCCGCGACTGGCGGGCGCTGCGCCGGCGCATGCAGATCGTGTTCCAGGATCCGTATGGCAGCCTGGACCCGCGCCGCCGGGTCGGCGCCCAGATCGCCGACGGTCTGGCCATCCACCGCGTCGGCGATGCCGGGCAGCGCGCCGAGCGCGTGGCCGGAATGCTCGAGCGGGTCGGCCTCGACCCCAGTTATGCGCAACGCTATCCGCATGAATTCTCCGGCGGCCAGCGCCAGCGCATCGGCCTGGCGCGCGCGTTGGCCAGCGGGCCGGATTTCCTGGTGGCGGACGAGCCGGTGTCGGCGCTGGACGTCTCGATCCAGGCCCAGATCGTGCAGCTGCTGGCCGAGCTGCGGCGCGACCTGGGCCTGGCCATGCTGTTCATCAGCCACGACCTGCCGGTGGTGCGGCACCTGTGCGACCGGGTGATGGTGATGTATCTCGGCCGGGTGATGGAGGAAGGCCCGGCCGATTCCGTGTTCACCAGCCCGGCCCACCCCTACACCCGGGCCCTGATCTCGGCGACGCCGCAGCTGCGGCCCGACCGCCGCGCCGGCCGGATCCTGCTGGCCGGCGACCCGCCGAGCCCGTCCAACCCACCCTCCGGCTGCGTCTTCCGCACCCGCTGCGCCCATGCGCGGCCGGCCTGCGCCGAGACGGTGCCGGAGCTGCGTCCCCACGGCGATGCCCGCCGTGTCGCCTGCATCCGGGCCGAGGAGATCGCCTGAATGACGATCCGGCCCGACCACCGACCTGCCCCCAACCGACCTGCCGACGAGGAGTAGAGCTTTGGCCGCGAAGACGGAACCGAAGGTGCATCTGGGCACCATTACGGGCGGCGAGGCCCGCGAAACCCTGGCGCGGAACCCGGTGATCCTGCTGCCGATGGGCAGCCATGAGGACCAGGGCCCGCATGCCCCGATGGGCGACTACCTGCTGGCCGAGAAGATCGCCGAGCTGGCGGCCATCCGCGCCAGCCAGCGCGGCGTCCGGACCCTGGTGGCGCCGGTGCTGCCCTATGGCGGCGTCGACTGGTTCGGCCCGATGATCGGCGGCATCGCCCTGTCGCAGTCGACCCTGACCAGCGTCATCACCGACATGGTCTCGTCGCTGCACAAGACCGGCCTGACCCGCCTGGTCGTCATCAACGGCCATGGCGGCAATGTCGGGCCGATCGCCGAGGTGGCGCGCAGCCTGTATCTGCGCGACGGCACGGTGCTGCCCAGCCTGTATCTGTGGCGCATCGGCTACGGCCTGCTGCCCGGCATCGTCGGTGCCGAAAACTCCGCCAAGGTCGCCGGCCACGGCGCCGACCCGCTGACCAGCATCGGCCTGCACCTGTTCCCGGAGCTGATGCGGCCGGAGATGATGCCGACGGAGCGGCCGGCGAAGCGCGACCCGGTGCTGGACCTGCCCTTCACCGGGCTGGGCACCGCCAGCTTCGACGGCGCCGAGATCGGCATGCCGAACCAGTATGACGAGGTCTACACGCTCGGCGTCGGCAAGGGCGACCCGCGGCTGTGCTCGGCCGAGACCGGCGCGGCGCTGACCGAGAAGCTGACCGAGATCTGCGCCCGCTTCGTCGCGCATTTCGCCGACAAGGTCGCGGCCTGAGGGCTGTCGTAATCAATGCCGCCCCGAACGGGGCCAACAATGGGGGCTTTCCGATGCTGACGCGCCGTCTTCTGCTCCAGACCGGGGTCGCGACCCTCGCGGCCCCGGCGATTCTCCGGGCCCAGTCGCCTTCCGGCCAGATCCGGCTGATGTCCTATGCCGATGGCACCTTCCAGGACAATTACGTCAAGACCGTCATCGAGCCGTTCCAGCAGGCCTTCCCGGGCGTGCAGGTGGCCTATGCGCCGGGCGGCACGTCGGCCGAGATGCTGGGCAACATCCGCGCCCAGAAGGCGGATCCACAGATCGACGTCACCATCCTGGACGTCACCGCCTCGAACATCGGCAATGCCGAGGGGCTGTTCGACAAGCTGAGCCCGGCCGAGGTGCCGTCGCTGGAGGAGCTGGTCCCCGAGGCCCGCGCCGCCGGCGGCGAGTTCGGCCCGGCCGTGACCTTCGACCACCTGGTGCTGGTCACCGACGCCGTGAGCCTGAAGCCGCCGCTGGCCAGCCTGGCCGATCTGTGGCGCCCGGACCTCAAGGGCCTGCTGGGGATCAGCGCCCCACCCAACATCCAGGGCCTGGCCCTGACCGTGATGGTCGAGAAGATGCTGGGCGGCGACTACCGGCAGTCGATCGACCAGGCGATCAAGAAGCTGGCCGAGCTGGCGCCGTCGGTGAACACCTGGAACCCCAATCCCGACGGCTATTCCCTGATCCAGAACGGCATCGTCCGCGTCGCCACCGGCTGGAACGCGCGGTCGCAGCGCAAGATCGACGAGACCCAGGGCAAGCTCGGCGCGCTGCTGCCGCCCGAAGGCTCGGTGTTCCAGATCAACACCATCAACCTGACCGCCGGGTCGAAGAACCGGGCCACGGCCGTCGCCTTCATCAACCACGCCTTGTCGCACCAGTCGCAGAAAGCCTTCACCGAGCGGGTGTTCTACGCGCCGACCAACGCCAAGGCGCAGATCGACCCCAAGGTGCTGGCCCGCACTGCCATCGCGCCGGAGAACCGCAGCCGCATGATCGACGTCGACTGGAGCGAGATCGTCAAGGTGCGCGACAAGTGGAACAACCGCTGGCGCCGCGAAGTGATCTCGGCCGGCTGATCCGATGAGCTATCTCCAGCTGCAGGGCCTGGCCAAGCGCTATGGCGGCTTCGTCGCGGTCGACGACGTCACGCTGACCGTCGGCCGGGGCGAGGCGGTGGCGCTGCTGGGCCCGTCCGGCTGCGGCAAGACCACGACGCTGCGGATGCTGGCCGGGCTGATCGCGCCGGATGGCGGCACCATCCGGGTCGACGGCGCCGACATCACCCGCGAGCCGGCGCACCGCCGCAACATGGGCTATGTCTTCCAGTCCTACGCGCTGTTCCCGCATCTCAGCGTGGCGCGCAATGTCGGCTTCGGGCTGGAGGAGCGGCGGGTGCCGCGGGCCGAAGCCGCCGCCCGGGTCGAGGAGGCGCTTGCCATGGTGCGCCTCGGCGCGCTGGGCGGGCGCCGCCCGCGCGAGCTGTCCGGTGGGCAGCAGCAGCGGGTGGCCCTGGCACGGGCCCTGGTGATCCGCCCCTCGGTGCTGCTGCTCGATGAATCCCTGTCCAACCTCGACGCCAAGCTGCGCGACGCGATGCGGCACGAGATCCGCGACATCCAGCGGTCGCTCGGCATCACCACGCTGTTCGTCACCCATGACCAGGTCGAGGCGCTGACCATGTGCGACCGGGTCGCGGTGATGAATCGCGGCCGGGTCGAGCAGGTCGGGTCGCCGGAGGACATCTACGAACGCCCGGCGACCCGCTTCGTCGCCGATTTCGTCGGCCG
>JAEKLZ010000061.1 GCA_019508225.1 Inquilinus limosus | reverse complement strand
GATCGCCAGCTCCGGGCGGCCGTCGCGGCCCAGGATCAGCGGGCACATATTGGCCAGCGGCCGGGCGCCCCCGGCCATCGAGTTCGGCTGGCCCGGACGCGGGTCGAACCACATCATGCCGTTGTTCATCAGAATCCCGGCCCGGGGCAGCACCACCTTCGACCCGAAGCGGGACAGCAGCGTGTTGGTCAGCGAGACCATGGTGCCCTGCGCGTCGACCACGCTGACATGGCTGGTGCAGCCGGGGTCCTGGCCCAGCCCGGCATGGCCCATGCCGGTCAGGCGCCGGCGATAGGCCTCGCGCGCGGCCCGGGCATAGGCCAGCGCGGCCCGCGCATCCGGCCGCTCGCCCCAGCCGGTCCGCGGCGCCAGCAGGTCCAGCGCCTGCAGCAGGCTCGGGCCGCCGCTCAGCCCCGGCATGGCCCAAACGTCACGGCCGCGATAGGCGCCGTGCAGCGGCTCGGCCCAGCGCGGCCGGTAGGCGGCGAGGTCGGCGGCGGTGATGCGCGACCCGGCCTCGGCCAAGTCGGCCGCCAGGTCGCGCGCGGTCTCGCCCTCGTAGAAGTCGCGGGCGCCGGCCTGCGCCAGCCGCCGCAGCATCCGCGCCTTGGCCGGCATCGGGCGGTGCTTCCCATCCGCCGCCTTCGGGGCCTCGCCGTCCTCCAGCAGCAGCGCGGCGGTCGGCGCAAAACGACCCAGGGCCGCGGCCTCGATCGAGATGCAGAAGGCGGCGTACCAGTCGATCTCCAGCCCGCGCTCGGCATGGTCGATGGCCGGCGCCAGAGCCTCGGCCCAGCCGATGCTGCCGAAGCGCTCCAGCGCCGCGGCCAGTCCGGCGACGGCGCCGGGCACGCAGATCGACGTCCCGCCGATCAGGTTGCGGTCCTCGACCACCGACGGCCATTGGAACCAGTTGCCGGTGTCGGCCCCGGCCAGCGGATAGTCGGCCGGGTCCAGCGCCGCGGGCGCGCGGACGTTGAAGTCCAGCGCAGAGACCGCGCCGCTCAGGCCATCGGCATGCAGCAGGAAGCCGCCGCCGCCCACGCCGGACAGCCAGGGCTCGACCACGCTCAGCACCAGCGCCGCCACCACCGCCGCATCCATGGCGTTGCCGCCGCGGGCCAGCACCGCCGCGCCGGCCTCGGCGGCAGTGCGGTGCTGGGCCGCGACCAGGCCGTGGCGGCTGCGGATCTCGGTCTTGCGGCCGCTCACAGTCATGCCGGGCGCCCGAAGCGCCGAGGCTCGACCGGGCCGGGGATGTCGGAGGCGGCGACGAAGCGCCCGGCATTGCCCGACCCCGCGTGATACGCCGCGACCTCGCCGACCGTGGCGATCCAGACGCCGGGCGCGGCCGTGACCCGCTCCAGCAGGCGCTCCAGCAGCCGCAGCCGCTGGGCGCGGCCGGAGATCCAGTCATGGACGGTCAGCATGAACAGGCCGTTCAGGCGGCGCAGGCCGTCCCACTCGTCCAGCCAGCCCTCCAGGATCGGGCCCGGCGCCTCGGGCGGCCATTGGTCGGTGCCGCCGCCGGAGAACTTGAAGAACACGGCGTCGTCGATCGCCCATTGCACCGGCACCTCGACCACGCCGTCGATCTCATAGGGGTGGTCGGCGCCTGCCAGCGAGCTGTCCCAGAAGCCGTGCCGGCGGATCTCCGCCAGCATGTGGGGCGTCATCTCCCAGGCAGGCGACCGGAAGCCCTTCGGCACCGCGCCGGTCTGGCGCCGGAACACCTCGATCGCTGCCTCCAGCGCGCCGGTGAACTCGGCGTCGCTGCTCTGCGCCACGATCTCGTGGAAGTAGCCGTGCAGGCCGATCTCGTGGCCGCGCTCCAGGAAGGCCGGCAGCAGCTCGGGGTTGGCCTCGGCCACCGCGCCGGGCACGAAGAAGCTGCCCTTGATGCCGAAGCGGTCAGCCAAGTCGAGCAGCCGCCAGATGCCCAGCCGCGGGCCGAAGCGGCGCTGCTCCAGCTGGCCCAGCGAGCGCGTCGCCTCCGGCGCCCGCTGCGACCACAGATAGGGCGAATCCGCGTCGACATCGACGGTGAAGCAGAAGGCGCTGTCGCGGCCTTGCGGCCATTGGTAGCGCGGCCAGGGCTGGACCATCGGACCTCTCCTACAGCGGCGACTTCTTGGCCTGGTATACGGCCATCGACCCGATCGAGTTGCCGCCGTCGACCGTCAGCGTCGACCCGGTCATGTAGGCGGCGGCATCGCTGGCCAGGAACAGCACGGAATTGCCGACATCGGCGGCGGAGGACGGCCGGCCGAGCGGGATCGACCCGCTGGTCGCCTCGACATGCTCCTCGGTCAGCAGGCTGACCTTGCTGCCGGCGATGAAGCCGGGCTCGACCGCATTGACCCGGATGCCGAACTCCGCCAGCTCCAGCGCGAAGCCCTTGGTCAGCCGGTCCAGCGCGGCCTTCGACACGCAGTAGGGCACCACCGTCCGCCGCATCTTGCGCGACGCGCCGGAGGAGATGTTGATGATGCTGCCGCGCACCTGGGCCGCGATCATCTGCTTCGCCAAAGCGCGGGTCAGGAGGAACGGCGCACGCAGGTTGACGTCGAAGATCCGGTCCCATTCCTCGACATCGATGTCGAGCAGGAAGCCGCTGGGATAGACCCCGGCGTTGTTGACCAGGATGTCCGCCGTGCCCCAGCGCAGGGCGATTTCGGCGGCCAGGCCGTCGATCTCCGTCTCTTGGCGCAGGTCAGCCGCATAGCTGAAGCGGTCGCCCTTCAGGTTCATGGCCAGGCGGTCGAGATCCGCCTCCGACGTGTCGGTCAGGCACAGGCTGGCGCCGGCTTCGGCGAAGGCGGCGGCGATCCAGCTGCCGACCACGCCGCAGGCGCCGGTCACCACCACGCGCTTGCCGTTCAGATCGCTCGGGATGTTCATGGGGTCCTCATCGGCTGTGGGGGTCGAGACGGTCGCGCAGCGCGTCGCCGATCAGGTTGGCGGCGAGCACCAGAAGGAACAGACAAAGGCCGGGGAAGGTCGCGATCCACCAGGCGGTGGCGACGTAGTTGCGCCCGGTCGACAGCATCGCGCCCCAGCTCGCGGTCGGCGGCTGCACGCCGAGGCCGAGGAAGGACAGCCCGGCCTCGAACAGCACCATCAGTCCGAACTCCAGCGTCGCAACCACGGTCACGGCGCCCAGGATGTTCGGCAGGATATGGCGGAACAGGACCCGCAGCGGCCCGGCGCCCATGAAGGCGGAGAGCCGGACATAAGGACGGCCGGCGATCGACAGCGTCTGGCCGTAGGCGACGCGGGCGTAGCGCGGCCAGCGCGTCAGGGCCAGCACCAGGATGACGTTCAGCAGGCCGGGCCCGACCACGGCGACGGTGATGATGGCCAGCAGGATGGCGGGCACCGACAGGAACACGTCGACCACCCGCATCACCACCAGCTCGACCGGGCCGCGCAGATAGCCGGCGAGCATGCCCAGCACGGTGCCGATGACGCCGGAGATCAGCACCGACAGCACCGCCACCAGCAGCGAGACCCGGGCGCCCCAGACCAGGCGGCTCAGCAGGTCGCGGCCGAGCTCGTCGCTGCCCAAGAGGTAGTGCACGTTGCGGGCGACGGTGCCGGGCGGCTTGAGGCGGCCGAGCAGGTTCTGCGCGTTCGGGTCGTAGGGCGCCACCAGCGGCGCCAGCACCGCGGCCAGGGCGAACAGCGCCAGCAGGATGATGAAGGGTAAGGCACGCCGCAGCGGCCGACGCGCGGCGGGGGCGCTGTCGACGGCGGCGCTCATCGGGCGTTCCCCAGCCGGATGCGCGGGTCGACGGCGGTGTACAGCAGGTCGGTCAGCAGGTTCAGCGCGACGGTGACGAAGGATCCCAGCAGCACCACCCCCTGCACGATCGGGAAGTCGCGCGCCAGGATTGACTGCACCGTCAGCTGCCCCAGCCCGGGCCAGGCGAACACCGTCTCGACGATCACCGCACCGGCCAGCAGGTTCGAGATTTCCAGCCCGGCGACGGTGATGATCGGGATCGAGGCATTGCGGGCCAGGTGGCGCAGCAGCAGGCGCCCGGTCCCGGCGCCGCGGGCGCGGGCGGTGCGGACATAGTCCTTCGACAGCTCCTCCAGCAGGGCCGTCCGCGTCACCCGGGCGAAGGTCGCCATGCTGAGCAGGCCCAGCGCCACCGACGGCATCACCAGGTGGTCGATCCCCCCGGTGGAGGACGGCGGCAGCCAGCCGAGCGTGACGGCGAAGACCAGGATCATCAGGATGCCGCTCCAGAAGGTCGGCATGCTCTGCGCCGCCAGCACCAGCCCGGCCAGAATCCGGGCCGCCCAGCGGTCGCGCCAGAGCGCCAGCGCCACCCCGACCGGGATGCCGATGCCGCAGGCGACCAGCAGTGCCCCGGCCGCCAGCGCCAGGGTGTAGGGCAGGCGCGAGGCGATGATGTCCAGCACCGGCACGGACTGCACCACCGACCGGCCGAGGTCGAAGCGCGCGATCTCGCCCAGGAAGGACAGGTACTGCACCCACAGCGGCCGGTCGAAGCCCAGCGCGTGGCGCAGCGCCGCGATATCCGCCTGGGTCGCGGTGTCCGGCACCAGCAGATAGGTCGGGTCGCCGGTCAGGCGCTGCAGGAAGAAGATCAGCGTGGCGACGCCGAAGATCGTCAGCAGCGCCTGGCCCAGGCGGCGGAGCAGGAAGGCGGTCATGCCGGGCGCCGGTCCCCGGTCATTCCGACCAGGACATGCGGTTCAGGAACAAGCTCTCATTCGGCGTCGGCGTCCATTGCAGCGGCTTGGCGGCGCCGTAGATCGCCACGGTCTGGAACAGCGGCACCACCGGGATCTCCTTGGCGATGAAGGTGCTGATCTTGCGGTAGTCGGTCAGCCGCCGGTCGGTGTCCAGCGTCGCCCGGGCATCGTCCAGCCAGCCGTCGAGCTCCTTGTTCTCGACGATGGTCCAGGGATTGCCGGAATGGAACAGCTGGTACAGCGCCCCGTCCGCATCCTGGCAGGCGCAGGACGATCGGCTGACGGCCAGGGCCGGGCCGCCTTGCGCGCCCTGCTGGATCAGCTTCAGGAAGGTCGGGGTGTCGACCAGCTTGATGCTGGCGTCGAAGCCGACATCGGCCAGCTCCTGCTGGATGGCCTGCACCACGCGCTGGTCGAAGAAGGCGCCGGTGGCGATCTCGACCTTGGGCGATCCACCCACCTCGGCGACCAGGGCCTTGGCCTTGTCCGGGTCGTAGGGCAGGCCGGGGATGTCCCCGAACCAGCCGAAATGCGCCGGCGTCAGCATCTGCCCGATCGGCTTGTCCAGGCCGCCGAGGATGCCTTCGGTGATGCCCTCCTTGTCGACGGCATAGGCCACAGCCTGGCGCAGCCGCGGATCGTCGAAAGGCGGCTTGGTCGGGTTCAGGCGCAGATAGGCCAAGCGCTCGGTCAGGGTGTACAGCCGCTTGCCCTTGCCCGAGGCCTCGAGCTGCCCGGCCAAGTCGGAATCGAGCGACACCGCCAGGTCGGCGCTGCCGGCCTGGATGTCGGCCAGCCGGGTGGCGGCGTCGGGCACTGCCCGGAACACCGCGGTCGCGAACGGCCCCTTCTGGCCCCAATAGGCGTCGTTGCGGGTCAGGGTGACGGCGACGCCGCGCTGCCAGCCGTCGAACTTGTACGGCCCGCTGCCGACCGGCTTCAGGTTGAAGGCGTCGTTGCCGACCGCCTCGACCACGTGCTTCGGCACGATCGACAGCTTCACCAGCTGCGCCAGCAGGGCCGGGTAGGGGCCGGCGAGGGTCAGCACGACGCTGTGCGGCCCCGTCGCCTCGGCCTTCACGATCTTGTCGAACTGGCCCCGCTGCGGGCTGGCCAGCTTCGGATCGATGATCCGGCCGACGCTGAAGGCGACATCCTCCGGCGTCAGCGGGCTGCCGTCATGGAAGGTGACGCCGTCGCGGATCTCGAACTCGACCTGGGTGTCGGACAGCACCTTCCAGGCCGTCGCGATCTGCGGGACGATCTCGCCCTTGTCGTCGCGGGTGACCAAATTGTCGAAGATGTTGCGGTAGACGTAGTAGCTGTCCGGGTTCCACTGCAGCTGCGGGTCCAGGGTCGACGGCTCGTTGACCAGGTCGACCACGAAGCGGTCCTTGGCCTGAGCGAGCGCCGGCACCGCAACCAGTGCGAGCACCGCGCCGAGCAGGCAGGCCTTGAATCTGCTTGCCATCGTCAGTCCGCCCAGGACATGCGGTTCAGGAACAGGCTCTCATTCGGCGTCGGCTGCCAGTTAAGCCCCTTGGCCGCGCCGTAGATGATGGCCGCCTGGTACAGCGGCAGCGACGGCACCTCGGTGGCGACGATTTCGTTGACCTTGGCGTAGCGGTCGAGGCGGGTGGCCTGGTCCAGGGTCGAGCGCGCCTCGACCAGCAGCTTGTCGACCTCGGCGTTGCGGTAGTTCGACCAGCCGCTGCTGCTGTGCAGCAGGGGGAACAGCACGCCGTCGGCGTCCTGGCAGGCGCAGGACCAGCGGCCGAAGGTAATGCTCGCGCCTTCCTCCGGCTTGCCTTGCGACCGCTTCAGATAGCTGGCCATGTCGGTCATCGTGATCTTCACATTGATGCCGACATCGGTCAGCTGCTGCTGCACCGCCTGGACGATGCGCTGGTCGTAGACCGGGGCGGTGGACAGCTCGGCCTCGGCCTTCGCCGCGTCGCCGGCCTCGGCCACCAGCGCCTTGGCCTTCTCCGGATCGTAGGGGAAGCCCTCGATGCCCTCGGTCCAGCCGACATGGGCGGGGGTCAGCAGCTCCGCCACCGGCTTGTCGTAGCCGCCCAGGATGCCCTCGGTCAGCCCCTGCTTGTCGATGGCATAGGCCACGGCCTGGCGCAGCTTGGGGTTGTCGAAGGGCGGCTTCAGCGGGTTCAGCCGCAGATAGGCGACACGCTCGGTCAGCACCACCAGCGGCTTGACCTTGTCCGAGCCCTGGATCTGGGCGGCGAGGTCGCTGTCCAGGGTGACGACGAGATCGGCGGTGCCGGCCTGCAGGTCCGCCACCCGGGTGGCGGCGTCGGGCACCGCCCGGAACACCGCGGTCTGGAACGGCCCCTTCGGCCCCCAGTAGGTGTCGTTGCGGGTCAGGGTCACGGCGACGCCGCGCTGCCAGCCCTCGAACTTGTACGGGCCGCTGCCGACCGGCTTCTGGTTGAAGGCGTCGTTGCCGACCGCCTCGACCACATGCTTCGGCACGATCGACAGCTTCACCAGCTGGGCCAGCAGGGCGGGGTAGGGGCCGTCGGTCTTGATGCGGACCGTGATCGGGCCGGTCGCCTCGGCGCCGGTGATCTTGTTGAACTGACCCAGCTGCGGGCTGGCGAATTTCGGGTCGGTGATGCGGCGGATGCTGAAGGCCACGTCCTCGGCCGTCAGCTTCTGCCCGTCATGGAAGGTGATGTCGTCGCGGATCTGGAACTCGATCTCGGTGTCCGAGAGGTATTTCCAGGAGGTCGCGACCTGCGGGACGATCTCGCCCTTGTCGTCGCGGGTGACCAGGTTGTCGAAGACGTTGCGGTAGACGTAGTAGCTGTCCGGGTTCCATTGCAGCTGCGGGTCCAGCGAGGACGGCTCGTTCACCAGGTCGACGGTGAGCCGGTCCTTGGCCATGGCCGGCGCCGCCGCCAGCAGCGCAAATCCCAAGGCCGCGCCGAGCCATCCGGTCCTGATCCGCGTCATGTCATGCCCCCTGTTGTGGTGGCCGGTGCGGACGCGCCTGCGGCGCTGTCGCCTCCGGTCCGGTTTGTCGCCGGCGCCTCCTGCTCTCCGCCCCTGCCACCTCGAGAGATGCAGGCAGGGAGAGCAGGGCATCGGTCGCGAAATCCTGGAAGGCCGCGATCGCGGCCGAAAGCTCCCGCCGGGCCGCTTCCGCGTCGCCGGCGGCCAGCGCGGCGATCAGCGTCTCGCGCCCGGCCGGCTGGTGGTGCCGGCCGGCAAGGTCGAAGAAGGCCGCGATCCGGT
The DNA here is from genome assembly GCA_019508225.1 of Inquilinus limosus. GTDB lineage: Bacteria > Pseudomonadota > Alphaproteobacteria > DSM-16000 > Inquilinaceae > Inquilinus > Inquilinus limosus_D. The sequence continues at coordinate 6,211 of JAEKLZ010000061.1, read as the reverse complement.
CCGCCTGGTTCCACGCCTCGTCCAGCCAGCGCCCGACCAGCCCGCCGGCGCGGGCCGCCAGCTGGTCCAGGATCTGGCGGTCGGCGGCACGCAGCGTGACCAGCGCCTGACGATCGTCGCGCCCCTGCAGCGCGGCGCCCATGCGGGTCAGCGCCGTCAGCCCGGCGGCCGTGTCGGGCGGCAGCCGGATCTCGGCCAGGCCGGGTTCGATCGCCTTGCGAGCCCGGATCACGTCGCCGATCAGCGCGCCGGTGACCGGCGCCACCCGCCAGCCGCGGCGCGGCTCGACCGCCACCAGCCCTTCGGCCGCCAAAGTGACGAGGGCGGTGCGCACAGCGGCGCGGCCGAGGCCGAAGCGCTGGGCGAGGTCGGGCTCGGAGCAGTCGGCCCCCGGCCGCAGCTCGCACTCGATCACGGCCCGGCGCAGCCGCTTCAGCGCGAAGGCGGCCTTGGGCTCGGCGCCCGGGGCGCGCGCCGGGGCGAAAGGCGAGGAATGGTCGTACATAGCGAAGAGGGTCGCATTGTACGTGACATCTCACAAGATGAATCTGAAATTTCACTGTTCGATACTGAGGAATATATGCCGCCTTGGATCGGCTGTCGCCCGGGGGGTTGACCGGTTACGGCCAAATCCGTTATTCTCTTGATAATACGCATTATCAAGGAACGAACGATGCCGGGGGAGGGCGTTCGGCTGACGCAGCGCGACATCGCAAGGCTGGCGGGGGTCAGCCAGGCGACGGTGTCGCTCGTGCTCAACCGGCGCGGCGACGGCTCGGTCCGGATCCCGCTGGAAACGCGCGAGCGCGTGCTGGAGGTGATCCGCGCCACCGGATATGTCGCCGACCCGGCGGCGCAGAAGCTGGCCGGGCGGCGCAACCATCTGCTCGGGGTGTTCACCACCGAGCCGGTGTTCCCGACGCTGCAGGCCGATTTCTACACGCCCTTCCTGCTCGGCATCGAAGGGGCGGCGGAGCGGTTCGGCTATGACCTGCTGCTGTTCACCAGCGCGCCGGTGGCCGATGGACGGCGCCGGATCTTTCACGAGAACAACCGGCTGCGCCTGGCCGACGGCTGCATCCTCCTGGGCCGGACGCTGGACCGGGACGAGCTGGCGCAGCTGGTGGCCGGCCGCTATCCCTTCGTCGCCATCGGCCGCCGCGACGATGCCGGCGGCCCGGTGCCCTATGTCGGCGCCGACTATGCCACCGCCACCGCGGCGCTGGTGCGGCAGGCCGTGGCGCTCGGCCACCGCCGGTTGGCCTTCATCGGCCCGGCCGGCGGCGCCGAATCCTCCGACGACCGCTGGGCCGGGTTCCGCGCCGCGGTCGATGCGGCGGGGGTGGACGGGATCCACGAACCGGCCCAGGGCCGCGATCCCGGCGAGCTCGTCGACGCGGTGCTGCGCGCCGGCGCAACCGTCGCGCTGATCGAGGACCAGGCCGACGCCGTGGTGCTGGAGCAGGCGGCCCGCGACCGCGGCCTGTCGGTGCCGGCCGACCTGTCGCTGGTCGCGCTGGGCAATCCGACACGGCCGGTCGCCACCGACATCGCCTTCACCTGTTTCCGCATCCCGCGGGAGGAGATGGGACGGCAGGCGGTCGAGATCCTGACCCTGGTGATGGGCGGGGAGGAGAAGGGGCGGCAGCGGCTGCTGCCCTGCGAGCTGGCCGAGGGACAGACCCTCGGCCCGGTACCGGATCAGCGGAAGGGACGGCACAAGTGACCCTGGAATTCGATGCGGATGTGCTGGTGGTGGGGGGCGGCCTGGGCGGCGTCGCGGCAGCGTTGGCGTCGCTCAGGTGCGGCCGCTCGGTGATCCTGACCGAGGAATACGACTGGCTCGGCGGCCAGCTGACCAGCCAGGCGGTGCCGCCGGACGAGCATTCCTGGGTCGAGCGCTTCGGCGTCACCGCCAGCTACCGGGCGCTGCGCGACGGCATCCGCGAGCACTACCGCCGGCACTATCCGCTGACCGAGGGCGCACGGGCCTGGCGCGACCTCAACCCCGGCGCCGGCTGGGTCAGCCGGCTGTGCCACGAGCCGCGGGTCGGCCTGGCGGTGATCGAGGCGATGCTGGCGCCGTGGCGCGGCCCCGGCCGCCTCAAGGTGCTGCAGCCCTACCGGCCGGTGGCGGCCGATGTCGACGGCGACCGGGTGCGCGCCATCCGCCTGGCGCATCGCGACGGCGGGCCGGACATCGTCGCCCGCGGCCGCTACGTGCTGGACGCGACTGAGACCGGCAGCCTCCTGCCGCTGACCGGCACCGAATATGTCACCGGTTTCGAATCCCGCAGCGAGACCGGGGAGCCGAGTGCGCCCTGGGCCGCCCAGCCGCTGAACATGCAGGCGGTGTCGATCTGCTTCGCCCTCGACCATGTCGACGGCAACCATGTCGGCGACCGGCCGGCCAACTACGCCTTCTGGCGCGACTACCGGCCGGAATTGCCGACCAGCGGCTGAACCCGGGCGACGGCAACCTGTGGACCTTCCGGCGCATCGCCGCCCGCCGCAACTTCACCGGCGGCACCTATGCCAGCGACATCACCCTCGTGAACTGGCCGATGATCGACTATTTCGAAGGGCCGGTGTTCGAGGTGCCGGAGGACGAGGCGCAGCGCCATCTGGCCGGGGCGGCCGAGCTGTCGCACTGCGTCCTGTACTGGCTGCAGACCGAGGCGCCGCGGACGGATGGCGGCACCGGCTTCCCGGGCCTCAGGCTGCGCAGCGACGTCACCGGCACGCTCGACGGCCTGGCCCAGGCGCCTTACATCCGCGAATCCCGCCGCATCCGTGCCGAATACACGGTGGTGGAGCAGGACCTGTCGCTGGCGGTGCGCGGCGCCCGCGGGGCCGTGCGCTACCGCGATTCCGTCGGTGTCGGCATGTACCGGATCGACCTGCATCCCTCGACCGGCGGCGACAACTACATCGATGTCGGCTCCTGCCCGTTCGAGATCCCGCTCGGCGCCCTGCTGCCGCGGCGGATGGAGAACCTGCTGCCGGCCGGCAAGGCGATCGGCACCACCCACATCACCAATGGCTGCTATCGGCTGCACCCGGTGGAATGGAACATCGGCGAGGTGGCGGGCCATCTCGCCGCCTGGTGCCTGCAGCACGACCTGCCGCCGCGCGCGGTGCGGGCCCGGCCGGACCGGCTGGCCGCCTTCCAGGCAAGGCTGGAGGGGGCGGGGATCGAGCTGCACTGGCCGGAGGTCGCCGGCTACTGACCGGCACGGCCGGAACCAACGGATAAAACACGGGGAGGACGCCATGATGTTCGGACGCCGCATCTTCGCCACCGCCGCGGCCGGCCTGTTGGCCGCGGCGGTCCTGGCGGGCCAGGCCCGCGCGGAGGGCACCGCCCTCAGGATGACGGTGTGGACCGGCAACAAGGCGCATCTGCAGCTGCTGGACGACATCGCCGCCGCGTACCGCAAGGACCATCCGGAGGTGGCGTCGATCACCTTCGAGACGTTGCCCTTCGACGGCTACACCACGGCGCTGACCACGCAGATCGCCGGCGGCAACGCCCCGGACCTGGCCTGGATCTTCGAGAATTCGGCGCCGGATTTCGTGTCCTCCGGCGTGCTGCTGCCGCTGCAGGATGTGCTGCGGGCGACGCCGGGCTACGGCTATGACGACCTGCTGCCCAGCGCCACCGCGCTGTGGCGCCGCGACGACGTGCTCTACGCCTATCCGCTGTCGACCTCGCCCTTCGGCGTCTTCGTCAATCTCGACCTGGTGAAGCAGGCCGGGGTGAAGCCGCCGGCCGAGCGGATCGCGGCGGGGGACTGGAACTGGGACAATGCCGTGGCCGACGCTGCCACGGTGCGGGCCAAGACCGGCAAGGCCGGGCTGGTGGTGCGCGATTTCGACTACAAGCTTTGGGACAACCTCGCCACCATCTGGAACGGCTGGGGCGCGGCACCCTGGAGCGCCGACGGCAAGGCCTGCGGCTTCGACCAGCCGCCGATGGCCGAGGCGATGCGGTTCCTGCACAAGGCGGTGTTCACCGACCAGGCGATGCCGGGGCCGGGCGCGCCGGCCGATTTCTTCGCCGGCGACGCCGCCATGACCATCACCCAGATCAGCCGGGCGGCCCTGCTGAAGGACGGCACCTTCGCCTGGGACCTGGTGCCGCTGCCGAAGGGCCCGGCCGGCGAATATGCGGTGATCGGCCAGGCCGGCATCGGCGTGTTCAAGGCCGGGGCGAATGCCCAGGCCGCGGCGTCGTTCCTGGCCTTCCTGAGCAATCCGGAGAACTCGGCGAAGCTGGCGCAGTTCTTCCCGCCGCCGCGCAAGAGCCAGCTCGTCGTCGACTTGCTGGCCAAGGCCAATCCGATGCTGAAGCCGGCGCAGATCGAGGCGGTGGTGGTGCGCGGCATCGAGATCGGATCGGTGAAGCCCAGCCACACCGGCAACGCCCAGATCGCCCAGGTGGTGCGGGCCGGGCTGGATTCGCTGTGGCAGCCCGATGCCGATGTCGACGCGGCGCTGGCCGTGGCCGCCCCGCGGGCGCCGTACTGGACGATGTGCCGCCGCGACGCCCTGGCCGGCTATCTCTTCGTCGCGCCGCAGCTGGCCGGGGTCGCGCTGTTCGTGCTGATGCCGCTGGCGCTGGTGGCCTGGTACAGCCTGCATGAATGGAACGTGCTGGCCGGCAGCTTCGACTATGTCGGCGACGGCAACTACCGGCTGCTGCTGCAGGATCCGGAGCTGCCGGGCGTGCTGGGCGCCACCGCCCTGTTCTCGATCGGCCTGGTCGTGCTGAACCTCAGCCTGGCGCTGCTGCTGGCGGTGCTGCTGAACCAGCGGCTGCGCGGCATGACGGTGTTCCGGGCGCTGTTCTTCTCGCCCGTGGTGGTGTCGCTGGTGGCCTGGACCATCGTCTGGGGCTTCCTGCTGCAGAAGGATGGCGGCATCAACGGCATCCTGGCCGCGCTCGGCGTCACCGGCCCGAACTGGCTGCGCGGCGAGACCACGGCGATGCTGTCGGTGATCGTGGTCCAGGTGTTCAAGAATGTCGGGCTGAACATGGTGCTGTTCCTGGCGGCGCTGCAGACTGTGCCGCGCGACCTGTACGAGGCGGCGCGGATCGAGGGCGCCGGCCGCGTCGCCCAGTTCCGCCGCATCACCCTGCCGCTGATCAGCCCGACCATCCTCCTGACCTCGATCATCACCATCGTCGGATCGCTGCAGGTCTTCGCCCAGATCGCGGTGCTGACCCAGGGCGGGCCGGGGATCTCGACCACCGTGCTGGTCTATTACCTGTACCAGCAGGCCTTCCAGTTCCACGCCTTCGGCTACGGCTCGGCCCTGGCGGTGCTGCTGTTCGCCATCGTCGCGGTGCTGACCTTCGCGCAGTGGCAGCTGCGCAGGCGGTGGGTGTTCCATGAGGGCTGATCTCAACCCCCGCGCGCGCCTGGCCGTGTATGGGCTGATGTGCGTGCTGGCCATCCCCTTCGTGTTCCCGACCTGGTGGATGGTGACCTCCTCCTTCAAGCCGGTGCAGGAGATCTTCGCCTTCCCGCCGGCGCTGCTGCCGCGGCGTCTCGACCTCGACGCCTACCACCAGGTGTTCGCGCTGCAGCCCTTCGCCCTGCAGTACTGGAACAGCCTGTACATCGCCGCGGTGGTGACGTTCGGCACGATGGCGGTGGCCTCGCTGGCCGGCTACGCCTTCGCCCGCATCCGCTTCCCCGGCCAGAACCTGGTGTTCATGGTGGTGCTGCTGGCGCTGCTGGTGCCGAGCGAGGTGACGATCGTGCCGCTGTTCCGCTTCTTCCTCGGGCTCGGCCTGGTCAACACCCACTGGCCGCTGATCCTGGTGCCGATCCTCGGCGCGCCCTGCGTGCTGGCGACCTTCATCATGCGCCAGTTCTTCATCACTTTGCCGCCGGAGCTGGAGGAGGCGGGGCGGATCGACGGGCTCGGCCGCTTCGGGCTGTTCTGGCGCATCGCCCTGCCGCTGGCCCGCCCGGCGTTGGGCGCCGTCGCCATCTTCACCTTCCTGCACAGCTGGAACCTGTATCTCGAGCCGATCGTGTTCCTGTCCTCGACCGACAAGTTCACCCTGCCGCAGGCGCTGACCCAGTATGTCGACGCCTATGGCGGGCCGATGTGGAACGTCCAGCTGGCGGCGGTGACGCTGACGGCGCTGCCGGTGCTGATCGTCTTCGTCATCGCCCAACGCCAGTTCATCGAGGGG
>JAEKLZ010000060.1 GCA_019508225.1 Inquilinus limosus | reverse complement strand
GCCTCGCCGCCGAACAGCTGGGGGGAATAGCCGCGCAGCAGCAGGCCGATTCCGAACATGGCCAGCGCCCAGATGTTGCCGATGAAGGCGATGCCGAAGGCCGACATCGGGATCTTGAAGAACGAACCGATGGCGCCGATGGCCACGCCGACGCCCAGCAGCACCGCCTTGCGGCCACCCTCGTCGCCGGCCTTGATCGCCTCCGCCGCGGCCACGCCGGGCGGCCAGGCGCCGGTGGCCGGAAACACCTTGGTGTCGAACATCCGGTATAGGAGATACGCGTCGAGCAGCATCGCCAGGGCGACGCCGGCGAACATCGGCAGCACCAGGTCCGGCCGGCCGAGCGCATAAGGAATGCCGATCGGCAGCAGCAGGCTGTTGGCGGCGCCGAAGGTCGCGCCGGAGATGGCGCTCTGCGCCAGGTTCTGGACATGGATCGAGCGGTAGCGGGCGAACAGGCCGAGCGGGATGCGGGCCAGCACCATGGCCGCCAGGGCGCCGATCAGCGAGGTGTTCGCCGAGACGCCGAGGCTGACCAGGATCTGCATGCCGATGATGGCGCCGAAGACGCAGAGCAGGATGATCAGGGCGAGGGTCGCCGGCTCGAACACGCTGGGATGCCGGCGGCGGACGGCGCCGCCGGCCGGGGGTGCCGCGGCGGGGTCCGCGGTCAGGTCGTGCTGCATGAAACCTCCTGGTGGGACCGCTTGCTGCGGCCTTGATCTCGTGATCCGAAGTTCATGCGGCCTTGGCGGCGTCGGCGGGTGCCGAGACCCGCCCGTCGCCGACATCGCGGTCCAGCGCCGCCCGCGGGCGTTCCGCCGGATCGCCGAAGCCGGCGCCGCCGGCCAGGACGACCTCGACGATCTCACCCGGCTTGCTCAGCTGCACCAGTTCGCCGGTGCCGCAATCGCGCAGGACCTGGCCGTCGCCGTCGCGCACCAGGCCGCGGGCCGACCCGCCCGGTGCGCCGCCGAACAGGCCTGGGTTGGTGGCCCCGACCCCTTCCGGATAGACCGCGACGAAGGTGGCCAGCCCGTCATCCGCCAGCTTGCGCAGGGCGACGCGCTGGCCGAGGCCGCCGCGGTGACGCCCCGGCCCGCCGGAATCGGTGACATAGGTCTTCTCCAGCACCAGCACCGGCACCCGGGTCTCGAACAGCTCGATCGAGGTGTTCGCGGCCGAGGTCGGCCACAGCAGCCCGGACTTGCCGTCGCCATGGGACGAGGCACCCTGACCGCCGCCCATGAAAAGCATGTCGGAATAGGTGCCGCCCTCGGCGTCGCGGCCGTAGATCGTGGCCGCCACCGGCAGGCCGGTGTTGGCCTGCACCTTGTCCGGCGCCGCCTCGGACAGCGCCCGGAAGATGTTCGGCGCGATGTACCAGCCGGTGCGGGTGCGCAGGTTCACCGCCATCGGCCGGCTGGCGTTCAGGATCGACCCTTCCGGCGCCTTGACCTGGAACGGCCGGTAGCAGCCGGCATTGCCGCGGACATTCGGCGTCAGCATGCATTTCAGCGGATAGGTCGCATGCGCCTCGGTGTAGTTCAGGGTGCAGTTCAGCCCACCCTGCGGCAGCTGCGCCGGGGCGCCGGCGAAGTCCAAGGTGATGCTGTCACCCGCGATGGTCAGCGCCAGCGGGTAGCGCAGCCGCTCGCCCAGCGGATTGTTCTCGATCTCCGACCGGTAGACGCCATCCGGCAGCGCCGCGATCGCCTCGCGCATCGCCTTTTCCGACCGGCCCTGCACCACGGCGGCCAGGGCGCGCAGATCCTGCATGCCGTATTCCTGCATGAAGGCGACGAGGCGATCGGCGCCGATCGCGTTGGCGGCGACGAAGGAGTGGACGTCGCCTGTCACCTGGCCGGGGTTGCGGACATTCTCGGCCAGCAGGCGGAACAGCGTCGCATTCGGCCGCCCGGCCTCGACCAGCTTCATCGGCGGGATCTGGAACCCTTCCTCGAAGATCTCGCGCGCCCGCAGGCTGTCCTTGGTGCCGCCGATGTCGGAGACATGGCCGACCGTGCCCATCAGCCCGACCAGCCGGCCGTCATGGAACACCGGCGTGACCACGGCGATGTCGAACAGGTGGCCGGCGCACAGCCAAGGGTCGTTGGTGATCAGCACGTCGCCGGGCTGCAGCGTCTCGGCCGGGTATTCGGCCAAGAGGGCCTTCACCGCCCGCGGCAGGGTCAGGTTGAACACCGGCATCGCCCGCGGCGAATGGGCCAGGGTCTCGCCATCGGGATCCAGGAGCTCGCAGGCGAAGTCCTGGGCCTCGGAGATCACCAGCGAGAAGGCGGTGCGGCAGACCGTCAGCCACATCTCCTCGACCACGGTGACCAGCCGGCTCCACATGATCTCCAGCGCGATCGGGTCGGCCTCGATCCGGGCGATCGCATGGGGCAGCGTCATCTCGGCCGTGACCAGCGCCTGGACCGGCGCGGCGACGCCGATGGCGATGCGCAGGTTCAGCGTGTCGTCGACCCGGACGATGTCGCCCGGCGGCACGATGGTGGTCGATTCCCGCTCCTCGATGATCGCCGGCCCCTCGATCCGGTCTCCCGGCGCCAGGGCGTAGCGGTCATAGACCACAGCCTCGACCACGCCATCGGCGAAGCGGGCTTGCCGTGTGCCCTTGCGCTTGGCCGCGGCGTCGCCGCCCCCGGTGGCGCCGGCCAGCGACAGCGTCGGCGTCGGGCCCAGGCAGCGGACGCGGAAGTTGATCGCCTCGATCTCCGCCCCGCCATACAGCGAGGTGTAACGCGCGGTGTAGACCTCGGCGAAGGCGGTGCGGATCGCCTCCAGGCTGCCGGCGCCGATCGCACCGGAGGGCAGCGGCACGGCGATCTCGTGCATCTGGCCGGTCAGGCGCATGTCGGCGCTGCGCTCGACCGTGATCGCGCTCGTCTCGACGCCCGCCTCGGCCAGCCGCCGCCGGCCCTCGGCCTCCAGCTCGGCCAGAACCCCATTGACCGCATCGGCGTCGAATTCGCCGGAGAACCGCACCGGATGCGAGCGCACCAGCTCGAAGGACAGCGGCGCGGCCAGGAAGCCCAGTGCCGAAGCCGCGCCGGAGGCTGGCGGGATGATCACCTCAGCCACGCCCAGCACGCGCGCCACCCCGGCGGCGTGGGCCGGGCCGGCGCCGCCGAAACCGACCATGGCGTAGCGGCGCGGGTCCTTGCCCTTCTCGACCAGATGGACGCGGGCGGCGGCAGCCATGCTCTCGGTCACCACCTTGTGGATGCCCCAAGCCGCATCCTCGACCGACAGGCCGAGCGGCGTCGCGACCCGGGCGACCGCGGCCTCGGCCGCCGCCTTGTCCAGCGCCATACGGCCGCCCAGGAAGAAGCTGGGATCATAATAGCCGAGCACCAGGTTGGCGTCGGTCACCGTCGGCTGCTCGCCGCCCTTGCCGTAGCAGGCCGGGCCGGGGTCGGAGCCGGCGGAATGCGGGCCGACGCGCAGCAGCCCGACCTCGTCGATCGAGGCGATCGACCCGCCGCCGGCGCCGATCTCGATCATGTCGATGACCGGCGCCTTGATCGGCAGGCCCGAGCCCTTCTTGAAGCGGTGCACCCGCCCCGCCTCCATCATCGGCGCGATCTCGGCGCGGCCGTCCTCGATCATGCAGGCCTTGGCGGTGGTGCCGCCCATGTCGAAGGAGATGACGTCGGCCTTGCCCGCCAGGGCGCCGAACAGCGCCGTCGCCAGCCCGCCGCCGGCCGGGCCGGATTCGAGCAGCCGGATCGGGAACGCCCGCGCCGTCTCCGGCGCCACCAGCCCGCCGGCCGAATGCATCAGCCGCAGCACGCCCTTGAAGCCGCGCGCCGCCAGCTCTCGCTCCAGCCGCTGTAGGTAGCGGTCCATCAACGGCTGCACATAGGCGTTGGCGCAGGTGGTGACGCAGCGCTGGTACTCCCACAGCTCCGCCACGACCTCGGAGGACAGCGACACCGCCAGCTGCGGGAATTCGGCGCGGGCGATTTCACCGACGATCCGCTCATGCTCCGGGTTGCGGTAGGAATGCAGGAAGCAGACGGCGACCGCTTCGACGCCCTCCGCCACCAGCCGGCGCAGCGCGGCGCGCACCGCCTCCCGATCCAGCGGCGTGACCACGGCGCCGTCGCGGTCCACCCGCTCCGGCACCTCCAGCCGCAGCCGGCGGGCCACCAGCGGCTCCGGGAACTGCAGGAACAGGTCGTAGATGTCGTAGCGCTGTTCCGTCCCCATCTCGAGGATATCGCGGAAGCCCCGGGTGGTGATCAGCCCCAGCTTCGCGCCCTTGCGCTCGATCACCGCGTTGGTGACCAGGGTGGTGCCGTGCACCATCTCGCCGATATCGGCCAGGCCGATGCCGGCCATCGCCACCAGCTCCTCGATGCCGACCAGCGCCGCCTCGGACGGGTCGTGCGGCGTGGTCAGCCGCTTGTGCAGCTTCACCGTCCGCCCCTCGCCGTCATAGAGGATGAAGTCGGTGAAGGTGCCGCCGATGTCGAAGCCGATGCGCCAGCGGGTTGCCGGCGGGTTGGTGAGCGACATGATCGATCCGTTCCTTGGTTATGCGGTGGCGGCCGGGATCTCGGCCCGGTCCATCCAGTTCGGGTCGCCGACCAGGGCGGCGACCTCCCTTGCCCCGGCCAGCAGCCGGGCGATGATGTCCTCCCGCTCTTCCGCCGTGACGGTGGAGAGCGGATAGGCAATGCACAGGCTGACCGCCTCGCCGGTCTCGGGCGATCCGACAGCGGTGGCCAGGGCGCCGACGCCGCGATTGGCCTCGTCGTGCGATTCGGCGAAACCCAGCCGGCGCACCGTGGCCAGACGCTCGAACAGCTCGGCCAGGGATTGCGGCGCGGTCGGCGACACCGGCTGCCAGGGGCCGGCGAACAGCTCGCGGATCGCCTCGTCCGGCAGCCGTGCCAGCAGCGACCGGCCGGTGGCGCTGGAATGCGCGGCGAGCGGCCGGCCGACGGGCGTGGCGACCCGCAGCGCATTGGTGCCCGGGTGATAGGTCAGGCCGGTGACCTCGCCGTTGTCGCGGATCGAGACATAGCCGGTGTGGCCGACCGCGGCGACGATCCGCGCCACCACGGCGTCGGCCCTGCCGATCAGCGAGGAGGCGGTGCGGAACAGTTGGCCGACGCCGACGACCAGCGGCCCCGGCCGGTAGCGCTTGCTGTCGCCCACCGTCTCCAGGAATCCGGCATCGCGCATCGCCCGCAGCAGGCGAGAAGTGTTGCTTTTCGGCAGCGACAGCAGCGCCGCCGCCTCCGTCACCGTGATCTCGGTGCGGGTGGTGGTGAAGCAGCGCAGCACGCCGGCGGCGGTGTCGAGTGTGGTCATGCCATCATCCGGTTTGTTCCATTTTATGGAACTTGATTTCCGAATAATGAAACTGTAACAGCCGCTCGCACGGCGGATCAAGCCCGTTCGATCGCGCATGACGACGGGTCCGGCGAGGCTGCCGGCCCGTGGAGTGCGATCAAAGAGTGTTAGTAGCGGCCGAGGATGGCGCCGCGCACCAGATCGGCCTGGCGCAATGGCGGCGGTTCCTGGACCAGGACGGCGAAGACGTTGTGGTCGGCACGCCGCAGCCGGCGCAGATAGCCGTCGGCGAGGCGGGCGGACAGCAGGGCCGACACCGCCGCCCGCGGCACGGCACGCCGCAGCGCCCGCGCTTCGGCCAGGCGCGCCGCGGCGGCATCCGCCACCTTGGCCACGGCCCGTCGCAGCCCGTCATGCGGCGTCATCTCGAACAGCAGGCCGCGATCGGCGCCCTCGGCCGCCATCACCTCCTGCGGCAGGTACAGGCGCTTCTGCCGGGCGTGGAACGGCACGGCGCGCATCAGCCCGACCAGCGCCCAGGCGGTGCCGACCGCCGTCGCCGCCCGATGCGCTGCGTCCTCGCGGACGCCCAGCACCTCGAGATGCAGGCGCAACAGCGGCCCGGCGGTATCCGCGGCGTAGCGCTCGAGGTCGGCGAGGGTCGCCGGCGGCTCGTCCTCCAGGTCGCGCTCGCGGGCGTCGATGACCGTGTCGAAATGGGATCGGCTGAGGTCATGGGCCCAGACCGCCGGGGCCAGCGCGTCCAGCACCTCATGCCGCCGCGGCCGGCCGTCATAGATCTCGCCGACCGCATCGCGCCACCATTGCAGCCGGATCTGGCCGAGCAGCGGCTGGCTGACCACCTCGCGCGTCTTCGCCACCTCGATGTTGAAGGCGTAGAGCGCGAACAGCGCCGCCCGGCGCGGCGCCGGGGCGAACAGGCAGGTCAGGTAACGGTCGTGGTCGAGGCGGCGAACCTGCTCGCCGTTCTGGCCCAGGGGATCGGTTGTCGGCATGGCGGCCCTTATATGCCCGCTCGCGGCGCCGATCGCCACCGGAGCTTGCCAGCGCCGGCTCAAGGTTGAAGACTTGGCCGCCAAGACATCGAGGGAGGCAACCGATGAAGGCGATCATCGTCGGTGGCGGCATCGGCGGGCTGACCGCGGCGCTGATGCTGCAGGCGCGCGGGATCGGCTGCGCCGTGTTCGAGCAGGCGACCGAGCCGCGGGAGGTCGGCGTCGGCATCAACACCCTGCCGCATGCGATCCAGGAGCTCGCCGGGCTGGGTCTGCTCGACCGGCTCGACGCAGTCGCCATCCGCACCCGCGAGCTGCTCTACACCAACCGCTTCGGCCAGATCGTTTGGCGCGAGCCGCGCGGCCTGGACGCCGGCTTCCCGGTGCCGCAGTTCTCGATCCATCGTGGCCGGCTGCACGGCGTGCTGCACAAGGCGGCGCGCGAGCGGCTCGGCGGCGAGATCCATCATGGCCGCCGGCTGGCCGGCTTCGAGCAGACCGAGACCGAGGTCGTCGCGCATTTCGTCGACCGCCACGGCGCGCCGGCCGGCACCGTCCGCGGCGACGTGCTGGTCGGCGCGGATGGCATCCATTCGATCGTGCGGGACACGCTGTATCCGGATCAGGGGCCGCCGTCCTGGAACGGCGTCATGATCTGGCGCGGCGCGATCGACTGGCCGGCCTATATGGACGGGCGGACGATGATCGTCGCCGGCGGCATGCAGGCGAAGGTGGTGCTGTACCCGATCGCGCCCGGCACCGCGGCGGACCGGCGGCTGACCAACTGGGCGGTCTGCGCCCGCATCGGCGACGGCAGCACGCCCCCGCCCCGGCGCGAGGACTGGTCGCGGCCCGGCCGGCTGGACGAGATGCTGCCGCATGCCAGGCGCTTCGCGCTGCCGGAGGCCGATATCACCGGGATCGTCACGGCGACGCCGGAGTTCTGGGAGTACCCGATGTGCGACCGCGATCCGCTGCCGCGCTGGCGCCACGGCCGGGTGACGCTGCTGGGCGACGCGGCGCATCCGATGTACCCGGTCGGATCGAACGGCGCATCCCAGGCGATCCTCGACGCCCGCGCCCTGGCCGATGCCTTGGCAGACACTTCGGATGCCGTCGCCGCGCTGGAACGCTACGAGACGGACCGGCGGCCGAAAACGGCAGAGATCGTGCGGCTGAACCGCAGCGGCGGGCCGGAGGGCGTGATCGACGTGATCGAGCAGCTGGCGCCGGACGGCTTCGAGGACATCGAGGCCGTCCTGCCGCATGCGGAGCGCGAGGCGATCGTCCGCGGCTATGCGTCGGTCGCCGGCTTCACCCCGGCCCAGCTGCGTAAGAGGTGACTAAGCGGGCGGCGGCAAGAACTCGACGTCGTGCTTGGCGGCCAGCGCCACCACAGCGTCCGGCGTCTGCTGCGGCAGGTCGTGGATGGCCTGGAACAGCTCGACCAGCCGGCCGGTCGGAGCCACCCAGAACAGCGACTTCGCGATCGCGCCGCTGTTGTTGAAGATGCCGTGAGGGATGCCCCTGGGCAGGCGCACCAAGTCGCCCACCGTGGCGCTGGCGTTGGCGCCGTCGAGCATGAAGTCGAGCTTGCCCTCGAGGATGTAGAGGAACTCGTCCTGCAGCGGGTGGATGTGCGGCGGCACGAAGGTGCCGATGCCGAAGGTGGCGTGCCAGGCGAAGCTGTCCGCCGAGATCTGCTTCGGCACATAGGTCTGGCCGAGGATCGACCAGGAGAGGCCGTCGATCCCCTCCGCGGCTCCGGTGATGCCCGCCGTCATCGGCTTCATATCGCGCCCTCCCTGGTCGTTGCCGCCGGCTTCCGCCGGGCCTCTCCAGAGTAGAGCCATGACGAGGAAAAGCCAGATCTCAGACCGGGATCAGCGCCGCGGCGGCGCGCCGGCCTTCCGAGATCAGCACGTTGTAGGTGCGGCAGGCGGCGCCGGTGTCCATCGCGTCCATGCCGATGCCGGCCTCACGGATCTGCCGCCGCAGCACGGAGGGCAGCAGCGTCATGCGCGGGCCGCAGCCGATCAGCAGCACCTCGACCGGCGGGTCGATCCGCCGCACCGGGTCGAGATGGGCCAAGGCGAGGTCCTCGATCCGGTCGAGCGACCAGGGCACCTCGCCCTCGGGCCAGATCAGCATCGGCCCCTGGTACAAGGCGCCCGCGACGCGGAAGCCGCCCGGCGGATAGCCGTCGATCATCCGCCGCCCGGGCGGGATGACGGAGGAGAGCTCCATGACGATCCCGCCCCGCTCAGCTCACTTCCGCGACAGGAAGCGGCTCAGCCCCTTCGGCTTCTCGGCCTCGACCGGCGCATTGGCCGCGGCCGGCGTCGTGGCGTCCTCGTCCTTGTCGCCATTGCTCGACCCGCCGCCCTTGGCCGGCTCGGTGCGGGCCAGGACGGTGGTGACGGTGCTGCGGATCACCTTGACCCGGACATTCTCGGCGATCTCGATGGTCAGCTCGTCATCGGCCACCTTCTGCACGGTGCCGACGATGCCGCCGCCGGTGACGACGCGGTCGCCGCGGCGCAGATTGCCCAGCATGTCGCGATGATCCTTCGCCCGCTTCTGCTGCGGCCGGATGAGCAGGAAGTAGAACACCACGAAAATCAGGATCAGCGGCGCGAACTGCATCAGCAGGCCGGCACCGCCGGCGGCACCGGCATCAGCCGTCTGGGCATAGGCCTCGGAAATCAGCATTCTTCGCTCCACCTCTACAGTCGCGCGCGACTATAGCGGCCGGCGCTACGGTTGCAATGGAATCCGGGCATCTGCGGCTGCGGCAAGGGAGCCCTGCGGCGGTTGATCTCGACAGGCGCAAGGTACGATCATTAGCGTCGGCGGGCCGAAAGCGAAGGAGACCGTCCGGTGGCCGACCTGGACCCGACACAACTGAAACTGCTGACCCGCATCGCCGATGCGCTGGAACGGCTGGCCCCGCCGCCGCCGGTGCCGACCGACCTGGCCAGCGCCGACGCCTTCACCTGGGACGCCGAGCATGGGCGGCTGCAGCCGGTCGCTGCGGTCAGCCGGGTCGATCTGGTCCTGCTGCAAGGCATCCAGCTGCAGCGTGACCTGCTGCTGGAGAACACCCGCCGCTTCGCCAAAGGGTTGCCGGCCAACAACGCCCTGCTGTGGGGCTCGCGCGGCATGGGCAAGAGCTCGCTCGTCAAGTCGGTGCATGCGGCGGTGAACGGCGAGGCCGGCGGCATCCTGGCGCTGGTCGAGATCCATCGCGAGGACATCGGGTCCCTGCCCCGGCTGCTGCATCTGCTGCGCGCCTCGCCCCGCCGCTTCATCCTGTTCTGCGACGACCTGTCCTTCGACGGCCAGGACGCCAGCTACAAGTCGCTGAAGGCGATCCTGGAGGGCGGCATCGAGGGCCGGCCCGAAAACGTGGTGTTCTATGCCACCTCGAACCGCCGCCACATCCTGGCGCGCGAGATGATCGAGAACGAGCGGTCGACCGCGATCATCGCCGGCGAGGCGGTGGAGGAGAAGGTGTCGCTGTCCGACCGCTTCGGCCTGTGGCTCGGCTTCCATGGCTGCAACCAGGACACCTATCTGGAGATGGTCGAGGGCTATGCCGCCGCCTTCGGCCTGGAGATCGATCCCGCGACGATGCGGGCCGAGGCGCTGGAATGGACCATCACCCGCGGCTCCCGCTCCGGCCGCGTCGCTTGGCAGTACATCCAGGACCTGGCCGGCCGCCTGGGCAAGCGGCTGGAACCGGCGAAGTAGGAGGAAGGGCGGCCTGCGCCGCCCCTTCCTTTCACTTCAGGAACAGCCCGACGCCCGGCGCCAGCGGCAGGCCGATCTCGATCCACAGCACCAGGAAGGCGGTCCAGGCGACCAGGAAGCCGATCGAGATCGGCAGCGTCATCGCCGCCAGCGTGCCGATGCCGGCATCCTTCTGGTAGCGCTGCAGGAAGGCCAGGCAGACGGCGAAATACGGGCTCATCGGCGAGATCACGTTGGTGACCGAGTCCGAGATGCGGAAGGCGGCCTGGACCAGCGCCGGCTCCAGCCCCACCAGCATCATCATCGGCACGAACACCGGTGCCATCAGCGACCATTGCGCCGAGCCGGAGGTGATGAAGACGCTCATCACCATGGCCAGCAGGATGAAGGCCAGCACCAGCGGCGTGCCGCCCAGCCCGCCGGTATCGAGCAGGTGCGAGCCGTAGATCGCGATCCATTCGCCGAGGTTGGTCCAGCGGAACCAGGCCAGGAACTGCGAGATGGCGAAGAACAGCACCAGGGTCGGCGCCAGCTCCTTCACCGCCTCGGCCATGTAGCCGGCGACGTCGCGGGCGCTCTTCACCTTGCCGACCGCGGCGCCATAGACCCAGCCGAGGGTCAGGAAGAACACCGCCAGGATGGCGACGATGCCTTCCAGGAAAGGCGACGGCACCAGCCCGCCCTCCTCGTTGCGCAGCGGCGACCCGGCCGGCAGCACCACGGCCAGCACCACGGCCAGGAAGGCCAGCGCCACCCAGCCGACGCGCTTCAGCGCCCGGCTCTCGACCGCGCCGATCGGCTCCAGCTTGAGCACCACGTCGCCGGTGTACTTGCCGGCCAGCGGTTCGACGATGCGTTCGATCACCAGCGTGCCGACCAGCGACAGCAGCACCGCCGAGCAGGCGATGAAGTAGTAGTTGTCGAGCGGCGAGACATAGGCGTTCGGGTCGATCGCATGCGCGGCGCCGGTGGTGATGCCGGACAGGATGATGTCGACCGGGGTGATGAACAGGCTGGCGTCGTAGCCGGCGCCGACCGCGACATAGCCGGTGACGGCGCCGACCAGCGGGTTGCGCCCGACCGCCTGGAAGATCATGGCCGAGAGCGGGATCAGCACGATGTAGGCGGCGTCGGAGGCCAGGTGGCTGCACATGCCGACCAGGAAGATGACGAAGGTGGTCAGGTGCCGCGGCGCCTTGATCACGCTGACCTGCATCAGGCTGGCGATCATCCCGACCTTATCGGCCACGCCGATCGCCAGCATGATCACCAGGATGACGCCGAGCGGCGGGAAGTTGACGTAGTTCTTGGC
>JAEKLZ010000059.1 GCA_019508225.1 Inquilinus limosus | reverse complement strand
GCTCTGGGCCTGCACCGCGTCGACCATGCAGCCGCAATAGGCGTGGCACTGCTCCATGCCCCCGCCCCGCTGCTCGCACTGCACCTGGCAGTCGATCAGCATCGGCGCCGGGTCTGGCGGCGGCGACAGCATCGCCTGCGGGTCGCGGCCGAGCGCCATGCCGACCAGCAGCAGCAGGCCCAGCAGCACCGGCTGGTGCAGCAGGTAGAAGACCAGGCTGTGCCGCCCGATCCAGCGCAGCGGCCGGCCCGGGGCACCGCCGGCGACGAGGCCACCGGGCGCGCCAGCCCGCAGCCACCAGCGACCCAGGGCGAGGCCCAGCAGCACCGGCCCGAACCAGGGGAACAGCGGTTCGTAGTCGTTGCTGCGCGGCGGCAGGGTGCCGAGTCCGGTCCACAGCAGCCAGGCATGGTCGAACAGGGTCGAGCGCCACAGGATCGGCAATGCGATCACGGCGAGGCCGAGGATGAGGGTCACGACCGGCCGCAGCCGCAGGAACAGCAGGCCGAGGATGCTGGCAACGGCGATGCAGTGCAGGATGCCAAAGAAGATGAACTCGTCCGGGATCACGAACCAGGTCACGACAGTCACCGCGATGGCGCCGAACACCACCTTGTTGAGCCGGACCGCCCAGCGCCGCCAGTCACCGGCCCTGCACGTCCCACAGCTCCAGGCCGAGGCCGACCAGCGCCAGGAAGCTGCCGGCGATCAGGTACCGCGCCGCGATCCAGCCGATGCCGCCGACCAGGTTCCAGTCGACGAACCCGAAGAATTTGAGGTCCCAGGACAGGTGGTAGAGCGCCATCGCCACCAGCGCCAGGCCGCGGAGCAGATCGATGACCGGCAGACGGCCGGGGCGCGGGCCAGGGGACTGGGACGTCGGCATGGGGATCCGGTCAGCCCGGCCGCACGAACACGCCGTCCATGCCGATCAGCCGGGCGGTGCGGCGGTTGAAATAGCCGGGGATGAACAGGGCGGGGACGAAGCCCAGCTCGGCCAGGTGCTGGATCGTGTCGCGGTAGGACGGCTCGCCGTCATAGACCGGCACGATCGACAGCTCCATCTGCACCGCGGCGATGCGGGGCAGCACGCCGCGCGCGCCGTCCAGCACCCGGCGCTCGGTGCCCTGGGTGTCGATCTTCAGCAGCACCCGGTCGTCCGGCCGGGCGTGGCGGGGGAAGATCCGCTCCAGCCGCGTCTGCGACGCCACCTCGGTGCCGACATAGGCCGAGCCGTCGAGCAGGTCGGCCATTTCGGCGGTGAAGTCGAGCACCGAGCTCATGTCGCTCTCGCCCGAGACCTGCAGCGTCACCGGCGCGTCGCCGTCGCCCAGCGCCATGCGCGACTCGACCAACCAGTCCGGATCGCCCGCGGCCGCGGCGGTCAAGGCGGCATGGGCCGCCGACAGCGGCTCGACCGAGACGATCCGCCCGGCATAGCCGCCGCGCCGCAGCCGCTGCGCGTACTGGCCGACATTGGCGCCGACGTCGAACACCAGGGTGATGCCCTGGTGTTCGAGCACCCGCATCAGGTTGCGCGTGTCCTTGGAGACCGGCTCGGGCGGGACAGGGTCGTTCATCGGGCCTGCCGGGTTCAGGAGTGAGCCCAGTCCCAGTACAGCTTGCGGGCCTTGGCGTAGAGCGGCCCGGGCTGCAGGTGCCGGTCCTCCAGCCGGGTGCAGGGCAGCACCTTGGCGAAGTTGCCGGTCTGGAAGATCTCGTCGGCATCCGCCAGCTCGTCCGGCCGGATCGCGCGCTCGAGCACCTCGACGCCGTCATGGCGCAGCAGGTCGATGACCCGGCGGCGGGTGATGCCGGCCAGGAAGGTGCCGTTGGCCGCCGGGGTGTGCACGGCGCCGTCCTTGGCCATGAAGATGTTGGCGGTGGCGAATTCCGCGACATTGCCGATCGGGTCCAGCATCACCGCATTGGTGAAGCCTCGGCTCTTGGCCTGGCGCATGGCCATGCCGGATTGCGGGTACAGGCACGCGGCCTTGGCCCGGGTCGGCGCCATCTCAGGCGACGGCCGGCGAAGCCCCTGGGCGAAGCAGGCGCTGTCCTCGCCCGGCTGCGGCAGCGGCGAATCATAGATCGAGAGGCAGAAGCGGGTCGTGGCCGGGTCGGGCTCGATCCAGCCATCCTCGGCCCAGAACATCGGCCGGATATAGACCGCGGCATCGGCCGGGAAGCGGCGCAGCCCCTCGCGGGCCAGGGCCTCGATCTCCTCGGCCGGCAGGGTCGCTTCCAGCCCCATCGTCTTGGCCGAGGCCACCGCGCGGATGCAATGGCGATCGAGGTCGGGGGCGATGCCTTCGAAGCCGCGGGCGCCGTCGAAGATGATCGAGGACATCCAGGCGGCATGGCTGAGCGGCCCCATGATCGGCGGATTGCCCTCCTGCCAGGAGCCGTCGAGGAAGGTCCACGCTTGTCTTGCCATGTCGTCCGTCCGATCCCGCATCGTGTTACGGCGGAGCATAGGCGAGCGGCCGGGCGGCGCCAACACCGCCCGGCGGATGGCCCAGCCTGCAGCAGACGCAGGGCCTTGCTCGCCGACGCCTACTGGCTCGACCAGACGATGCGGGCTTTCCAGATCACCTCGGACAGCTTCAGCGATTGCGGCGCCTCGTCGCCCGCCAGCGGCTTCAGGTCGATCCGGTTGGCGCTGATCCGCACCAGCTCGCCGATCAGCAGCCCGCCGGCCGTCTTCGCCACCACCCGGTCGCCTCGCCGCAGCCCGGCCGCCGGCGAGACGACGACGACGTCGCCGTCCCGATAGATCGGCGCCATGGCATCGCCCGAGATCTCGAGCGCATAGGCGGTGGGGTCGGACAGGTTGGGAAAGTCGACCTCGTCCCACCCCTTGCCGGTCGGATGGCCGGCATCGTCGAACAGCCCGTCGCCGCCGGCCTGGCCCAGGCCGATGACCGGGATGCGCCGGGCCGGCAGCCCCGACCCGTCGTCGATCAGCCGCACGAAGGCGGCCATCGAGCTGGTGGTCGCGTCGAGGATCTTGGAGATGCTTTCGGTGGACGGCCAGCGCAGCTTGCCGTCGCTGGATTGCCGCTTGCTCGGGTTGAAGGTGGTCGGATCGAGCCCCGCGCGACGCGCGAGGCCGGAGGCGGACAGACCGTTGAGCTTGGCAAGGCGGTCGATCGCCGCCCAGATGTCGGCGTGCTTCAGCATGGGAACACTGTCTCCCAGGGGCGCTGCGGGGTTTGCAAAAACGAGGTCATTTATAAAACTTACCTAAAAATGGATATGATTGCCTTCCCAAAATGATGTCCTGCCCCATGTCGCGTTCGCCCTATTTGACAGACGTGGCCCCCACCACAGATCACATTGTACAAGCCGCGCGACCTTAGCGCTATGACCCGAAAGGGACAGGCCGACAGGTTATTTGTTCTCATCTTAGACGAGGTGACCGCCCTCCTCTCACCCCCAGATGGGGGATCGGAGGGCGCCGCCAGCATCGTTTCGGGCAGGTTTCGACGGTCCGGCGCCACGTCCCGCGCGCTTCGTCGCGGGACGATCGTGACAGGCCCGGGTTGGCAGCGGCCTCAGTTGACGCTATCCCTGCGCTCCATGCCCCGTCCCATGACCAAGATCGCGATGCCGGCCCCCCTCCTCCGCGCCACCATCCTCCTCGCCAGCCTCGCCGCGCTGCCCGCCGGCGCCGCCACGGTCGACACCATCGCCAGGCAGGCGATCCTGATCGACACCACCACCGACACGGTGCTGATGGAGAAGGCGGCGGACGAGCGCATGCCGACATCGTCGATGAGCAAGATGATGACGGCCTATCTGGTCTACGACGCGCTGCGCGACGGCCGGATCACGCTCGACACCAAATTCCCGGTCAGCAAGAAGGCCTGGCAGACCGGCGGGTCGAAGATGTTCGTGCAGATCAACGACACCATCCGCGTCGAGGACCTGCTGCGCGGCCTGCTGATCCAGTCCGGCAACGACGCGGCGGTGGTGCTGGCCGAGGGCCTGGCGGGATCGGAGACCGCCTTCGCCGACCGCATGAACGAGATGGCGAAGAAGCTGGACATGAATGCCAGCCACTTCGTCACGTCCAACGGCCTGCCGGACCCGGAGCATTATTCGACCGCGCGCGACCTGGCGATCCTGGCCGAGCGGATGATCTCGGACTTCCCGCAATACTACCGCTACGACAGCGAGCGGGAGTTCACCTGGAACAAGATCAAGCAGGGCAACCGCAACCCGCTGCTGTATCGCGACATGGGGGTGGACGGGATCAAGACCGGCCACACCGATTCCGGGGGCTACGGCCTGACCGCCTCTGGCGTGCGCGACGACCGCCGGCTGGTGCTGGTGGTCAACGGGCTGCCCAGCATGCAGTCCCGTGCCGATGAGGGCGCCCGCCTGCTGGAATGGGGCTGGAACCAGTTCCGCCTGTACCCGCTGTACAAGGCCGGCGCCACGGTGGACGAGGCGACGGTCTGGCTGGGTGCCGAGGACAAGGTGCCGGTCACGGTGGCGCACGATCTGGCCATGACCATGCAGCCGGCCGATTTCGACAAGATGACGGTCACCGCCCGGTTCCAGGAGCCGATCGAGGCGCCGGTCGCCAAGGGCCAGGTGCTGGGCGAGCTCGACATCGCCCCGCCGGACGGGCCGGTGCGCAAGGTGCCGCTGGTCGCCGCCCAGGACGTGCCGGAGGCGTCGATCTTCCGCGCCTTCGGGATGAAGCTCGGCCTGCTGCTGGGCCTCTGAGCCGCCGGCCTTTGCATCGGACGGGGGCGGCGCTTTCGATCAGGCCGGCGTCGCCTTCGGTCAATGACGACCGCGGCCGCCGCGTAGCATCGCCCGCATTCGAGCCCGTCCGACGAGAGACGGGCCGCAGGCGAGGACCAACCGGCGGATGCCAGCGACCGCGGCCAACCCGACATCCCCGTCCGACCGGACGATCCCGGCGCCGCTGCGGCTGCACCGGGAGGCGGTGCGGGCGGAGTGGACCGACTACAACGGCCATCTGAACGACGGCTACTACGCCGTCATCTTCAGCCACGCCACTGACGCCTTCCTGGAATTCGCCGGCATCGATGCCGCCTACCGGGCGCGCAGCCGCCGCACCGTCTTCACCGGCGAGATGACGATCCGCTACCGGCACGAGGCCCATGCCGGCGACGAGGTGGCGGTCGAGACCCGGCTGGGCGCGATGGACGCCAAGCGCTTCACCCTGCACCACGTGATGCGCCTCGCCGCGGACGGCACCGTGCTGGCCGAGAGCGAGGTGCTGAACCTGTCGATCGACGCGACCGTCCCGAAGGTCGCGCCGTTCGAGGCCGAGATCCATGACCGCTTGAGCGAGATCCGCGCCGCCCATGAGGCCGGCGCGGAGGACGAGAAGGGCTGACAACGCCCGCCGTTCCCATGAGGACAGACAGGAGGCAATGATGAACGCGAGACGTTTCCTTTTCGCCGCCGCGGCGATTGCCGCGCTGGCCCCGGCCGGTGGCGCCCTGGCCGATGACGCGGCCTGCAAGACCGTCAAGCTGTCGGATGTCGGCTGGACCGACATCACCTCGACCACCGCCCTCGCCCAGACCGTGCTGACCGGCCTGGGCTACGAGCCGAAGGTCGACATGCTGTCGGTCGCGGTCACCTTCGAATCGCTCAAGAACAACCAGGTGAACCTGTTCCTCGGCAACTGGATGCCGTCGCAGACCGAGATGGTCGACCCCTATCTGAAGCAGGGGGTCGAGCTGGTCGGCACCAACCTGGCCGATGCCAAGGTGACGCTGGCGGTCAACCGCGAGGCCTATGAGGCCGGGGTCAAGGACTTCGCCGACCTGCAGAAATTCGCCGACAAGTTCGGCAAGTCGATCTACTCGATCGAGCCCGGCTCCTCCGCCAACAAGAACCTGTCGACCATCATCGAGAAGAACGAGTTACGGCGGCGCCACGGTGCGCACTTTGGCCAACCAGAAATGGATCGCGGGCTGCCCGAACCTGCAGAAATTCGCCAAGCAGCTGGTGTTCGACCTGAACACCGAGAACCAGATGATGTCGATGATCCTGGACGGCGGCCTGGAGCAGAACGCCGCCGCCCGGAAATGGCTGACCGACAACCCCGAGCTGCTGACCAAGTGGCTCGACGGCGTCACCACCATCGACGGCAAGCCGGGCCTCGATGCGGTCAAGGCATCGCTGAAGAGCTCCTGAGCCTGGCCGGAGTGGGCCGGGCCGTCTCGGCGGCCCGGCCGTCCGATTGATTCTCAGTAGACGCGCTCCTTCGGCGGGATCGGCGCCACCTCGTTGGACAGCGGCTGCATGTGCACCGGCCGATAGTCCAGCCGGACCTCGCCCGCCTCGTCCAGCCAGGCCAGGCTGTGCTTCAGCCAGGCCGCATCGTCCCGCTTCGGATAGTCCTCGCGGGCGTGCGCGCCGCGGCTCTCGGTCCGGCTGATCGCCGAATGCAGGCTGACCACCGCCTGCTGCAGCATGTTGTCCAGCTCCAGCGCCTCGGCCAGGTCGGTGTTGAACACCATCGACCGGTCGCCGAGGCCGAGATCGGCCCGCATCGGGCCTGCCGTCTCACCCAGCTTGCCCAGGCCCTCCTGCATCAGCGGCCCGTCGCGGAACACCGCGCAGTGCCGCTGCATGATGCGCTGCATCGCCAGCCGGATCTCGCCGGCGCTGGTGCCGCCCTTGGCGTGGCGCACGCGGTCCAGACGGTCGATCGCCTTCTCGGTCGCCGCCGCCGGCAGCGGCGGATGCGACTCGCCGGGCCGCACGGTCGCCTCGGCCCGCAGCGCCGCCGCCCGGCCGAAGACGATGATGTCGAGCAGCGAGTTCGAGCCCAGCCGGTTGGCGCCGTGCACCGACACGCAGGCCGCCTCGCCGATCGCCATCAGCCCGGGCACCACCGTCTCCGGGTCGCCGTCGCGCAGCGTCGTCGCCTCGCCATGCAGGTTGGTCGGAACGCCGCCCATGTTGTAGTGCACCGTCGGCAGCACCGGGATCGGCTCCTTGGTCACGTCGACGCCGGCGAAGATCTTCGCCGTCTCGCTGATGCCCGGCAGCCGCTCGTGCAGCACATCGGCGCCGAGATGCTCGAGATGCAGCAGGATGTGGTCCTTCTGCGGGCCGCAGCCGCGACCCTCGTTGATCTCGATCGTCATCGACCGGCAGACCACGTCGCGCCCGGCCAGGTCCCGCGCCGTCGGGGCATAGCGCTCCATGAAGCGTTCGCCCTCGGAGTTGGTCAGGAAGCCGCCCTCGCCCCGCGAGCCTTCGGTGATCAGGCAGCCGGAGCCGTAGATGCCGGTCGGGTGGAACTGGGTGAACTCCATGTCGGCCAGCGGCAGCCCGGCGCGCAGCGCCATGGCGTTGCCGTCGCCGGTGCAGCTGTGCGCGGCGGTGCAGGAGAAGTAGACGCGGCCGTAGCCGCCGGTCGCCAGCACCGTGCGATGGGCGCGGAACCGGTGCAGCGTGCCGTCCTCGACATTCCAGGCCAGCAGGCCGCGGCAGGCGCCGTCCTCATCCATCAGCAGGTCGAGCGCGACATACTCGACGAAGAACTCGGTCCGGTGCTCCAGGCATTGCTGGTACAGGGTGTGCAGGATGGCGTGGCCGGTGCGGTCGGCCGCGGCGCAGGTCCGCCGGGCCATCTGCTTGCCGTAGTTCAGGGTCTGGCCGCCGAAGGGGCGCTGGTAGATCAGACCGTCGGCGGTGCGCGAGAACGGCACGCCGAACCGCTCCAGCTCCAGCACCGCCGGCCCGGCCTCGCGGCACATGTATTCGATCGCGTCCTGGTCGCCGAGCCAGTCGGAGCCCTTGACCGTGTCGTACATGTGGAAGCGCCAGTTGTCGCCGTCGCCCATGTTGCCGAGCGACGCCGCCATGCCGCCCTGGGCCGCCACGGTGTGGCTGCGGGTCGGGAACACCTTGGTGACGCAGGCCGTCTTCAGCCCGGACGCGGCCATGCCGAGCGCCGCGCGCAGCCCAGCCCCGCCGGCCCCGACGATCACCACGTCGTAGCTGTGGTCGATGATGGTGTAGGACTCGGTCATGACGATGCTCCGGAGGATCTGGCCCTGACCGTCAGCGCCAAGGCGAGGTCGATGGCGAGCGCCAGGGCCGCGGCGGTGCCGCCGATCACGAACAGGATGCGGTAGTCGCCGCCCGTGCCGTCGAACAGGGCGGCCAGGCCATAGGCGGCCCCGGCCTGGAACAGGGCGAACATCGTGGTCGCCCGCCCCCAGGCGGCGCGCTGCGCCTCGGCGCCGTGCGGGATCAGCTCGTGGATGCGGCCCAGCACCAGCGGCACGATGCCGGGGGTGAAGCCGCCGATGACGATGCAGGAGACGATCAGGGCGGCCGGGGCCGTGGTGACGGCCGGCAGGGCCGCCGCCACCGCCTGGACCAGGAAGGCCACGCGCAGCGCCGGCCCGAAGCCGGCCCGGTCGGCCAGATGGCCGGTCAGCAGCGGCCCGGCCACCGCGCCCAGCCCGTACAGCACCCAGTATTGCGACCCGGCGGCGATCCCCTGGCCCAGGCCGCGGGCCACGAAATCGACGACGAAGACCATGTGCGGCACCAGGGCGACGGCGTTGAGGCCGTATTGCAGCATCAGCGCCGGCACGGCGGCGGACTGGCGCGGCCGTGCGGCCCCCGCCCCGGCATGGAGCGCCACGGCCGGATCGGCCTTCGGCCAGTTCGGCCAGGCGACCAGGGTCAGCACGCCGGACAGCGCCGCCAGCCCGAGCCAGCTCTCGCGCAGGCCCTGCTGCAGCAGCAGCGGCACCAGCGTGCCCGAGGCGGCGATGCCCAGGCCGACGCCGGCGAAGATCACGCCGCCGACCAGGCCGCGCTTGCCCGGCGCCGTGTGCGGCAGGATGGTCGAGGCGGCGAGCACCATGATGACGCCGCCGCTGAGCCCGGCCAGGAACCGCCAGGCGAAGAACCAGGCGAAGGCGACCGGCATGGCGCAGGCGAGGCAGGACAGGGTGGCCAGCAGCATGGTGCCGCGCAGCGCCCGGATCGAACCGGTGCGGGCGGCCAGCGGCCGCGCCGACAGAGCGCCGGCGAGATAGCCGGCCAGGTTGGCGGCGCCGAGATAGATCACATCCGACGGGCTGAACCATTCCGCGGCGATCAGCGCCGGGATCAGCGGGGTGTAGGCGAAGCGGGCCAGGCCGAGCCCGACCAGCGAGGCGCACAGCCCCGCAGCCGCGAAGCGCCAGGCCTGCCCGGCCTCCGGCGGAGAGGGATGGCCATGGCCGCGGGAACCGAATCGGTGGGGCATCGCGCTCATGACCCAGAATTAGGCGCGCGCGATCACCTGGGGTAACGATTAGTTCAGATGGAAGCCATCACGGTCAGCGATGGCTTTGCACCAGCGTCAACGGCTCCGCCGCCCTCGATACGGGCGACGGCCGCGCGATCCGCAGGAAGGCGGACAAAGCGCTGGACGGGTGCGCGTCGATGCGGCGGATGAAGACGGTGTCGACCCGCTCGGTCCAGGCCGGCGGGCGGAAGGCCTTGATCCGCCGGTCGCGCAGGGCCTGGGTGACCACGCCCTTCGGCAGCAGCGAGATCCCCATGCCGGCGGCGACGCAGCCGATGATGCCGTCCAGCGTGCCGATCTCGATCACCTTGACCTTGACGATGCCCTGCGCCGCCAGGACGCTCTCCAGCCGCTGCCGGTAGGCGCAGTCGGAGCGGAAGGCGACGATCTTCAGCCCGGCGAGCGCCCCGAAATCGTCGAGCCCCGTCACCGCGGGGCCGGCGATGATCGCCATCTCCTCGGCGAAGATGGTCTCGGCCTCCAGCTCGGGGTGATCGACCGGCCCGGCGACGAAGGCGCCGTCCAGCTCGCGCGCGATCACCGCCCGGGTCAGCCAGGGCGTGGTGCCGGTGGTCAGCGACAGGTCGACATCGGGATGGGCCTGGGTGAAGGCGGCCAGCACGTCCGGCAGCCGCAGCCCGGCCGTGGTCTCCATGCTGCCGATCGACAGCGGCCCGCGCGGCGTGCCGTCGTCCTGCGCCGCCCGCCTGGCCTGGCGGATCAGGTCCGCGATCTGCACCGCGAAGGGGCGCAGGCGCTGGCCGGCCGCGGTCAGGACGACGCCGCGGCTGTGCCGCTCGAACAGCGGCGTGCCCAGCTCCTCCTCCAGCGCCCGGATCCGGGCGGTGACGTTGGACTGGACGGTGTTGAGCTCGGCCGCCGCCCGGCCGATGCCGCCGGTCCGGGCCACCGCCTCGAACACTTTGAGATCCTTGTCGTTCACGATGCGACCTGCGAGTCCCGTTCGAAGAGGACATCGTGATAATATCCGATGCCCTCGCTGCAGGGAGATATGGACGCCGAATTACCAAAACGTAAGTACGCGGGCCGAGATCTTCCCCCTATTCTCCCGCCCCGGGTCAGACGCCTGCGGCCCCGTCTCGGCGTGCCACGGCGGGGCGACAGGGACGCTCTCCCGGCGTGGCCCGCTCCGTCACGCCGGCGATCCGCTGTCCGAGAGCCTGACGCGCCATGCAGATCCTTCTGATCGAAGACGACACCGAGACCGCCCAGCACATCATCGGGTCGCTGCTGGACGCCGGCCACACCGTCGAGCACAGCCTGACCGGAACCGACGGGCTGTCCCGCGCCGCGGCGGCCCGCGCGGGCTGCGCCCCTCGGCTGCTGATCGTCGACCGCATGCTGCCGGACATCGACGGCATCACCCTGGCCCGCCGGCTGCGCGGCGACGGCAATGCGGTGCCGATCCTGTTCCTGACCACGCTGGGCGGCGTCAGCGACCGGGTCGAGGGGCTGAACGCCGGCGGCGACGACTACCTGGTCAAGCCCTTCGCCCTGGCGGAGCTGCTGGCCCGGGTCGACGCCCTGGCCCGCCGCGCCGGTGCCGCCGCGGTCGAGACCGCGATCCGCGTCGCCGATCTCGAGATCGACCTGCTGAAGCGCACCGCCACCCGGGCCGGCCAGGCGATCGACCTGCAGCCGCGGGAGTTCAAGCTGCTGGAGTACCTGATGCGGCACTCCGGCCAGATCGTCACCCGCACCATGCTGCTGGAGCATGTGTGGGAATTCCATTTCGAGCCGCAGACGACGGTGGTGGAGACCCACATCAGCCGGCTGCGCGGCAAGATCGACCGCGGTTTCGACCTGCCCCTGCTCGACACCGTCCGCGGCGTCGGATACTGCCTCCGTGATCCTGGCTAGCTCCTGGACCAGGCTCGTCCGCACCGCGACGTTCCGGCTGGCCGCGGGCTTCGCCGCGCTGTTCAGCGTCTCGATCATCGTGGTGTCGAGCATCACCTACGTGGCGATGACGCGGTATTCCGACCAGCAGATCGACCTCTCGATCAGCTCGGAGATGAAGGCGGTCCGGGATTCGGTGGCCGGTGATTCGGCGCCGGAGATCGTCAAGGCGATCAACGACCGCATCACCGACATCGACCCCGACTACTACTACTACGCGCTGGAGGATTCCGACGGCGGCGTCCTGGCCGGCAACCTGCGGCCGGTGCCGGCCGTCACCGGCTGGGCCGACATCCCGCTGGAGACGAGCGACGGCAACGGCGCCTCCGAGCGCCACACCATCCGCGGCCTGGGCGTCGACCTGACGCCAGAGCTGCACCTGTTCATCGGCCGCGACACCCAGGACCTGGACGATCTGCAGGAGGGCATCACCAGCTTCTTCCTGGCCGGCGCCGCGGCGACGGTGCTGCTGGCGCTGGCCAGCGGCCTGGTGCTGAGCGCGCGCTTCCTGCGCCGGGTCGAGGCGGTGAACACCGCCGCCCGCCACATCATGGACGGCCATCTCGACGAGCGGGTGCCGAGCCACGGCAAGGCCGACGAGTTCGACCGCCTGGCCGACAGCCTGAACGCCATGCTGGACCGCATCCAGCAGCTGATGCAGGGGCTGCACCAGGTCTCCAGCGACATCGCGCACGACCTGCGGACGCCGCTGTCGCATATGCGCCAGCGGCTGGAGGCGGCCCGGCTGAAGGCGACCTCGGCCGCCGACTACGATGCCGCGGTGGAGCGGGCCGTGGCCGATATCGACGGCATCCTCGGCGTCTTCGCGGCGCTGCTGCGCATCGCCCAGATCGAATCCGGCGCGCGGCGCGAGGGCTTCGCCCCGGTCGACCTGTCGGGCGTGTTCGAGACCATCATCGACACCTACGGCCCGGTGGCCGACGACGCCGGCTACCGGCTGGCCGGCACGGTGGCGCCGGGCTTGCGCATCCGCGGCGACCGGCAGCTGCTGACCCAGATGCTGGCCAATCTGGTGGAGAACACGATCCACCATACCCCGCCCGGGACCGAGATCGCGGTGTCGCTGGCGCCGGGGCCGGACGGCCCGGTCGGCCGGGTGCGCGACACCGGCCCCGGCATCCCGGAGGCGGCGCGCGAGAAGGTGTTCCAGCGCTTCTTCCGGCTCGACGCCAGCCGGATGACCCCCGGCAGCGGCCTGGGCCTGAGCCTGGTCGCGGCGGTGGCGCAGCTGCACGAGATCCGCGTGACGCTGGCGGATAACCGCCCCGGCCTGGCGGTGACGCTCGACTTCGCCGAGCCGGCCGAGGCCATCGTCCCGGCCGGGCGCGCCACAGCCCGCGGGGACGCCCGACCGCCCCGGCTCGGCACCCCCGCCGCGCCGCTTCGTCGCCCATAGCCACGCCGCCGCGCCGGAGATATGCTCCTGACACGCTGCATGGCCGGGTCTTTTTCCGGTCGCGGCGCGCCCGATCGGAAGGCGATGGATTTGACCGGCGGTAGTGTTCTGCCCCATTCGCTGATGCCCGGGCATGATCCCTGGCTGACGGCCCTGGCCATCCTGGTCGCGGTTCTGGCCTCCTATGTCGCCTTCGGTCTGGGCCGGCACATCCGCGTCGCCCGCGGCGCGGCACGCCTGGCGTGGCTGACCGGCGGCGCCGTGGCCATGGGCGGCGGCATCTGGTCGATGCACTTCATCGCCATGCTGGCCCTGCGCGCGCCGGCCGGCTTCGCCTATGATTTGCGACTGACCCTGCTGTCGCTGCTGATCGCCGTCGCGGCGACCGGCGCCGGCTTCACCGTCGCCACGCTGGGCCGGGCGGCGCCGCTGCCGCTGGCGGCGGGCGGCCTGTGCTTCGGCCTCGGCATCGCCGGCATGCATTATGCCGGCATGGCCGCGATCACGGCCCCCGGGCATATCGTCTATGATCCGGCCACCGTGGCCCTGTCGGTGCTGATCGCCGTGGTCGTCGCCACGGCGGCGTTGCATCTGGCGCTGTCCGAGATCGGCCGTGTCCGGCGGATCCTGGCGGCGCTGGTGATGGGCGTCGCCATCTCCGGCATGCATTTCATCGGCATGGCGGCGGCGCAGTTCGTTGCCGACCCGGCCGCCGCTCAGCCCATCGGATCCGGCACGCCGGTGCCGCCGGCGATCCTGGCCGGGCTGATCGCCGCGGCGGACGTCGTCGTCTTCGCCCTGGCCCTGATCGCCACCCGGCTGGACCGCCGGATCTCGGAGCTGCAGGCGCATCGCCAGCTCGCGCTGCTGGACGAGCGCCATGCCGCCACCCTGAACGCGCTGCCGATGCCGCTGGCGCTGATCGACGAGCACGGCACCATCCTGACCGCGAACCCGCCCTGGCAGTGGCCGGGCGAGCGCGACCGCTTCGTCGGCGGCGGCTCCCGCCCCGGCGACGACTATTTCGCCCTCTGCGCCACCGCCGGCGCGGCTGGGACGGAGGTGCGGGTGCATCTCGCCGGCGCGGTCCAGGGCATCCGGCCGGCGGCGCCGGTCGAGTACATGATCGGCTCCGCGGCGAGCGGCCGGACCATCCGGCTGCTGGCCGCGCCGATCGCCGAGGGCCGCATGGCCGGCGCGGTGGTCGCCCATCTCGACATCACCGCCGAGCGGACGGCCGAGCAGCACATGCGCGACGCGATGCGGACGGTCGAGGCGGCGGACAACGCCAAGACCACCTTCCTGGCCCATATGAGCCACGAGCTACGCACGCCGCTGAACGCGATCCTCGGCTTTTCCGAGCTGATCCGGGACGCCCATCTCGGGCCGCTGCCCGAGCGCTACCGCGGCTATGCCGAGGATATCCACCGCTCGGGCCAGCATCTGCTGGCCCTGGTCAATGACGTGCTGGACCTGTCGCGCGTCGAATCCGGCCGGCTCGAGCTGCAGCCGGAGCCGGTGGACCTGGCCAGCGATGTCGAGGGCGCGGTCAGCCTGGTGTCGCAGCGCGCCGAGACCCATGGCATCGTCATCGAGCAGCGTGTGGCGCGCGACCTGCCGCTGCTGCACGCCGACCCGCTGCGGCTGCGCCAGATCCTGATCAACCTGCTGACCAATGCGGTGAAGTTCACGCCCGATGGCGGCCGGGTCACGATCGAGGCGACGGCGGTGGCGCGGTCGGTGCGCATCACCGTGGCCGACACCGGCATCGGCATGACCGGGCAGGAGATCGCCCTGGCGTTGGAGCCGTTCCGTCAGGCGCGCAAGCTGTCGCGGCGGCCGCGCGAAGGATCGGGTCTGGGACTGCCGCTGGCCAAGGCTCTGGTAGAGAGCCATGGCGGCATGCTGATGATCGACAGCGAGCCCGAGGTCGGCACCCGCATCACCATCCTGCTGCCGATCGGCGCCGAGACCGAGGAGGCTGGCGGCGGGGCCGTGATCGAGCCCCTGCCGCTCAGCATCGGCCGGCCGGTCAGTCGGCGGCGTTGACCATCGACTGGAACACGCGCCAGGCCACCTCGACCGTGACACCGCCGGCCCGCGCGCCCGCCGCCAGCATGCCGGCCGTCGGCTTGGTCGGCACCGTGGTGATGCCGGGGTCGCCCATCGCCGTCACCATGTCGAGAGCATAGGTCATCGGCGTCTTCAGTTCGATCACCGACAGATTATTCGTCATCGCAATGTCGCCCATTTGGGCACCCTCCCAAGGTTAATGCCTTCCTTCGGAGCAAGAGGCGTGCCAGAGGCGCGGCCAGGGCGGTTGGCACCGTCGGGAGGGATGAGATCGCCGAAATAGGGACGGATTCGTATCTTGATTTCGAAATTCCGGATAATATTGAAATATAAATTCTGTGACAGTTTTGATCTCGAACCCGCACTCGCAATTTGCAACGCGCAGCCGCATACGATTCGCATTCTGCAACGCTCATGATCGAATGATCCGGCTTCACGCCGGCAGGACCACGAGATAGCGGCGACGGCTGCGGGCCCGCCCGCGATTGACGGGCGAGGACCGCTTCCCTAGGGTTCGCGCGCCATGACCATCTACAAGATCTGCAGCGCGACGGAATGGGCCGCGGCCGAGGCGGCCGGCGCCTATCGCGGTTCCGCCGTCGACCACAAGGACGGCTTCATCCACTTCTCGACCGCCGAGCAGGCGGAGGAGACGGCGGCACGCCACTTCGCCGGCCAGGACGGGCTGGTGCTGGTGGCGCTGGACCCGGACAGGCTGGGCGACGCCCTGCGCTGGGAGCCGTCGCGCGGCGGCGCGCTGTTCCCGCATCTCTATGCCGAGCTGCCGCTGGCCGCGGTGCAGGGCGTGGCGCCGCTGCCGCTGGTCGACGGCCGCCATGTCTTTCCGCCGCGGCTGTTCCCGACCGTCACCGCGCCGTGAGCCTGCTGTTCGCCCTGGCCGCGCCGGTGCTGAAGGCGCTGCCGCCGGAGACCGCGCACCGGGCCACCATCACCGCGCTGAAGCTCGGCCTCGGGCCCGTCGCCGCCGAGCCGGACGACCCGGTCCTGGCGGTGACACTGTGGGGCCGGCACTTCGCCAACCCGATCGGCCTGGCCGCCGGCTTCGACAAGGACGCCGAGGTGGTGGACCCGATGCTGCGGCTGGGCCTCGGCTTCGTCGAGATCGGCAGCGTCACGCCGCGGGCCCAGCCCGGCAATCCACGGCCACGGGCCTTCCGGCTGCCGGACCACCAGGCGCTGATCAACCGCTACGGCTTCAACAACCGCGGCCATGCCGCCGCCGTCGCCCGGCTGGAGGCGCGGCGCGCGAACGGCGCCGCCGCGCCCGGTCTTCTGGGCATCAATGTCGGCCGCAACAAGGACAGCCGCGACCCGGACTCCGACTACGCCGCCGGCATCCGCGCCTTCGCCCGGCTGGCCGACTATGTCGTCGTCAACATCTCCTCGCCGAACACGCCCGGGCTGCGGGCGATGCAGAGCCGCGAGCCGCTGCAGCGGCTGCTGGCCGCCGCCACCGCGGCGCGCGCCGACGGCACGGCCCGGCCGCCGCTGCTGGTCAAGATCGCTCCGGACCTGACGCCGGAGGACCTGGAGGATGTCGCCGAGGTGGCGCTGGCCGCCGGCATCGACGGGCTGATCGTGTCCAACACCACCATCGCCCGCCCCGCAGGGCTGCCGCCGGACCTGGCCGGCGAGCCCGGGGGGCTGAGCGGCAAGCCGCTGATGCAGCCTTCGACCGCGGTGCTGCGGCGGATGGCGAAGCTGGTGGCCGGCCGGCTGCCGCTGGTCGGGGTCGGCGGCGTGGCCAGCGGCGCCGACGCCTATGCCAAGATCCGTGCCGGCGCCAGCCTGGTGCAGCTGTACACCGCCCTGGCCTATCGCGGCCCCGGCCTGGTCGGCGAGATCAAGCGCGACCTGGCCGGCCG
>JAEKLZ010000058.1 GCA_019508225.1 Inquilinus limosus | reverse complement strand
TTGCGCTCGCATGCGAATCTCGTTCATGATACGTTCCATGAAGGAGATCCCTGCCGATTTCGACGTCCAGGCCTATGGCCGCGGCTGCATGCTGCAGCAATGCGAGATGCTGACCCGCCTGGCCGAGATCGGCATGCAGTTGGCCGAGACCGCCGGCGCCCGCGCCCTCGCCGCCCAGGCGGCCGAGGCTCAGGCTTCGACGCAGGCTGAGGCCGAGCCCCCGGCTGCGGCGGACGAGGCCCAGCCCCGGGTTGCGGCCCCGGATCCCGGCATCGCAGGCGGGCGCTGCTTCACCGCCCTGACGCGATGCGACGACCCGGTCCGGGCCGGAACTCGTTCCGCGCTAGCGGAAAATCGCCGAGGCCTGTCGAATCCCGAGAGCACCGGACGATTAGGGGCATTCAAGGCGCAAGCAGAAGGACCTCATCATGCGCTATGCCTGCCTGATCTATTACGATCCGCAGACCCTGTTCGGCGGCAGCCCCGAGGCCCAGGCGGCGCTGGAGGGCTGCGCCACCCATGACGAGACGCTGAAGGCCAGCGGCCATTTCGTCGTCGGCGAGGCGCTGGAGCTGCCCGACGGCGCCCGCACCGTGAAGGTACGCGAGGGCAAGACCTCGGCGGTCGACGGCCCGTTCATGGAGACCAAGGAGATCCTCGGCGGCTTCGTCGTGATCGAGGCCCGCGACATCGACGAGGCGGCGCAGGTCGCGGCCACGCATCCGCTGGCCCGGATCGGTTTCGTCGAGGTGCGGCCGCTGGTCGATTTCAGCATGCCGCCGCCGGATTTCAGCCGGCACGCGTGACCCTACCCGGGTGCGGCGGCCTCGCGCCGCGCCCGGCTGGCCTCGGCGGCGATGTCGAAGAAGGCGCGGACGATGGCCAGGCGCTGGCGCTCGCGCAGGCACACCACATACTCGTCCATCTCGACCCGGCAGCCGCCGATCGGGCGGCTGACGAAGCGCGGGTCCGGCGTCAGCTCGGCGGCCGACATGAAGCCGATGCCAAGGCCGGCGGCGATCGCCTCGCGCGACGCCTCCCGCCCCTCCACCTCCATCCACGGCGCCAGCGGCAGGTCGACCGCGGCGAAGGCGCGCTCCACCGTCTCCCGCGTCATCGATCCAGCCTCGCGCATCACCAGCCGCTCCCCCGCGATCAGCGGCGCCGGAACCGTGCGCATCCGGGCCAGGGGATGGTCGCGCGGCAACAGCACATGCACCGGGTCGTGCCACAGCGGCAGGGCGTAGAGCTGCGGGTCGCCCGGCACCCGCGCCAGCAGCGCCACGTCGAGCCGGATGTCGACCAGGTCGGCCAGCACCCGCTGGGCGTTGCCCACCGTCATCCGCACCCGCGCCCCGTCGTGACGCGCGGTGAAGGCGGCGACCAGCGGCATGGCATGGAACGGCCCGTCCGCGCCCAGGCGCAGCGTGCCGGTCGGCATCCGGCTGGTGCCCTGCAGCAGCTCCACCGCCTCGGCCTGCGCGGTGAAGGTGCGGTTGGTGAAGGTCATCAGCTCGGCGCCCAGCGGGGT
Source organism: Inquilinus limosus (assembly GCA_019508225.1). Taxonomy (GTDB): domain Bacteria; phylum Pseudomonadota; class Alphaproteobacteria; order DSM-16000; family Inquilinaceae; genus Inquilinus; species Inquilinus limosus_D. The sequence continues at coordinate 12,421 of JAEKLZ010000058.1, read as the reverse complement.
CAGCTCGATCGCCCGGCCGGAGCGGCGGAACAGCTGCACGCCGTAACGCTGCTCCAGCGCCTTGACCTCGATCGACAGGGTCGATTGCGACACGCCGATCGCCCGCGCTGCCTTGGTGAAGCTGCCCTCGGTCGCCACCGCATGGAAGGCGCGCAGCTGGATGCTGAGTGTTGAGCCCATCAATAGATCATATGGAGAATATGAATTGGATCAATATTGGACTCTCTGGCCTTCTCCGCCCATCCAAGCTGTCAGGGGAGCGCGCCATGGGCTTTATCCCACGCCGCCGGTATGACGGCCCGATCCGGGCCGCGATCTTCGACTGGGCCGGCACCACCGTCGATTTCGGCTGCCAGGCGCCGATCACCTCGTTGGTCGAGGCCTTCGCCGCGATGGGTGTCGAGGTGCCGCTGGCCACCGCCCGGCTGCCGATGGGCATGGCCAAATGGGACCACATCCGGGCGCTGCTGGACATGCCGCAGGTCGCGGCGGCCTGGGAACGGGCGCAGGGCCGGGCGCCGGTCACGGCGGATGTCGGCGATCTCTACGAGCGCTTCCTGCCGCTGCAGATCGCGGCGGTGCAGCGGCATGCGGTGCTGATCCCCGGCACGGTCGAGACCATGGCGGCGTTGCGGGCCCGCGGCATCCGCATCGGCACCACCACCGGCTTCCCGCGCCCGGTGATGCAGGTGGTGATCCCGGAAGCGGCCCGGCAGGGCTATGAACCCGAGGTGATCGTCTGCGCCGGCGAGACCCCGTCCGGCCGCCCCGGCCCGGCGATGGCGCTGAAGGCGTTGATCGAGCTCGACCTCCATCCGGTCCAGGCCGCGGTCAAGGTCGGGGACACGGTGGTCGACGTGGCCGAGGGGCTGAACGCCGGCATGTGGACCATCGGCCTGGCCATCACCGGCAACGAGGTCGGGCTGACCGAGGCGGAATGGGTCGCCTTGCCGGTGGAGCGGCAGGCGGAGCTGCGCCGTGTCGCCGCCAACCGGCTGCGGGATGCCGGCGCGCATGAGGTGGTCGACGGCATCGCCGACGTTCCGGCCGCGATCGAGCGGATCGAGGCCCGCATCGCCGTCGGGGACGCGCCGTGAACCGCTACGATCTCGCCGTCGTCGGCGCCGGCATCCTCGGCCTCGCCCATGCCCTGGCCGCCGCGCGGCAGGGGCTGCGGGTGGTGGTGATCGACCGCGAGGCGCGCGCCATCGGCGCCTCGGTCCGCAATTTCGGCTTCGTCACCGTCAGCGGCCAATCGGCCGGCCCGACCTGGCACCGGGCGATGCGCAGCCGCGACATCTGGGCCGAGGTGGCGCCGCAGGCCGGCATCCCGGTGCTGCACCGCGGCACCGCGTTGCTGGCCCGGACCGAGGAGGGGCAGGGCGTGCTCGAGGCCTTCGCCCGCACCGCGATGGGCGAGGGCTGCACCCTGCTGCCGGCCGCCATCATGGCGGCGCGGCTGCCGATGGCGCGGGCCGAAGGGCTGCGCGCCGGGCTGTGGAGCCCGCATGAGCTGCGGATCGAGCCGCGCGAGGCGATCCCGCGCCTGGCCGCCTGGCTGGAATCGGCGCATGGCGTCCTCTTCCGCCGCGGTGTCCAGGTCCGCGCGGTGCAGGCGCCGCGGATCGAGACCAGCGAGGGGGTGGTGCTGGCCGACCGCATCGTGGTCTGCCCCGGGCCGGACCTGAAGTCGCTGTTCCCCGACCGAGGCGGCGCCGCTGAAGGCCCGGCTGGCGGCCGAGGTGCCGGAGACGCTGGCCAACGGCATCCACCTGATCGTGGTGCAATCGGCCGACGGCTCGCTGGTGGTCGGCGATTCGCACCATTACGACGACTCGCCCGACCCCTTCGCGCCACAGGCGGTGGAAGGCCTGATCCTGCGCCACATGACCGAGCTGCTGGACGTGCCGCAGCCGGTGGTGACCGAGCGCTGGGTCGGGATCTACCCCTCCGGCCCGGCCGAGGCCTTCGCCGAGGCGCCGGACGAGGCGACGCGGGTGGTCCAGGTCACCAGCGGCACCGGCATGAGCACCGGCTTCGCCATTGCCGAGGAGGTGGTGGCCGGGCTGGTCGGCGCGGCGGCCCCGCGCCACGCCGCCTGACCCGGCCGCCGGTCGGTCCGGAGAATCAGAGAATGAAGTCCGTGGCCAGCAGGGCGACGCTGCCGGTCAGCTGGATATGGAAATCGGAGACCTTGTCGCCGTTGACATCGCCGGCAATGGTGGTGACGCCGCCATTGACCGCGTAGCGCAACTGGCCGGCGACGCCGGTGTACAGGCCGGTGCCGATGAAGCTGAAGGCCTGGTTGCCGGCGAGGGCGGTGCTGGCGTCGATGGCCGACAGGTCGATGCGGTCGCCCTGGGCGTGGCTGAAATCGGTGATCCGGTCGGCATCGGCGCCGACCGTGCTCTCGGCGGCGCCGCCATAGGCGAAGCGGTCGGCGCCGGCGCCCCCCGTCAGCGTGTCCTTGCCGATGCCGCCGGTAAGGACGTCGCTGCCGTTCCAGCCCTGCAGCGTGTTGGCGCCGGCATCACCGGTGAGGCTGTCGTTGCCCTGGCTGCCCGACAGCGCCTCGATGCCGGTCAGCACGTCGCCCTGGGCGGTGCCGCCGCTGCCGGCGCCCGTGGCCAGGTTGACCGAGACCCCGGCGGCGCTGGTGTAGTAGCTGGCGGTATCGATGCCGGCGCCGCCGTCCAGCGTGTCGCCCCCGGCTCCGCCGCGGAGCACGTCGTTGCCGCCCAGGCCGCGCAGGATGTTGGCCCCGGTGCTCCCGGTCAGGTCGTCATTCCCCTGGCTGCCGTCGATGTTCTCGACCTCGATATAGGTATCACCCTGGGCCGCGCCGCCGGAGCCCAGGCCGGTGGCGAGGTTGGCGACGATGCCGACGGCGCTGTCGCTGTAGGTCGCGGTGTCGCCCAGCGCGGTCCCGTTGTCCCGGCCGGCCAGCTCGTCGGCCCCCTGCCCGCCGCGCAGCACGTCGTCGCCGCCATTCCCGTTCAGGATGTCGTCACCGTCGCCGCCGGTCAGGACATTGGCACCATCACTGCCGAAGATCCGGTTGTTGCCGGCGTTGCCGGTGCCGTTCATGGCGCCCAGGCCGTAGAGGGTCAGTTCCTCGACATTGTCGGCCAGGATGGTGCTGGCGAGGGCGATCACCCGGTCATAGCCCTGGCCGGCCCGTTCGATCACGATGTCGCCGACCGAATCGACCGTAAAGGTGTCGTCGCCGGCCCCGCCGATCAGGATGTCGTCGCCGTCCAGGCCGTTCAGCCGGTCATCGCCGGCCCCGCCGTCGACGATGTCGTCGCCGGCACCGGCATCGATCAGGTCCGCCCCATCGAGGCCGCGCAGCATGTCGTCGCCGTCGCCGCCGATGATGATGTCGTCGATGGCGCTGCCGGCGACCGTCTGCGGCGTGGTGGCGTCGAAGACGCTGAACACGTTCCAGGTGGCGGCGATGGAATCCGCGCTGAAGGTGTTCATCGCGCTGAAGCTGAGGACAAAGTTGCCGGACAGCAGCCCGAGGCCGAGATAGGCCAGGTCGCTCTCCGCCCCGAATCCCGATCCTCCTCCGACCGACCCGCCGCCGGCCAGCGAGATGTCGGCCATCCAGGAGGTGTCGCCGAAATATTCGGACGTCTCCGGGTCGATGTAGGCGTCGATGTGATAGTCGATCAGGACGTTGAAGGTGCCGGTCGAGCGGTCGATCTCGACATTCAGGCTGGAAGTGCCGGACATGGATGTCTCCCCCGAAGCCTGTGTTGTGTGTTGAAAGGCACGGTTCCGGCTACAGGCTGTCCCGGCCGCACACGGTCCCGCCGGTCGTCGAGCGGGGCGGGGAGCCTTGCCGTGGCACCGCTCGCGGGTCCAATCGTCGCCTCAAATCGACGGAAATCGGCAAAAAGGCGTGTCTCGAATGTCCGCCACTATGACAGATGGCGCCTCGCGGCGGGATCACCCGAATGGGTCAGCCGCCCGACCGGCTGCGGCGAGACGGCTGGACTCGGCCGGCAGAATCACTTGGGCCGCACGGGGGGTCGATTTCCGGAGCGACGGAATTTCGCCACAAACTCACGTGTTGATCAGGGCAGCATGAACGACGAGGGAGAGCGTCGTGGCATATGGCACTGGACTGTTCCGGACGGGGCTGGTCGTGATCACCATGGCAGCATCCGCTCCGCTGGTGGCGTCGTGCCAGACGGGCCCCGGCTACTACGGTGGCGGCGGCTACTACGGCGACGACTATTCCAGCTCGTATGACGATGGCTATTGGGGCTATGACCGCGGAGGGTATCGCGACAGCCGGTATCGCTACCGCGACGACGATGACGACCGGCGCCGCTATCGCAACCGGCACCGGGATGATGACGACGATCGGGATCACAACCGCCGGCGCCGAGCGACATCCCGGGACTATGACGACAAGACCGAGGGCGCGCGTCGCATTTTCGGGCTTGACGGCAACGGGAACAGAGGCCGGAACGACGACGGGGACCGCAACCGGAATCGCGGCGACAACGGGCGGAGCGCCGATGACATCCGGCGCATCATCATTCCGAACTCGAAGGATTGAGCGAGAGCGCCCGAGGAGCCGGAGCATGGCCCTGCACTGCGGGCGGCCACTATCTCGTATGATGCATGGGATGCCGCGCCGGCAGGCGGGCAAAACTCGGCCTGGATCGTGGCGAGGAGAGATCCGGGCGGCGCCCTCAGCGCCGTTTGGCCCCTGCGCTGCCAGGGATTGCGGCACATGTCCGACTCTAGAGAGGGGCGGCGGGCACCCCACGATACTGTTGGGTGCAGGCTAGGCTAGCCTCCGGCGTCGATGCGGCCCGCCTTGCTGGTCTGGCGGCCGTCATCGGCCTGCTCGCAGGCTGTGGTCGCGGCGCGGTAGATCTCCGAAGAGCGCTTCTCATCCGGGCCGTCGGTCCAGGTGATCTGCATCCGGCCTTGGGCGTTCCGGGCATACCAGCCGCGGAATTCGCCGCATGACACCGTTCCGGTGCCGTGTCCGGTGGGAAGGACGGTCCAGTCGAGCGGGTCGTGACATTTCGCCATGTCTGGGCAATGGCGACACCGAGCCTCCGGTTCCCGTCTGCGCGGGGCCGTGGGGCGGCCGGCGGAATGTCCGGGGGGAATGGCGCACTCGACAGGATTCGAACCTGTGACCTCCGCCTCCGGAGGGCGGCGCTCTATCCAGCTGAGCTACGAGTGCAGGCTATGGACTCGGGCCCGAGGACCCGAAGCGGCGCGGACCATACTGCAAAGCGGCGGCAATGCAAAGCCCGGATTCGGGGTGGCCTGTCCACCGCTGACGGCCCCGGCCGGCGCTGCTAGGGTGCCGGTTCGAATCGGTTCCTGGAGCAGATCAGATGAAAGCCCGCATCACCTGGGTCGAAGGCCGCACCTTCGTCGGCGAATCCGGCAGCGGCCATGCCGTGGTCATGGACGGCGCGCCGGAAAGCGGCGGGCGCAACCTCGGCGTCCGGCCGATGGAGATGCTGTTGCTCGGCCTCGGCGGCTGCACCGCCTTCGACGTGGTGATGATCCTGGAGAGGGCGCGCGAGCCGGTGGCCGACTGCCGGGTCGAGGTCGAGGCCGAGCGGGCCGAGACCGACCCGAAGGTCTTCACCAAAATCCATATGCACTACATCGTCTCCGGCCGCGGCCTGGACCGCGCCAAGGTCGAGCGCGCCGTGGCGCTGTCGAAGGAGAAGTACTGCTCGGCCTCGATCATGCTCGGCAAGGTGGCCGAGATCACCGCCGAGATCGAGGTGGTGGAGCCCGCCTGACCCGGCTCAGGCGGCCGCCCTCACCGCCGCCAGCCCGGCCGCGATCGCCGCGATATCTTCCGGCCCGGCCCCGCCGGCCCGAAGGCAGGCATCCAGCCGCGCCTCCAGCGCCGTCGCTGCCTGCGACAGTGCCATGAAGCCCATGGTGCCGCCGGTGCCGTTCAGCCGGTGCACGACGAAGCGCAGCCCCGTCAGCGCCTCGCCGTCGCCGGCCTGCAGCGCCGCCAGCAGGGTCTCGGCCTCGGCCAGCCTCCGCGGCAGCTCGGCCGCGAACTTCGCCCGCAGCCGGTCGAGCTGGGCTTGCAGCGCGTCCTGGGTCATGATCGTCGGCCGCCGCGCCGGGCCCAGATGGCGCGGATCTCGTCTGACAGGGTCATCGGGTCGAATGGCTTGGAGATGACGTCGACGGCGCCGAGGGCACGGTAGCGCGCCACCTCCTGCGGCTGCACCTTGGCGGTCATGAACACCGCGGGCGTCGCCGCTGTCCCCGGCAGCGCCCGAAGCGCCGCCAGCGTCTCCGGCCCGTCCATGCCCGGCATCATCACGTCGAGCAGCAGCAGCTGCGGCGCGAAGCCCGGCGCCTGGGCCAGCGCCTCCTCGCCCGAGGCGCAGGCGGCCAGGATGAAGCCGCCCACCGCCTCCAGCGCGAAGCCGGCGACCGAGCGGATATCGGCATCGTCCTCGACATAGAGGATGCGGGTCAGCGCCTCATCGGCCATAGCGGGGGGCCCCTTGCTTGTCCTGGATCAGGCCGTTGATCAGGTCGGTGATGGTCTGGTGCAGCTGCTCGTTGTCGGTGCGGCTCTTGACCAGCGAGGCGGAGACCGCGCTGGCATAGGAGGCGCTGGAATCCTGGGCCGAGAAGATCAGCACCGGCTCCCGCGGGGTGCGCGCGTTGATCGTCTCCAGCAGGTCGAGGCCGGAGCCGTCGGGCAGCCCGACATCGATGATGACCAGGTCGAAGCGCCGCTGCGCCAGCTTCTCGCGGCCCTCCTGCAGCGACCGCGCCGGCACGATCTCCGCCTCGTCGCGGACGATGGCGCCGACCACCTCGATCACATCGTCGTCGTCCTCGACATGCAGGATGCAGGCGCGGCCGTTGCGGCTGCGCAGGCCCGCCTGGCGCAGCGCCGCGCGCAGCCGCAGCTGCTCGATCGGCTTGTCCAGCCAGTCGACGATGTTGAAGGCGTCGCCGTTCAGTTCGCGCTTGCCGTCCTGCGCGGTGGCGGAGACGACGACGATCGGCAGGCCCGCCGTGGCCGGGTCGGTCCGCAGCTGCCGGATCAGCGTGATCCCGTCCATGCCCGGCAGCAGCAGGTCGACGGTCATGGCGTCGTACTGCCCGGTGCGCGCCTTCTCCAGCGCCGTCTCGGCGTCGCGGGCGAAGTCGACCCGCCAGCCATCCTGCTCGATCATCAGGCCCAGCAGCGTCGCCACATCCGCGTCGTCCTCGCAGATCAGCACCTGGCGCCGGGCGTCGCCGGGCAGTGCGGCCGTCTCGGGCGCCTCGGCCAGCAGCGGCAGGGTGAACCAGAAGCAGGTGCCGCCGCCCGCCGCCGGCTCGAAGCCGATGCGGCCGCCATGGCGCTCGACGATGGCCTTGGCGATCGACAGGCCCAGCCCGGTGCCGCCCTTGCGCCGCACGTCGCTGGCATCGGCCTGGGCGAAGCGCTGGAAGATCCGGCTGCGGAACTCCTCCGGGATGCCGGCGCCGCGGTCGCGCACGCTGATCCGGACCTGGCGGCCGCCCAGGCCGGCCAACAGCTCGACCGCCACCTCGATCGTGCTGCCGGCCGGCGAGAACTTGGCGGCGTTGGACAGCAGGTTGGTCAGCACCTGGATCAGGCGGTCGGCGTCGCCCTGCACCGGCAGCGGCAGGTCGGGCCGTGTCGTGACGCGGTACTCGACCTCGTGCTGCGCCGCATAGGCCTGGTTGGCCTCGACCGCCTGCTCGACCAGCGCCCCGGCTTCCAGCCGGTCGTGCCGGAACTCCATGCGGCCGGATTCGATCTTCTCGATGTCGAGAATGTCGTTGACCAGCCCGACCAGCCGCTCGCTGTTCTTGTGCGCGATCTCCAGCAGCGACTTGGCCTTGTCCGGCAGGGTCCCCGCGGCCCCGGCCACGATCAGGCCCAGCGAGCCGCGAATCGAGGTCAGCGGCGTGCGCAGCTCATGGCTCACCGTCGACACGAACTCGTTCTTCAGCTGGTCCAGCCGGTGCCGCTCGGTCATGTCGCGCAGGATGCAGACCGAGACGCTGCGGCCGTCGCGCTCGAACACGCCGGTCGAGATCTCGGCCGGGAAGCTGCTGCCATCGCGCCGCGTCACAGTGACCTCGCCGGTCGGGTGGGCGCCGCCGGCCAGTGCCGGCACCAGCTCCGAGATGTCGGTTCCGATCAGCTCGCCCGCGACCACTCCGAAGGCCTCGCCGCAGGCGCGGTTGGCCAGCTCGACCACGCCGTCCTGGCCGACCACCAGGATCGGATCGCGGGCGCTGTCCAGCACCGCCTGCGCCTGCGCCTGGCTCTCCGCCAGCGCCCGGGCGGCGGCGTCGCTCTCCTGCTTGGCCCGCTCCAGATCGCGGTAGCGCTGCTGGTCGGTGCGCACCTGGCGCGACATCGCCCAGGCGGCCAGCAGCCCGCACAGCGCCGCCAGCGCGGCGATGCCGGCGAGCAGCCAGATGATCCGCCGCAGGGTCGCCTGGGTGGCGGCTCGGCGCTCCTCCAGCAGCGCCTTCTCGGCGGCCGCCGCCTCGTCGATCCGGGCGCGGAACGCCGGTGCCTGGTCGGCGGCGTCCTTGACGATGATATGGGCACCGTCGAGATCGCCGCGCCGGACCGCGGCGATGATCCGGTCATTGGTGACCAGGATCTGTTCGGCGATGGCCGCGGCGTCGTCGAAGCGCCGGACCTGCGCCGGGTTGTCGGCGGTCATCTTGCGCAGGTCCAGCAGCCCGTCGGTGGCCAGCCGGGCGCTGTCCTCCGCTACCGCCGCATCCTGCTGCTTCCCGGTGATGACGAAGCCGCGGCTCAGGGCCTGGGCCCGGGCGATGTTCAGCCGGGCCTCGTAGATCGTGTTGATCACCAGATTGGTGTGGTCGACCCAGCCCTGCGTGCGGGCGTTGTCGGCCAGGAACTGCTTGCCGAGCCCGCCGGCCGCGCCGAAGAACAGCAGGAAGCCGAGAATCGCGAGCAGGACGATCGAGCGGACCGAGCCCAGAAACTTCTCCATTCCCCGCGCGTCTCCCGATCGCCCCCGGGGCGCCGTGGCAACGGTTCCCCTGATCAGGTGATAGTTCAAACCGGTGGCATTGTCGCCCTCGGGCGGACCATAAAAACAATTCAGTTAAAATTCGATATATTTCGCGGGACGCATGACCGCCTGCGATTTTGCTAGGCTGCCGTCCCGGCAGGAGAGGACGACATGAGCGGCACGGCGGAACTGAGGACGCGAATCGACCAGGCCCTGGGCCACGCTCCCGCCGATCTGGTGATCAAGGGTGCGCGCACCCTCGACGTGATCAGCGGCGCGCTGCTGGAGGGCGACGTGGCGGTCTGCGGCGACCGCATCGTCGGCACCTGCGACGACTATGCCGGCACGGTCGAGATCGACGGCCGCGGCAAGGTCGTGGTGCCGGGCTTCATCGACACCCATGTGCATTGCGAATCGACCCTGGTGACGCCGGCGGAGTTCGACCGCTGCGTGCTGCCGCGCGGCACCACCACCGCGATCTGCGACCCGCACGAGATCTGCAACGTGCTGGGCGAGGCGGGGCTGCGCTACTTCCTCGACGGCGCCCTCGGCACGGCGATGGACCTGCGGGTCCAGCTCTCCTCCTGCGTGCCGGCGACGGAGCTCGAGACCGCAGGAGCCCGGCTCGATGCCGCCGAGCTGGTGCGGCACCGCGGCCATCCCAAGGTCATCGGCCTGGCCGAGTTCATGAACTTTCCCGGCCTGCTGGCCAAGGACGAGGCGGTGCTGGAGAAGCTGGCCGCCTTCCAGGACGGCCATATCGACGGGCATTCGCCGCTGCTGCGCGGCAAGCCGCTGAACGCCTATCTCGCCTGCGGCATCCGCAACTGCCACGAGACGACGGGGCCGGAGGAGGCGCTGGAGAAGCTGCGCAAGGGCATGCAGATCCTGATCCGCGACGGCTCGGTCAGCAAGGACGTGCACGCTCTGGCGCCGATCATCTCGGCCGAGACCTCGCCGCTGCTCGGCCTGTGCACCGACGACCGCAACCCGCTCGACATCGCCGAGGAAGGCCATCTCGACCACCTGATCCGGGCCGCGATCCGGCAGGGTGCGCCGGTCGCCCATGTCTACCGCGCCGCCACCTGGTCGGCGGCCCAGGGTTTCGGCCTGCGTGACCGGGGCCTGGTCGCGCCAGGGCGCCGCGCCGACCTGGTGTTGCTGGACGATCTCGACAGCTGTGCCGTGTCGCAGGTGATCAGCGCCGGGCGGATCGTCGGGCCGGAGATCTTCGCCGGCCGCGCGGCCCCGGCCCCGGTCGGGCTCGGCTCGGTGAAGCTCGACCCGGTGGCGGTGGAGGATTTCCACGCCCCGACCGGCGGCCCGACCGGGCCGGTGATCGGGCTGATCCCAGGCAAGATCATCACCGACGCGCTGACCGCGACCCTGCCCTGGCGCGACGGCTGCCGCCACCCCGACCCGGACCAGGACATCCTCAAAATTTGCGTCTTCGCCCGGCACGGGGTGAACCGCAACATCGGCCGCGCCTTCGTCAAGGGCTTCGGCTTCCGCGGCGGCGCCCTGGCCTCCTCGGTCGGGCATGACAGCCACAACATCTGCGTGGTCGGCGACAACGATGCCGACATGGCGGCGGCGGTGAACCGGCTGATCGAGCTGCAGGGCGGCTTCGTCGCGGTCCGCAACGGCCAGATGGCGGGCGAGATCGCCCTGCCGCTGGCCGGGCTGATGAGCCTGCAGCCCTTCGAGCGGGTGGCGGACGACCTGCGGGCGCTGCGCCGGGCGGTGAAGGCGATGGGCTGCCCGCTGCCGGAACCGTTCATCCAGCTCGCCTTCCTGCCGCTGCCGGTGATCCCGCACCTCAAGATCACCGACCGCGGGCTGGTGGATGTCGACCGGTTCGAGCTGATCGCCGCTTAGCCGTGATGCAGCGCCAGCCACACCGTCGGCTGGTCCGGGTCGGTCCAGACGACGCGGTGGCGGGCATGGGCCGGGAGGTGCACCCAGTCGCCGGGGCGTAAGGTGCGCGGCGCCGGCTCGCCTTCGAGCTCCAGCCCGGCGGAACCGCGCAGCAGCACCACCCATTCGGCGCGATCCTGGTCGTACCAGAAGCCGGGCGCGCTGGCCTGGCCGGTGGAGACGATGCGCTCCAGCACGAAACCGGCCCCCTCCAGCAGGGTCGAGAGCTGCTCCTCCGCCGCGTCCGGCTGCAAAGCGTGGAACAGGTTGCCGGCCTCCGGGCCGGTCACGGCTTCAGCCGGGCCGCGGCGGCGGCATAGCCGCCGGCGGCGCCGTCGACGAAGTGGACATGGTCGCTGCGCATGGCCGATGGGGTGTAGCAGGTGACGATCGCCGCCTCCTGCCGGTGCAGGCCGAAGCGGGCGATGCCGGCCTGCTCGGCCGCCAGCAGCCGTGCCTCCAGCCGGTCGGCCAGCGCCGGGGTGCAGTCCAGCGTCATCCGCAGCCCGTCATCGTATTTGCGGAAGTCGGCATTGGCCACCAGCTCCCCCAGATAGCGGTCGGGCCGGAAGGGGCCGACCGGAAGGCGGAAGCGCAGGATCGCCCAGGACGCCAGGCTCTTCAGCCCCACCACCAGCTTGCGCAACAGCAGCGACTGGCCGGGCCGGCGCGACGCCCGGGCCTCGACGTCCAGCCCCGGCGGCGGCCAGCCCATGCCGCGCCGCAGATCGGCCAGGGGATGCTCGGCCTCGCTCTCCCGCCCGGTCATCCGCAGGATGTCGCCGACCAGCTCCTGGAACGCGGCCTCGCTCTCGGCCACGGCCGGGGTGGCGATCAGCGACAGAATCACGCCGTGCCGGGCCGGGAACTCCTGCCAGCGGCAGAACAGGCCGGACAGGTCGGGCCGCGTCCCGGGCGGCGCCGGCTCGACCGCGAAGGCGCCGGCCTTCAGCTCCTGCCCGGCCCAGGCCAGACCGCCGCCCATGAACATGGCATAGGTCACGTCCGGCGAGGGTGCGTAGCGCGCGATGCGCACATCCCAGCCGGCAGTGCGGATCGACGCCACCGGCACCAGCGCCACGCGCAGGGTCAGGCCCAGCTCGTCGCGCACCCAGGCGGCGGTGGCGGCCAGGGCGGCGCGGGCGGTTTCGGCATCGTCAGGGGGCAGGGCGAAGCTGGCGCCGTCGCCGCCGAAGGCGAAGGGGTAGTCGCGCTGGCCCAGGGCGTTGGACACGGCGGCGATCAGCGCCGCGCCGGCGATGTTGACGGCCTTGTACTTGCCGGCCCGGATCGCGGCGGTGGAGGACACGACGTCGGACAGGCCGATCACCCAATTCTCGGGCAGCGGCCGGTACAGCGTGGCGTCGGTCAACCGGGCGAAGCCCTCGAACACCGGCACCTGCGGATAGAAGTCGTCGATCGGTTCGCCCATCCGGCCATTCTCGCCGATCGGCCGGGGA
>JAEKLZ010000360.1 GCA_019508225.1 Inquilinus limosus | reverse complement strand
GCGCTGGGGCCCGGCACCGTGGCCCGCCGCCGCTCCGGCGCGCTGACCCTGTCGCTGATCGATGGGGTCGAGCAGCTTGAGGTCTATTTCGGCCAGTTCCTGCCGCAGTTCCTGATCGCGCTGCTGACGCCGATCCTGATCTTCGCCGCCATCGCCTTCGTCGACCTGCCGGTGGCCGCGGTGATGCTGGCCTTCGCCCTGATCGCCCTGTTCGGCCCGGCGCTGTGGCACCGACGCGAAACCGGCAGCTCGCTGCAGCTGCGGCAGGTCTATGCCGATTTCGCCGCCGAGTTCCTGGATTCGGTGCAGGGGCTGGCGACGCTGAAGGCCTTCGGCCAGAGCGGCGCGCGGGGCGCGACCTTGAAGCTCAAGGCGCAGTCGGTGTTCCGCAGCACCATGCGGGTGCTGGGAACCAATGTGCTGGCCCGCGGCATCACCGACAGCGCCATCGCCTGCGGCGCCGCCGCTGCCCTGGCGCTGGGCGCCTGGCGGGTCGAGTCCGGCGCCATGGCCCTGTCGGCGCTGCTGGTGATCCTGATGCTGGGGGTCGAGATCTTCCGGCCGATGCGCGAGCTGCGGTCGGTGCTGCATCAGGGCATGGTCGGCCTGTCCGCCGCCCAGGGCATCTACCAGGTGCTGGACGACACGCCGGAGGTGGCGGATGCGCCCCCGGCGGCGCTGGCCCGGCCGCTGGACCCGACCATCGAATTCGCCGGCGTGCGCTTCCGCTACCCCGGCACCCGCCGCACCATCCATGAGGCGCTGAGCTTCGAGGCCCGGGCCGGCGAGCGCATCGGCCTGGTCGGCCCGTCCGGCGGCGGCAAGTCGTCGATCGTCCGCCTGCTGCTGCGCTTCTACGACCCGGAGCAGGGATCGATCCGGCTCGGGGGGCACGACCTGCGCGGCCTGTCCTTCGACCAGATCCGGTCGATGATCTCGGTGGTGAACCAGGACACCTTCCTGTTCCACGGCACGGTCGAGGACAACATCCGCATGGGCCGGCCGGAGGCGACCGAGGCCGAGGTCGAGGCCGCCGCCCGCGCCGCCAACATCCACGGCTTCGTCCAGTCGCTGCCGCAGGGCTACCGCACCGTCGTCGGCGAGAAGGGCGTGAAGCTGTCCGGCGGCCAGCGCCAGCGCGTCGCCATCGCCCGGGCATTGCTGCGCGACACCCCGATCCTGGTGCTGGACGAGGCATTGTCCGCGGTCGACGCCGAGAATGAGGCGGTGATCCAGGAGGCGCTGGACCTGGTCGAGAGCGGCCCCCACGCCGCGCTGATGCAGCAGGGCGGCGTCTATGCCGGGCTGATGGCCGAGCAGGCGCGCGAATCGGCGTCGGGCACCATCCTTGATGCCCCGGTCGCCGCCCGCGCGGCGGAGCCGGCGGCGCAGGGCCTAGCGTCCGGAGACGGCGCAGACAAGGCGGAGACAGAAGGCATCCTCAAGGCCGAGGGGCTGGGCTGGGGCCGGCTGGTGACCGAGCTGATGAAGCTGGCCATGCCCTGGAAGGGAAAGCTGGCCCTGACCTTCGCCTTCGGTGTGCTGCGCGTCGTCAGCTTCATCGGCGTCGGGGTCCTCAGCGCCCTGGTGCTGCTGGCGCTGAAGAACGGTGAGCCCTACGGCCCCCTGCTCTGGGCCCTGGCCGTGGTGGCGCCCCTGTCCGGCGTGCTGCACTGGCTGGAATCCTGGATCGCCCATGACATGGCCTTCCGCCTGCTGGCCGACATGCGTTCGGACGTGTTCCGCAAGCTCGACGCCCTGGCGCCGGCCTATCTGGTGCGGCGGCGCACCGGCGACCTGATGGCGCTGGTCACCCACGACATCGAGCTGGTGGAGTATTTCTTCGCCCACACCGTGGCGCCGGCCTTCGTCGCCGTGCTGGTGCCGGCGGCGGTGCTGGCGGTGCTGGTCTGGGCCAGTCCGTGGATCGCGCTGGCGCTGCTGCCCTTCCTGCTGGCCGTCGCCATCAGCCCGTTCCTGATGCGCCGCCGGGTCGACACCCTCGGCTCCGAATCGCGGGAGGCGGCCGGCGAGCTCGGCGCCTTCGCCGTCGACTCGGTGCAGGGCCTGGGCGAGATCGTCGCCTTCCAGCAGGAGGCCGCGCGGGGCGACCGGCTGGATGCGCTGTCGCAGCGCTTCATCCGGCTGCGCCTGCCCTTCTTCGCCGAGCTGACCCGGCAGCAGAGCCTGCTGGAGATCCTGACCGGCCTGGGCGGCCTGGCCGTGGTGGTGACCGGCGCCGCGCTGTCGACCCATGGCGCGATCGACCCCGGCCTGCTGCCGCTGCTGACCATCCTGGCGATGGCCGCTTTCCTGCCGGTGTCGGAGATCGCGCAGGTCGGCCGCCAGCTCGCCGATACGCTGGGCGCCACCCGCCGCATCTACGGGCTGAAGGCCGAGCCGGTGCCGGTCTTCGACGGCCCGGGCGTGCCCGACCATCAAGGCCCGGCGGCGCTGGCGCTGCAGGGCGTCGGCTTCACCTATCCGGGCCAGGGCCGGCGCGCCCTGTCCGGGGTGACGGTCGAGATCCCGGCCGGCAAGACGGTGGCGCTGGTCGGCACCTCCGGTGCCGGCAAGACCACCACGGCCCAGCTGCTGATGCGGTTCTGGGACGTGGATGAGGGCCGGATCCTGCTGAACGGCGCCGATCTGCGCGATTACGCCCTCGACGACCTGCGCCGGCGCATCGCCCTGGTGGCGCAGGACACCTATCTGTTCAACGACACGCTGCGCGCCAACATCCTGATCGCCCGGCCGGAGGCGAGCGAGGCGGAGCTGGCGGCCGCGATCGAGCATGCCTCGCTGGCCGAGCTGGTCGAGACCCTGCCGGAGGGGCTCGACTCGCCGGTGGGCGAGCGCGGCACCGCCCTGTCCGGCGGCCAGCGCCAGCGCGTCGCCATCGCCCGCGCCTTCCTGAAGAACGCGTCGGTGCTGATCCTGGACGAGGCGACCTCGCATCTCGACACGGTGAACGAGCAGGCGGTGCGCCGGGCGCTGGACCGGCTGCAGGCCGACCGCACCACCATCGTCATCGCCCACCGCCTGTCGACCGTGCGCGACGCCGACCTGATCGTGGTGCTGGACGAAGGCCGGGTGGCCGAGACCGGGATTCATGCGGCGCTGCTGGCCCGCGGCGGGCTCTACGCCCAGCTGGTCTCCCGCCAGCTCGCCTCGGCCCAGGCGGCGCAGTAGGCGCTACTCCCCCGCCGCCCGCCGGGCCGCGGCGGCGCCCTCGCCGGTTAGTTGCAGGAAGATGTCCTCGAGGTCGGTCTCCTCGGTGGTCAGGTCGGCGATGCGCACGCCGGCCTGGTCCATCAAATTGAGAAGATCGCCCAGCCGGGTCTCGCTCGGCCGGTAGCGCACCACCAGCCGGGTGGCGCCCGCCAGCTCCATGCCGCGGGCGGCGAGCGTCGGCGGCAGCGCGTCCAGCGGCTCGCTCAGAGTCACCACCAGGGTCTTGCTGTCGACGCTGGACAGCAGGTTGGCGGTGCTGTCGCAGGCGACGATGCGGCCGTGATCGATGATCGCGATCCGGTCGCACAGCTCCTCCGCCTCCTCCAGGTAATGCGTGGTCAGGACGATGGTGGTGCCGGCCCGGTTCAGCGCCCGGACATGAGCCCACAGGCTGCGCCGCAGCTCGATGTCGACGCCGGCGGTCGGCTCGTCCAGCACCAGCACCGGCGGCGAATGCACCATCGCCTTGGCCACCATCAGCCGCCGCCGCATGCCGCCCGACAGGGTGCGGGCATAGGCGTCGGCCTTGTCCGACAGTCCGACCGCCGCCAGCAGCTCCGCGGTGATCCGCTCCTTCTTCGGCACGCCGTACAGCCCGGCCTGCAGGTCCAGGAGCTCGCGCGGGGTGAAGAACGGGTCGATGTTCAGCTCCTGCGGCACCACGCCGATCGCGGCCCGCGCCTGGCGTGTCGCCCGGGCGATGTCGAAGCCCCAGATCCAGGCGTCGCCCGCGGTCTTGGTGACCAGGCCGGCCAGGATGTTGATCAGGGTCGATTTGCCGGCGCCGTTGGGCCCGAGCAGGCCGAAGATCGAGCCTGCGGGGATGTCGAGGTCGATCGGGTGAAGGGCCAGCTTGTCCGGCTGCTTGTTGCGTCCGCGATAGGTCTTGGTCAGCCCGCGCAGCCGGATGGCGCTCTCCGGTGCGGCGTTCGGCAGCGGCTCGGCGGCCATGATTCCGTGCGAAATGGTTGATCGGCTTGGCGCCATGGGTATCATCCGGCCGGAATCCGGGC
>JAEKLZ010000057.1 GCA_019508225.1 Inquilinus limosus | reverse complement strand
GCGTCGAGCGCGAAGATCAGCCGGCCGCGCCGGCCGCCCTCGCGCCGGACCGGGGTCGCCGCCACCCGGCGCAGGAAGGCGTCGACCTCGGACCGGCTCTGGCCGGCGGGCAGCTTGTCGTCGGGGCCTGTCATCGCTTCGTGTCCATCACCGATAAGGATGGGGACCGGCGCGCCGAAATCCAATCGGAACGCGTCGCGAACCCCGAAGGCTGAGGCCCGCATCACGGCGCTCGAACGGTGGCTTCTGGCGGAAAGCGCGGCCGGGCGCTAGCCTCGTCCCCGGTGCCACCATTCCGGATCGACGATGCCCTCTTCGCGCGCCTCCCTCCTCGCCGGCCTGGCCATCCTCCTCCTCGGCCTCGCCGCTCCCGGCGCCAGGGCGCAAAGCACCGATCCGAAGGCCGAGATCATCGTCGCCACCGCCCCGGTGAACTCGCCGCTCGGCCGCTGGGGCAACGCCTTCGTCGAGCGGCTGAAGGCGGACCAGCCGGTGTCGGAGGCGATCACCGCAGGGTCGCTGCCGAATGTCGCGCTGCTGCAGAGCGGCCGGGTGGCGATCGGCCTGGTGTCGCTCGACGTCGCCGCCGCGGCCTGGAATGGCACCAGCCCGATGGCGCCGGGCATGAAGTTCGATCATCTGCGCGCTTTGGCGCCGGTGGCGCCGGCCGCGGTGCTGCGCTTCGTGGCGCCGGCCGCCGCCGGCATCGCCGGTGCCTCCGGCCTGGCCGGCAAACGGGTGGCGCTGGCCACCGACGACGCGCTGACCGAGCCGATGCTGACCGCCTTGGGCATCAAGGCGACGCTGCGGCGCATGCCGCTGGCCGAGGTCGCCAAGCAAATCGCCGACAAGAAGATCGATGCGGTTGCCGTGACCGGCCTCGAGCCTTTCGCCCTGCCGCCCGAACGGGACGCCGTGACCTTCGGCCTGACCGCGGCCGAGATCGCCACGGTGGCCGCCGCCATTCCGGGCGTGGCCGCCGCAGAGGTGCCGCTGCCACCGCCGGCGCCACCGGCCGGTCCCGCCACCGGCGCCGATCCGGCCGCGACGGATCCGGCCGCAGCGCCGCCCGCCCCGGCGGTCGCCCTGCCGCCGCAGCCGCTACCGCCCAGCGCCGGGATGTGGACCTGGCTGGTCGCGACCGACGCCTTGCCCGAGGAGGTGGCCCGCCGGGCCACCGAGATCGCGGTCGCCGAGGCCGCGCCGCTGGCCGAGGCCGCCGGCTTCGAGCTGTCGCCCGGGTTCGACCCGCTGACCAACCGCGCCCTGCCCTTCCACCGCGGCGCCGCCGCGGCCTGGGCCGCCCATGGCGTCACGGTGCCGGCGGACCAGATGCGGTGAGGCAGACGGATGGCGGCTGACGATCGAGGGCGTTGAGAGCAGCCTCGATCTCGGCCTCGTTTGCCGTCCCCTGGTCAGTCGCGAGAAAGGTGATGAGCGTCAGAGGGCGGCCGGCACGCGCCGCTGCAGCCAGCTTGTGATGACCGTCGAGCAGATAGTGTGTGAGGCACCAATGGTCGATGCCGCGCATGGCCGGCCCCTTCACATCCAGCAGGGAAATCGCAACGGCAGTCGGCACCGATCCCGCAGCGAGGAGCGCTTCGTAGTCCAAAGTTCACGCAGGCGTTAGCCATCCCTCCGGAAACATCGGCACGACGAACTCGAAGAAATGGCCGATAGGACCGTTCGTACGCCCCCGATCGAATCGCAAATCACGCTGTCCTGCGCGGTAGTAAGGCACCTTTGGGTGGTGTGGCAGCCCCCAGAAAGCGACGACATCACCCTCGTTCTCGACTTGCTCCGTGACGAAGTAGTCGTCGCCTGACCCTGGCATGACGAGATGCGGACAAAGGCGGAGCAGCAAGACGCGATAGGGTGACGCCGGCATCAGCCGGGCAAACGCATCAACGAGCGCATCGTCGAGCCGTTCAATTCCCGCGGCCAGACGATCCGTCAGCTCTCCCACAGCGATCGTCGTATTGGCACCTTCCATGCGCTCGAAGAGATATCGGCAGGTGCCGCAGAAGTTGCCGAGGTGATAGGCACGCTTGCCCTCGACCGTGAGATATCGATCCCAGACAGGCCATGCAGCCGTGCCGGTCGTCTCAAATCCTATAATCGAGGTGGATTGGACGACGTTCCTGGTCGTCCGATCAATCAGAACGCTCATCTGTCGCTCTGAGCCCATCCATCGAGGAATGTTGGGTTCGCCATCCGCGAACCCAACCTACCGTTGATCCCTCACCCCGCCTTCAGCTGGGTCTCGACCAGGGTCGCCAGCAGCGAGGAGCCGAGCGGCAGGACCTCGTCGTTGAAGTCGTAGTTCGGGTTGTGGACCATCGTGTCCCCCGCGGCGCGGGCCTGGCCGAGGAACAGATAGGCGCCCGGCCGGGCGTTCAGCAGATAGGCGAAATCCTCGCCGCCCATCGACGGCTCGACGTCGCGCTGGACATTGCCGGCGCCGACGATCGTCTCCGCCACCTGTGCCGCGGTCTCGGCCTGCTCGGCATGGTTCACCGTCGCCGGGTAGCCGTACTGGTAGTCGACCTCGATGGCGACGTCGAAGGCGGCAGCGATGCCGGCGGCGATCCGCCGGATGCCGGCGACGACCATCTCCTGCACCTCGGGCCGGAAGGTCCGCACCGTGCCGTTCAGATAGGCCTCGTCCGGGATCACGTTGTGGGTGGTGCCGGTGTGGATCTGGGTGATCGACAGCACCGCCGATTCCATCGGATTGGCGTTGCGGCTGACCAGGGTCTGCAGCGCGCCGACCAGCTGGGCCGCGATCACCACCGGGTCCTTGGCGGCCTGCGGGATCGCGGCATGGCCGCCGACGCCGCGGATGCGGATGTCGAACATGTCGGCCGCCGCCATCATCGGCCCCGGCCGCACCCCGATGGTGCCGACCGGCAGCAGCGGCCAGTTGTGCAGGCCGTAGACCTCGTCGCAGGGGAAGCGGTCGAACAGCCCTTCCTGGACCATCACCTCGCCGCCGCCGCCGCCCTCCTCGGCCGGCTGGAAGATGAAGTGCACGGTGCCGTCGAAGTTCCGCGTCTCCGCCAGGTACTGGGCGGCGCCGAGCAGCATGGTGGTGTGGCCGTCATGGCCGCAGGCATGCATCTTGCCGGGCACGGTCGACTTATGGGCGAAGGTGTTGACCTCCTGCATCGGCAGGCAATCCATGTCGGCGCGCAGGCCGATGGTGCGGCCGCTGTCGGTCCGCCCCTTGAGCACGCCGATCACGCCGGTCTTGGCCAGGCCGCGATGCACCTCGATGCCCCAGGAAGCCAGCTTCTCCGCCACGATGGCCGAGGTCCGCACCTCCTCGAAGCCGAGCTCGGGGTGGGCGTGGAGGTCGCGCCGCCAGGCGGTCATCTCCTCCTTGCGGGCGGCAATCGAATTGATGACGGGCATCGGTCGGTCTCGTCTTGCGCTGGCTGGGATGGCGAAGGTCCAATACTGGTCCCTCCGCGCCGCCGGGGCAACCCGGCTGGCAGCAGCCCCGCTTTTCGCGCGGCATCGGGACGCTGGCCGGGGCGATGGACGGGCGCGGCCGAGCATGAGAAGCTGCCGCCGTTTTTCCGCCGCGGCGCCAGCCAGGAACAGCCGATGAGCGACCACACGACCAAGCCCCGCATCGACATCAAGCCGAAGACCCAGCGGCCGCGGCTGCACAAGGTCATCCTGCTGAACGACGACTACACGCCGCGCGAATTCGTCGTGACGGTGCTGAAGGGCGAGTTCCGGATGAGCGAGGACCAGGCCCTGCGGGTGATGATGACGGCGCATCAGCGCGGCGTCTGCGTCGTCGCCGTCTACCCCAAGGAGGTCGCCGAGACCAAGGCGACCCGGGCCACCGACGCCGCCCGGCAGAACGGTTTCCCGCTGCTGTTCACGACCGAGCCGGAAGAGGCTTAGCCCTCCGTCGTGGTGGGATAGGTCGGCTCTCGCCCCCTCACCCGAAATCGCTGCGCGATTTCGACCTCTCCCCAAGGAGAGGTGAAGGAAGGCACGCTCCGAATCCCCTCTCCTCGGGGAGAGGGAGGGGCCCGGCGCGAAGCGACGGGAGGGTGAGGGGGAATCCCTCAGCCTATGGCGGAGGTCGGCCCCAGGCGCGGCAGGGCGGCGTCGATCGCCGCGGCATTCGGCATGCTTTCCTGCGCGCCGAGGGCGAGGCAGGCCAGGGCGGCGCCGGTCGAGGCCCGGCGCAGCGCCTGGTCGAGCGGCAGCCCGGCATCGAGCCCGGCGGCCAGCACCCCGGTGAAGGTGTCGCCGGCACCGGTGGTGTCGACCGGCTGGATCGGCAGCGCCGGCACGGCGAAATTGGCATCCGGCCCGACCGCGATGGCGCCCTCGCCGCCGAGGGTGACGACGCAGGTCAGGCTCATGCGGCCGCTGAGGGCCTGGGCCGCGGCCCGGGGGCTGGAGGTGTCGAGGCCGAGCCCGCCGGCGATCGCCAGCGCCTCATGCTCGTTCACCACCAAGAGGTCGAGGTCGCGCAGTGCCGCTTCCGGCACCGCGGCCGCCGGGGCGACGTTGAGGATGGCGCGGCAGCCGCGGGCCCGGGCGCGCTTGAGCAGCGCCCAGTTCTGCTCCGGCGGCAGCTCCATCTGCAGGATCAGGAGGGTGTCGGGAGTCAGCCGGTCGTCCGGCACCTGGTCGGCCCGGACCGCGAGATTGGCACCGCTGCCGACGGCGATGAAGTTCTCGGCCTTGGCGTCGACGCAGATATAGGCGACGCCGGTCGGCCGGTCGCTGGTGGCCAGCAGGGCGGTGTCGATGCCCTCCTTCGCCAGGGTCGCGCGCATCACCTGGCCGAAGCCGTCATCGCCGACCGCGCCGGCCATCGCCACCTTGGCCCCGGCCCGCGCCGCCGCCACCGCCTGGTTCGATCCCTTGCCGCCCGGCTTGGTGACGTAGCCGTCGCACAGCACGGTCTCGCCCGGCCGCGGCAGCGCCGTCACCGCCATCACCAAATCCATGTTGATCGAGCCGAAATCCAGGATCACGCAGCATTCCTCCCCGACGAAGGGCGCGATCCTGGCGCGGCGCGGGCCGGAACGCAACCGGTCCGCGCGAATCCGGTTCTCCTCCCTCTGGGCGCAGGACGAAAAACCTGCAAATGTCGGACCTAGCCAAAACGCCACACAGGAGGGACCGATCATGACCGCCGAGCCGAAGGACATCCTGGCCGAGATCAAGGGCTATGAGGATGAGCTGATCGCCATCCGCCGCGACATCCACGCCCATCCGGAGACCGGCTTCGAGGAGGTGCGCACCGCGGCGCTGGTGGCGAAGACGCTGCGCGGCCTGGGCATCGAGACGCATGAGGGCATCGCCAAGACCGGCGTGGTCGGCACGCTGAAGGGCACCCGGCCCGGCAACCGGGCCGTGGCGCTGCGTGCCGACATGGATGCGCTGTTCATCGAGGAGAAGACCGGCCTACCGTATGCGTCCACGGTGCCCGGCAAGATGCATGCCTGCGGCCATGACGGCCACACCGCCATGCTGCTGGGCGCCGCCCGCTATCTGTCGGAGAACCGGGATTTCCCCGGCACCGTGCACTTCATCTTCCAGCCGGCCGAGGAAGGCCAGGGTGGCGGCCGGCTGATGGTGGAGGAAGGGCTGTTCGACCGCTTCCCGGCCGATGCCGTCTACGGCATGCACAACAATCCGGGCCGCGCGGTCGGCGAATTCGGCATCCGCCCCGGCCCGATGATGGCGGCGGCCGACACCTGGACCGTCACCTTCGGCGGCACCGGCGGCCATGGCGGCTCCGCCCCGCACCTGGCGACCGACCCGACCGTGGTGCTGGCGCATTTCATCCTGGCGGTGCAGGCCATCGTCGGCCGCAACATCCCGTCGGTCGAGCCGGCGGTGATCAGCGTCGGCCACGTCTCCGGCGGCTCGGCCGGATCGCCCAACATCATCCCGCCGGAGGTGGTGGTCAGCGGCACGGCGCGCAGCTATTCGCCCCAGGTGCGCGACACCATCGAGCGCCGGCTGCGCGAGACCGCCGAGGGGCTGGCGGCGACCTATGGCTGCACCGCCGCGGTGCATTACGACCGCCGCTACCCGACGCTCGTCAACCATCCGGAGCAGACCGACATCGCCGCCGGCGTGGCGGGCAGGATCGTCGGCGAGGACAAGGTCGCGACCCGAATCCCGCTGATCACCGGGGCCGAGGACTTCTCCTTCATGCTGGAGAAGAGGCCCGGCGCCTTCATCATGATCGGCAACGGCGTCAAGCCGGACGGCAGCTACCACTACGTCCACACGCCGCATTACGACTTCAACGACGAGATCCTGGCGCTGGGCTCGACGTATTGGGTCACGCTGGTGGGGCAGGAGCTGGGGGCCCAAGAGTAGGTTGGGTTCGCATCGCGAACCCAACGATCCGGCTCTTGGGTGTTGGGTTCGCGTGCCGCGAACCCAACCTACGCTGTTATCCCAGCACCGTCCCGTCCGGCGCCAGCCGGACGGTGAACGGGTCGGCGATTTCGCCGGCGATGCTGAGATGCGAGATCCAGCCGCTGACCTCGATCGAGCCGTCGGACAGGGTGCGGGCGGCGGCCGGGGCGATGGCGCCCTCCGGCGCGGGCGGCACCAGGTCGGCGCCACTGCGCAGCACCTCGCCGGCCATCACGATCTCCTCGACCCAGCGGACGGCGATCGACTCGCGCGTCGCCGGATCGGCCGCGGCCCAGCCGGTGTCGGGCAGCAGCAGCCGGGCGAGGTCGTCCGGCGTCACGGCCGGCTGCCAGACGCCGTCGATGGCGACGCCGCGCCAGGACGGCACCGCGTCCGGCGCGACATGGCCGATGAAGGTGACCCGGCTGAAGCTGTCCGGGCGGTAAAGATAGAGCGGGGCCAGGGCGGTGTCGTCATTGGCCGCTCGGGACGAGCCGAGATAAGCGGCCAGGGCATCGCCGTAAGGCGGCCGCTCCGTGGCCACGGCAAGATCGGCCTGGCCCAGGCTGAGCAGAACCGACACGCCCCAATAGCGGAATTTCGCCATCTGCTTTCTCCGTCGGTGCCCCTTCGCACCCGGAAGTAAGCGGGAATTGCGGCAAAACAAGGGGCCGAGCAAGACCTTAACGTGTTGTATAGGCGCGTAAAAATATTGTAACAGCGCGCTCGGCGATGCCCTGCAGCTCGGCGGGCTCCGGCGCCGGCTCGACCCCGAACAGATGACGCTGCCGCCGGCCGCCCTGCAGCAGCCCGATCAGGTCTTCCGCCGCGGCTGCGGCATCGTCGGGACGCAACACGCCCGCTTCCATCCTGTTGCGCAGGAACGCCGCCAGCGTCGCGCGGACATGGCCCGGGCCGGCGGCGTAGAAGATCCGGGCAAGATCGGGAAAGGCGCCGGCCTGGGCGATCATCAGCCGCTGCACGCCGAGGATCTCGGGATCGAAGATCCGGCGCAACAGGTCTTCGCCGAAGGCGGCGAGCTCGGCTGCGAGGTCGCCCGCCGGGTCGAACACCCGCAGCGACTGCTGCTTGTAGCGGTCGAACAGGGCATGGAACAGGCCCTCCTTGCTGCCGAAATGGCTGTACAGGGTCTGCTTGGCGACGCCGGCCTCGGCCGCCACCCGGTCCATGCTGGCGGCATAGCCCTCGGCCATGAACACCTTGACCCCGGCGTCGAGGATCGCCTCGCGCTTCTTCCGGCCGCGCGGGGTCATGGCAACCCTGGCCGCCGCGTCCTGCACCATCATCGAGCCCAACCCGTCCCTGCGATCCCACGCCCGGGGATCATGACGCCGAAGCCCGGCGGGCGCAAAGCCCGCCGGGCTTACTCTTCGTCGCATGAGAAGGGCGGGTTGCCCCAGCGCGGAATGGCTACGCCCGTAGCGGCGCGGCGGTCAGGCCTCGCCGCGATAGGCCCGCTCGATCGCGGCGATATCGATCTTGGTCATCTGCAGCATCGCCTGGAACGCCCGGGCCGCCTTCGCCGGATCGGCGTCATGGGTCCGCTCGAGCAGGATCTTCGGCGTGATCTGCCAGGACAGGCCGAACCGGTCCTGCAGCCAGCCGCACTGGCTGTGCTTGCCGCCGCCCTCGACCAGACGGGCCCAGTAGCGGTCGACCTCCTCCTGGGTCTCGCACAGCACGACGAAGGAGACCGCCCAGGAGAACTTGAAGTCGCCGCCGCCGTTGATGGCGGTGAAGTCCTGGCCCTCGAGCTGGAAGCCGACGGTCAGCGGGGTGCCGTTCGGCCCCGACATGGTGTCGCCGTTGCGCAGCACGGAGGTGATCCGCGAATTGTCGAAGACCGAGACATAGAACTCGGCCGCTTCCTCGGCCTTGCCGTCGAGGAACCACAGGAACGGCGAGATCTTCTGGGTGAGCTGGGCCAAAGCGGCCTCCTCCGTTGATGATGCCCCGAGGACGGATGGGCGAGGCGCCTGCCGACAGGGCCGCGAGTTTTTTTCGCCTGATGCGGCGGATCGCCGCCGAAGCCGCCGGCGGCCTCGCCTCCTGGCATGGTTCGACTATGGTGCCATTTCACGAGGCGGCAATAGATGCGCTACACTTTCCGCCCGGGCCCCGGCCCGAGGCACGGCGAGACGGTGGAATGGACTACGAGACCATATTCCGGACGGCGATCGACACCCTGAAGACCGAGGGCCGCTACCGCATCTTCGCCGAGCTCGAACGCCACGCCGGTGCCTTCCCGCGCGCCGCCCATCACGGCCTCGACGGCGCGCCGGACGTCACCGTCTGGTGTTCGAACGACTATCTCGGCATGGGCCAGCACCCGGCGGTGCTGGCGGCGATGCACGAGGCGCTGGACCGCTGCGGCGCCGGCGCCGGCGGCACCCGCAACATCTCCGGCACCCATATCTACCACCGGGCGCTGGAGGCCGAGCTGGCCGACCTGCACGGCAAGGAGGCGGCGCTCCTCTTCACCTCCGGCTTCGTCTCCAACGACGCCTCGCTGTCGACCCTGGCGAAGCTGATCCCGGGCTGCGTCATCTTCTCCGACGCGCTGAACCACGCCTCGATGATCGCCGGCATCCGCCATTCCGGCTGCGAGAAGCGGATCTTCCGCCACAACGACCCGGCCGACCTGGACCGGCTGATGTCGGAGTACCCGGCGACCACGCCGAAGCTTGTGGCGTTCGAGAGCGTCTATTCGATGGATGGCGACATCTCGCCGATCGCCGAGATCTGCGACGTCGCCGACAAGCACGGCGCCATGACCTATCTCGACGAGGTCCATGCCGTCGGCATGTACGGCCCGCGCGGCGGCGGCATCGCCGAGCGCGACGGGCTGACCCGCTGGCTGACGGTGATCGAGGGCACGCTGGGCAAGGCCTTCGGCGTGATGGGCGGCTATGTCGCCGGCTCGGCCATGCTGGTCGACGCGCTGCGCAGCCACGCCCCCGGCTTCATCTTCACCACCTCGCTGCCGCCGGTGGTCGCCGCCGGCGCGCTGGCCGCGATCCGCCACCTCAAGGCCAGCAATGCCGAGCGCGAGCGGCACCAGGAACGGGCGGCGACGCTCAAGCGTCTTTTGCGCGCCGCCGGCCTGCCGGTGATGCCGTCGGTCAGCCACATCGTGCCGGTCTTCGTCGGCGATGCCCGGCTGTGCAAGGCGGCCAGCGACCTGCTGCTGGACCGGCACCGGATCTATGTCCAGCCGATCAACTTCCCGACCGTGCCGCGCGGCGCGGAACGGCTGCGCATCACCCCGACGCCGCTGCATGACGACCTGCAGATGGCGCGGCTGGTCGAGGCGCTGCGCGATGTCTGGTCGACGCTCGCGATCCCCGTCGCCGCCGCGGCAGCCTGACCTGCCGCGCAGGCCGCCCGCGCCGCCCCCGGCGCGGGGCCGCCGGCCGGTGAAGCCGCCGGCGGCCCCGCGCGGCCAGCCTCCGTCAAAGTCGCCGAAGCGACCGAAAGGCGCCCCAGGCTAGCGGGGGAGGCGCTCGTGCTGGCTGACCTGGGCGCCGTCCTCCGGCCGCAGATAGAGGAAGCCCGGGATCGACAGCAGCGGGATCACCGCCATCAGCAGGAACGCCTCGTGGAACCGCTCCGGCGTCAGCACATGGCTTTCGAAGCTGACCAGGCCGAGCAGCATCGCCCCCATCGAGACGCCGAAGCTGACGCTGAGCTGCTGCAGCACGCCGCCGAGGCTGGTGGCGCGGCTGAGCCGTTCACCCGGCATGTCGGCATAGGACAGGGTGTTCGAGGTCATGAACTGCATCGACCGCAGCAGGCCGAACAGGAAGATGTAGCCCAGCAGCACCCAATGCGGCGTGTCCGGCCGCATCAGGGCGAAGCCGGCGATGGCGACTGAGCCGAGCGCGGCGCTGATGATCAGCACCCGGTCGAAGCCGAGCCGGCGCAGCAGCGGCGACAGCGCCGGACGGACCAGCAGCGCGCCGAGGCTGCTGACGAAAGTCAGCGACCCCGACACCACAGGGCTAAAGCCGAAGCCGACCTGCAGCATCAGCGGCAGCAGGAACGGCACGCCGTTCAGCCCGACCCGGCACAGCCCGCCGGCCAGCGTGCCGACCCAGAAGGAGCGCAGCCGGAACAGCGTCAGGTCGACTGCGGGATTCAGCTTCGTCCGGGCATAGCGGCCGAAGCCCAGCAGCAGCAGGATGGCCGCGGCCAGCACCGCCGCGATCGCCAGGGCCGGGATGGTCGGGCGGCCGATGTTCTCGAGCCCGTATTGCAGCAGGGCGACGCCAAGCCCGACCATGATGAAGCCCGGATAGTCGAACGGCGTCACCGCCTCGCCCTTCACATCC
>JAEKLZ010000056.1 GCA_019508225.1 Inquilinus limosus | reverse complement strand
GAAGGGGCTAGAGAACCTTGGCCAGGAACTCGGCGGTCCTGGGATGCCTCGGGGCAGCGAAGACCTGGGATGGCGGGCCCTGCTCCAGGATCCGGCCGGCATCCATGAACACGACGCTGTCGGCGACCTCGCGGGCGAAGCCAATCTCATGGGTGACGATCACCAGCGTGGTGCCGGACCGGGCCAAAGCGCGGATCACGTCCAGCACCTCGCCGACCAGCTCGGGGTCGAGCGCCGAGGTCGGTTCGTCGAACAGCAGCACCTTGGGCTTCAGCGCCAAGGCGCGGGCGATGGCGACGCGCTGCTGCTGGCCGCCCGAGAGCTGGCGCGGATAGGCATGGGCCTTGTCGCTGAGGCCGACGCGGGCCAGCAGCGTCAGGGCCTCCTCCGTCGCCTCGGCCTTCGACCGCCGGCGCAGCGCGACCGGTGCCTCGATCAGGTTCTCCAGCACCGTCAGATGCGGGAACAGGTTGAAGGTCTGGAACACCATGCCGACATCGACCCGGCGTTTCAGGATCTCGGCTTCCTTCAGCTCGTACAGCGTGTCGCTGCGCTCGCGATAGCCCAGCAGCGCCCCGTCGACGGTGATGAAGCCGGTGTCGACCTTCTCCAGGTGGTTGATGCTGCGCAGCAGCGTCGACTTGCCGGAGCCGGAGGGGCCGAGGATCACGGTGACGTCGCCGGACGGGATGGTCAGGCTGACCTCGTCCAGCACCTTCAGCGACCCGAAGCTCTTCGACACGCCCTGGATTCGGACCTCGCCCCGGGCGCTGGACAGCGGCTGCCAGACGGGTTGGGGCACCGCTACGACCGGCGGGGCCGTGATGGTCTCGGCGGCCGGCAGCGGCTCGTCCCCGCGGCCGGCGCGCCAGGCCTTCAGCCGCTGGATCGGCGTCGGCGGCAGGGTGCGCAGCGCGCCGCGGGCGAAATGCCGCTCGATGTAGAACTGGATGACCGACAGGACGATCATGATGATCAGGTACCAGACGGTCGCGACCATCAGCAGCGGGATCACCGTCAGGTTGCGGCGGTAGATCACCTGCACCGTGTAGAACAGCTCGGGCAGAGCGAGCACGTAGACCATGGACGTGCCCTTGGCCAGGCCGATCAGCTCGTTGAAGGCGGTCGGCAGGATCGCCCGCATCGCCTGCGGCAGGACGATGCGGAAGGCTTGGCGGCGGCGCGGCAGGCCCAGCGCGGCCGCGGCCTCCAGCTGGCCCTGGTCGACCGACAGGATGCCGCCGCGGATGATCTCGGCCGAGAAGGCGGCCTGGTTCAGGCTCAGGCCCAGCAGCGCCGCCGCGTAGGGGCCGAGCAGCGAGACTGTCGGATACTCGCCGAACACGATGTCGGTGAAGGGGATGCCCAGCCGGACCGTCTCGTACAGGTAGCCCAGGTTGAACAGGATCAGCAGCAGCACGATCAGCGGGATCGACCGCAGCAGCCAGATGTAGCCCCAGGCCAGGCCGGACAGCAGCGGCGACTTCGACACCCGCGCCAGCGCCAGCCCGGTGCCCAGCAGGAAGCCGAGCGCGGAGCCGGCGGCCGTCAGCAGGAGGGTGCGGCCCAGCCCGTCCATCACCGGCTCGGCGAAGAACCATTCGGCGAAGACGCCCCATTCCCAACGCTCATTGGTCAGGATCGACTGCAGCACCGCGATGATGACGACCACGGCGGCCAGGGTGCCGGCGGTGCGGCCGGGATGGCGGGCGCCGACGACCCGGTGGCGGGAATAGTCCCGTGCCTCCGCCTGGTCGCGGCGCCGGACGGCGTCGGGCATGGCGTCCGCCAAGCGGGGCAGACGGCGCGGGCGGTCCTGCAGGTCGAGGTCTTGGCTGGTCATGCGGTCTCGCAATCGGCTGTCGCTGCCTGGGTGCCGCCGGACCGCTGCCGGTCCGCCGATCAGATATAACATTTAAAAACTGCATAAATTGCAGTTTCAACATATCTATTGCGCATATGTATTTTCATACTGTCAACTGAGTCTGTGTATTAATCGGCGCGATCGGCGATGGATCGCGGCCGCAGGAGGGCAGCAATGTTCGGATTCGTCTCCAGACGGGCGGCCGCCGCCCTGGTCCTGGCTCTCGTTACCGGGGCGGGCCCGGGCCTCGCCCAGACCCTCGACCTCAGCCCGGAGCAGCCGGGCCGGCTACGGGCGGAGAAGGATTCGGCGATCGCGGCCACGATCCCGAAGGACTTCCGATTCGCCGAGGATGGCGTGCTGACCGTGGCGGTGGCGCCGGGCCAGCCGCCGATCGCGACCTATGCCACCGATGCGCGGACCGTCATCGGCGCCGACCCGGACCTGGCCCAGCTGGTCGCCGACCTGCTGGGACTGAAGCTGAAGCTGGTCGCGGTGGCCTGGGCGGACTGGCCACTGGGCTTGGCCTCGGGCAGGTACGACGCCGTGATCTCCAATGTCGGCGTCACCGAGGAGCGCAAGCAGCGCTTCGATTTCTCCAGCTACCGCAAGGGCCTGCACGGCTTCTATGTGAAATCCAGCAGCCCGATCGCCTCGCTCAAGGAGCCGAAGGACATCGCCGGGCTGCGGATCATCACCTCGTCCGGCACCAACCAGGAGCGGATCCTGCTGGAATGGGACCGGCAGAACGTGGCCCGGGGCCTGGCCCCGGCCGAGCTGCAATACTATGACGACCAGGCCGCCTGGGGTCTGGCGATCCAGGCCGGGCGGGCCGATGCCCTGTTCAGCGTCAACGCGTCCCTGGCCTACCAGGCCCGCGACGGCAGCCTCAAGCCGGTCGGGACGGTCAGCTCCGGCTGGCCGCTGGATGCCGAGACCGGCATCACCACCCGCCGCGGCAGCGGCTTGGCCGATGCCTTCACCGCCGCGATCAACGCGCTGATCGCCGATGGCAAATACGCCGGGTCGTTGGCGCGCTGGAACCTCTCGGCCGAGGCGATCGACCGGTCGCGCACCAACCCGCCCGGCCTGCCGAAGTTCTGACGAGGACCACATCATGGCAACCATCCACCATGCCGGGTTCCTGACCCCCGGCAGCTTCCCGGAGGCCGACCCGCAGGACGGGTTGGAGAAGGCGCTGCGCCTTTTCGCCTATGGCGAGCGGCTCGGCTTCGACAGCGCCTGGATCCGGCAGCGGCATCTCGAGCCCGGCGTGTCCTCGGCCGCCGTGTTCCTGGCCGCGGCCAGCCAGCGCACCCGCCGCATCCAGCTCGGCACCGCGGTGATCCAGATCGGCTATGAGAGCCCGTACCGGCTGGCCGAGGACCTCGCCACCGTCGACGTGCTGTCGGGCGGGCGGCTGAATGTCGGGCTCAGCGCCGGCGTGCCGCCGCATGCCGACCTGCTCGGGGCGCGCGTCTTCGACGGCGACTGGACCGGCTACGACCTGTCCTATGGCCGGGTCGAGCGCCTGGCCGACAATCTCCGCGGCGCCTATCTCGGCGAACCGGACCGGGTGGTGGTCAACGCCGCCGGCCGCCACCGGCCCCGGCTGCAGCCCGTCGCCGAGGGGCTGGTCGACCGGCTGTGGTATGGCGGCGGGTCGCTGCGCTCCGCCGGCTGGGCCGGGCGGGCCGGCCTCAACCTGCTGATCGGCAACGTCACCTCGGGCGAGGATACCGACGACTTCTTCACCGCCCAGCGGCGGCAGCTCGACGCCTATCGCGAGGCCTGGCGCGGGGCGCGCCCGGCCCGTGTGGCCCTGGGCCGGGTGATCGTGCCCTTCGACAGCGCCGATGACTGGACCCGCGCCCGCTACGCCGAATACGCCGCCGGCCGCCGCCAGCGCACCCTGACGCCGCAGGGCGAGCGGCGGACCCTGTTCGCGCCGGATCTGGTCGGGACGTCCGACCAGATCCTCGAGGCCCTGGCCCGCGACCCGGTGCTGGCGGAAGTGTCGGAGCTGCGGCTGGAGCTCCCCTACGAATTCCGGCCCTTCGAGTACGAGCAGATCCTGGGCGACGCGGTGCATCACATCCTGCCGCAGCTCGGCTGGGCAGCGGCAGGGCAGGGCAGCTCGGTGCCCGCGCCTCATCCCGTCGCCACGGCCGAGGCCTGGGTGCCGCAAGGAAAATAGACGTGTAAAATTTGTTATTTTTTATCAAAAATCCATAATGTACGGTGAATTATGTCGGACATCCTGATCGGCCGTGCAGTGCTGCTGCGCGGGTGTTTCAGCGTGGTCGTGCGGGCGGAAAGTACAATCAGAAGCGGCAAATGCCGGATTTTGAGCGTCGATGGAAGGGATAATCGTGTCGATCAACACTCATCTTGGCCGGGTGCTGGCCCTGGCGGTCGCGGCGCTGGCCGCAGGCCCTTCCCTCGCGGCTGACGAGACGCCGGTCACCGGCGGCACGCTGGTCTATCTGGAGCAGCAGTCCCACACCAACCTGTATCCGCCGGCCGGCGGCTTCTATCCGAATGGCGGGATCCTGAACCAGATCACCGACAAGCTGACCTGGCAGGACCCCAAGACGCTCGAGATCAAGCCCTGGATTGCCGAATCCTGGGCCGTCAACGCCGACGCCACGGAGTACACCTTCAAGCTCCGCAAGGGCGTCACCTTCTCCGACGGCACGCCGCTCGACGCCAATGCGGTGGCGAAGAACTACGACACCTACGGCCGCGGCAACCCGGCGCTGAAGCTGCCGGTGTCCGAGGTGATCAACAACTACGACCGCAGCGAGGTGGTCGACCCGCTGACGGTGCGCTTCTTCTTCAAGAAGCCGTCGCCCGGCTTCCTGCAGGGCACCTCGGTGATCGGCTCCGGCCTGGTCTCGCTCGCCACCCTGGCGCGGCCGTTCGACGAGCTGGGCGACGCCACCAAAATCATCGGCTCCGGCCCCTTTGTGGTGGAGAGCGAAACGCTGGGCAAGGAGCTGGTGCTGAAGGCGCGCGCCGACTACGCCTGGGGCCCGGCGCCGCTGGCGCATCAGGGCCGCGCCTATCTCGACGGCATCCACTACATCGTGACGCCGGAGGACAGCGTCCGCATCGGCGCGCTGCTGGCCGGCCAGGCCGACTTCATCCGCCAGGTCCAGGCCTATGACGAGCCGCAGGTGAAGGACCAGGGCTACACCGTCTATGCCGGCCCGACCCGCGGCGTGAACAACAGCGTGGTGTTCCGGCCCGACAACCCGCTGGTGGCGGATGTCCGGGTGCGGCAGGCGCTGCTGCATGCGACCGACGCGGACGAGATCGTCGGCACCCTGTTCTCGGAGAACTACCCGAAGGCGACCTCGGTCATCGCCTCGACGGCGCTGGGCTATGTCGACCTGTCGGCCAAGCTGATCCATGACGAGGCGCTGGCGAAGCGTCTGCTCGACGAGGCCGGCTGGGCCCCGGGCGCCGACGGCCTGCGCCACAAGGACGGCAAGGCGCTGGAGCTGACGGCCTATGAATCCCTGCCGCAGCCGCAGAACAAGGAGACGCTGCAACTTGTGGCCCAGCAATGGGCACGGGTCGGCGTCAAGCTGAACGTGCTGGCCGGCGATTCCGGCAGCGCCACGGTCGACAATCTGGATCCGGAGAAGACGCCGGTGTCGCCGGCCATGGTCGGCCGCGCCGATCCGGACGTGATCAAGAGCCAGTTCTATCCGTCGAACCGCGACGTGCTGCGCCAGAAGGGCGGCGCCAGCACCAAGGTGAAGAGCTTCGTCGACGACAAGCTCAACGGCCTGCTGGTGGCCCTGTCGTCCGAGCCGGACGCGGCCAAGCGGCTGCAGATCGTCGCCGAGGTCCAGGCCTATCTCATCGACCAGGCCTATGCGATCCCGATCTTCGAGGAGCCGCAGGCATATGCCGGCGCGCCCTACGTCAAAGGCATCGCCTTCGAGGCGGTGGGCCGGCCGTACTTCTACAACACCTGGCTGGCCGAGCACTGAGGTCGACCCCATGAGCAACGGCGCCGCCCGAATCCCCCTCGCCCTCCCGGCCCAAGCGGGCCGGGCCCCTCCCTCTCCCCGAGGAGAGGGGATTTTCACCTCTCCCTCGGGGAGAGGTCGGAATCGCGCAGCGATTCCGGGTGAGGGGGCGGCACGGGCCTCGACGGTCCGCACATCATGACCCGCTATCTCCTCGGCCGGATCGGGCAGGCGGTGGTGGTGCTGTGGGCCACCTTTACCGCCGCCTTCATCCTGCTGCAGGCCCTGCCGGGCGACGCCATCCTGATCAAGTTCCAGAACCCGGAGCTGGGGCTGAGCCCGGACCAGATCGCCGAGATCCGCCAGTCCTACGGCGCCGACAGCCCGCTCTGGTCGCAATATCTGCACACGCTGGGCAACACCCTGACCGGCGATTTCGGAACTTCGGTGCAGGCCGGCGTGCCGGTCGGGGATGCGCTGCTGGCCAACCTGCCGCCGACCGTCTGGCTGGCCGGCTTCGGCTTCGCCCTGGCGGTGCTGCTGGCGGTGGCGATCGCCGCGCTGTCCAGCCTCGCCGCCTTCGCCTGGCTGCGCTCCGCGGTGCAGTCGCTGCCGTCGCTGTTCGTCTCGGTGCCGACCTTCTGGCTCGGCATCATGCTGATCCAGGTTTTCTCCTTCCGGCTGAAGCTGATCCCGGTGATCAACCCCGGCCCGTGGGAAGGGCTGGTCCTGCCGGTGCTGACCCTGGCGGTGCCGATCTCGGCGCCGCTGGCACAGATCCTGGTGCGCAGCATCGACGAGATCTCGACCCATCCCTTCGTCGCCGTCGCCCGGGCCAAGGGCGCCTCGCGTGCCGGGGTGCTGTGGCGGCACGTGGCCCGCAACGCGCTGCTGCCGACCCTGACCATCGCCGGCGTGCTGTTCGGCGAGATCCTGGCCGGCGCCGTGATCACCGAGACCGTGTTCGGGCTGAACGGCCTGGGCACGTTGACCGAGCGGGCGGTGCGCAACCAGGACACGGCGGTGATCCAGGCCGTGGTCGTGCTCTCCGCCGCCGGCTTCGTCCTGGTCAACCTCATCGTCGACCTGCTGGCCCCGGTGCTGGACCCGCGCCTGAGACTCCGGGGAGCCGCCGCATGACCTCGCTGCAGACCACCGATCGGGCCGTGCCGGCCCGGCCGCCCCGCCGCCAGGCCTTCGCCCGGGTGCAGCCCAGCCTGGTCTTGTCCTGGGCGGTGATCGCCATCGTCACCGCCTGGGCCGTCGCCCCGGGCCTGTTCACCGGCTACAACCCGGTCGCCGGCGTGCCGCGGGAGAAGCTGCGGGCGCCCGGCGCCGAGCACATTCTCGGCACCGACGCGCTCGGCCGCGACCTGTTCGCCCGCATCGTCCATGGCGCGGTGAACTCGCTGTCCGGCGCCTTCGTCGCGGTCGCCGTCGGCCTGCTGGTCGGCACGGCGATCGGCCTGATCGCCGGGTCGACCGGCCGGCGGACCGACGCCGTGCTGATGCGGATCGTCGACGTGCTGCTGTCGGTGCCGTCGCTGCTGCTGTCGCTGGCCATCATCATCCTGCTCGGCTTCGGCACGGTGAATGCCGCGATCGCCGTCGGCGTCACCTCGATCGGCCGCTTCGCCCGGCTGTCCCGGTCCGAGGTGATCCTGGTGCGCCGCTCCGACTATGTCGAAGCCGCCTTCGGCAGCGGCGGCCGCTTCGGCGCGGTGCTGTGGCGGCACATCCTGCCGAACTCCGTCACTTCGGTGATCGCCCTGGCCGCGGTGCAGTTCGGCACCGCGATCCTGCAGATCTCGACCCTCGGCTTCCTCGGCTACGGCGCGCCGCCGCCGACGCCGGAATGGGGCCTGCTGATCGCCGAGGGCCGCAACTACATCGCGACGTCGTGGTGGCTGACCACCGTGCCCGGCCTGGTCGTGGTGCTGGTGGTGCTGGCCGCCAACCGCATCGGCCGGTCGATCGGGCGGAGGACGATATGACCGTGCTTCCGGTGCTGGAGGTCGAAAACCTCAGCGTCTCCTACCGCAGCGACCGGGATGGCGCGCAGCGCGTGGTCGACGACGTCTCCTTCCGCATCCAGCCGGGCGAGGTGGTGGCGCTGGTCGGCGAATCCGGCTCCGGCAAGACCACCACGGCCCAGGCGGTGATCGGCCTGCTGGCCGAGAACGGCCGGGTCGATGGTGGCGCCATCCGCCTCGCCGGCACGGATATCTCCGGCTGGTCGCAAAAGCGGCTCGACGCCATCCGCGGCGCCCGCATCAGCCTGATCCCGCAGGACCCCGGCAGCTCGCTGAACCCGGTCAAGACCATCGGCGCCCAGGTCGAGGAGATCCTGGCCATCCACCGCCGCGGCGACAAGGCGACCAACCAGGCCAAGGTGGTCGAGCTGCTGGCCCGGGTCGGCCTGTCGCGGCCGGAGCTGCGGGCCCAGCAATACCCGCATGAGCTGTCGGGCGGCATGAAGCAGCGCGTGCTGATCGCCATCGCCATCGCGCTGCAGCCATCCCTGATCATCGCCGACGAGCCGACCAGCGCGCTCGACGTCACGGTGCAGCGCCGGATCCTCGACCTGATCGATGAGCTGCGCCGGGAATACGGCACCGCCGTGCTGCTGGTGACGCACGACCTCGGCGTCGCCGCCGACCGCGCCGACCGGCTGATCGTGCTGCAGGGTGGCCGGATCCAGGAGCAGGGGCCGGCGGCGGAGATCCTCGCGGTGCCTAAGAGTGCCTATACCCGCCAGCTGTTGTCCGACGCACCGTCCCTGGCGAAGGCGGAGCGCCGCGCTCCGCGACCGGTGGCGGAGGGTGACGACGCCATTGTGGTCGACGGGCTGGTGCAGGATTTCGATCTGCCGGGACGGGGCGGCACGTTCCGGGCGGTCGACGGCCTGTCCTTCGCGGTGCGGCGCGGCACCACCCATGCCCTGGTCGGCGAATCCGGCTCGGGCAAGACGACCACGGTTCGCGCCGTGGTCGGGTTCCAGACGCCCACCGCCGGCCGCATCCGGATCGGCGGCGCGGACCCGGCGGCGCTGAAGGGCGAGGCGCTGCGCCAGTTCCGCCGCATCATCCAGCTGGTCTATCAGAACCCGTTCGCGTCGCTCGACCCGCGGCAGAGCATCTTCGAGATCATCGAGGAGCCGCTCCTGAACTTCGAGCGCCTGCCGAAGCCCGATCGTGCCCGCAAGGTGCGCGACATGCTCGACCGGGTCGGCCTGCCTCAGGCCGTGCTGGACCGGCGCCCCCGCGCCCTGTCGGGCGGCCAGCGCCAGCGCGTCGCCATCGCCCGCGCCCTGGTGCTGGACCCGCAGGTGCTGGTGCTGGACGAGGCGGTGTCGGCGCTGGACGTCACCGTCCAGGCCCAGATCCTCGGCCTGCTCGACACGCTGCAGCGCGATCTCGGCCTGACCTATCTGTTCGTGTCGCACGACCTCGCCGTGGTCCGGCAGATCGCCGATACCGTCTCGGTGCTGCACAATGGCCGTCAGGTCGATGCCGGGCCGGTGGAGGCGGTGTTCCGCAACCCGCGCAGCGACTACACGCGCGAGCTGATCGACGCCATCCCCGGGCGCCGGCTCGCCGTCTCCGCATGAAAGGCGTTCTCCCGTGACCATCCAGCGGCTCGGCTTCTTCACCCGGCTTCTCGACGAGGCGAGCGCGCAGGAGCGCTACCGCCTGGCGACGGAGCAGATCACGACGGCGGAGCGGCACGGCTTCGACAGCGCCTGGGTCGCCCAGCATCATTTCCACGAGCCCGAGGGCGGGCTGCCTGCGCCGCTGGTGTTCCTGGCCCAGGTCGCGGCCCGCACCTCGCGCATCCGCCTGGGCACCGGCATCATCACCCTGCCGCTGGAGCACCCGGTGCGGGTGGCGGAGGATGCGGCAGTGCTCGACCTGCTGTCCGATGGCCGGCTCGAGCTCGGGCTCGGCACCGGCGGCACGCCCTCGGCCTTCGCCGCCTTCGGCCTCGACAGCGCCGAGCGGTCGCAGATCTTCGCCAAGCACCTGCAGGTGCTGCTCGACGCCTGGGGCGGCCGGCCGCTCGACGGCGGCGACACAAGGCTGTACCCGGCGGCGCCGCAGCTGCTGGGCCGGATCTGGCAGGCCACCTTCTCGGTCGCCGGCGGCGCCCGGGCCGGCGCGGCCGGCGACGGGCTGATGCTGTCGCGCACCCAGCCGCGCCCGGCCGACGCGCCCGACGCCACGCTGGCGGAGATCCAGGACCCGATCATCGACGCCTATCTGGCGGCGCTGCCGGCGGGGAAGGAACCCCGCATCCTGGCCTCGCGCAGCGTCTTCGTCGCCGAAGATCGCGAGACGGCGCGGCGCTTCGCCGAGCCCGGCCTGCGCCGCCAGGCCGACCGCTTCGCCGCCGCCGGCCGAGGCGCCCCGGGCGACACGCTGGACCAGTTGATCGCCGCCTTCGACGTCCATCTCGGCACGCCGGACGAGGTGATCGCCTCGCTGCGCGCCGACGACACGCTGCACCGCGCCACCGACCTGGTGGTGCAGGTGCATTCGGTCGACCCGCCGCACCCCTTCATCCTGCGCTCGATCGAGCTGGTGGCGCAGGAGGTGGCACCCGCCTTCGGCTGGGCCCGCCGGGACCGGGACGATGATATCCGCCTCGCCGCCGCGTCCTGCTGACGCCGCCGGACCTTTCGGAAAAGGACCAGATCATGAGTGAACCGACGGCCGACGTGATCGACCTGCTGGCCGGGGTCGAGCGCGGCTCCGCCCTGGACCGGATCCGGGCCCAACGCTCCGCCGCCCGCGAGAACGCCCAGAAGAGCTGGGCGGCGCTGTTCGAGCCGGAGGAGCCGGGGACCGTCTCGGCGCTGGAGCGCTATGCCGTCGCCACCTTCGTCGCGGCGCTGCATCGCGAGCCGGAGACCGCCCGCTTCTATGCCGAAGCCCTGGCCGGACACGATTCCGGCCTCGCCGCCGCGGTGGCGGCCGAAGTGGAGCGGGCA
>JAEKLZ010000055.1 GCA_019508225.1 Inquilinus limosus | reverse complement strand
CGGTGTACCGCATCGCCGCGGCGTTATCGCCGTCGATATTGCCGAAATTGCCCTGGCCGTCGACCAGCCGGTAGCGCTGGGCGAAGTCCTGCGCCATGCGCACCAGCGCGTCGTAGATCGAGGCGTCGCCATGCGGGTGATACTGACCGATGACATCGCCGACCACGCGGGCCGATTTCTTCGGCGGTGTATTCGACGCCAGGCGTAGCTGCCGCATCGCGTAGAGCAGCCGGCGATGCACCGGCTTCAACCCGTCGCGGACATCGGGCAGCGAGCGCGAGGTGATGGTCGACAGCGCGTAGTTGAGATAACGGGTGCTCAGCGCATCGTGCAGCGGCACCGGCAGGATCGACTCGGAAGGCTTGCTGGTCATGGCTCGAAGTTTAGCGTAAGGGCGCGGCCGATCGAAGCGCGCTTCGGCGGTACGCCTCGACAAAACGGGTCCGCGCCTCGGGCTGGGGGCGGCCCGCCTGGGCGAAGAGGTGGCGGTCGACGAAATGGCCGGTCAGGCCCAGCCCCTGGGCCACCGTGACGGGGGCGGCCGGCTCGCGCCCGGTCAGGAAGCCGGGCAGCGGCAGCAGCCGGTCGCGATACGGTCCGGCGGCGGAGAGCGACACCGCCCTGCCCGTCTTCGGGCTGATGAAGGCGAGATGGTCGTTGCTGCCGGTGACGGCGCAGCGCGAGACGTCGAGGCCGAAGCCGAGCACGCCGAGCAGCCCGACCTCCCACTGCACATAGGCGGCGTCCCAATGCGGCGTCGTCAGCGTGTCGAGGAAGGCCAGCGTGCCGTCATACACCGCCGGCAGCGGCTGCCGCTCGGCCAGGGCGGCATCGAGCACGGCGCAGGCCGAGACCAAGGCCAGGAGCCGCAGCGGCTCGTCCATGATCGCGGCGGCCGGGGTGCGGTCGACCTCGAGCGTCCAGGTGCCGAGATGGTCGGCCAGCCGGCCGCGCCACTGCGCCGAGACCAGCGTGCCCGGCGGCAGCTGGGCCCGCCGCCGCTGGCCATGGATCACGCCCATATGCCGGCCGTGCTCGCGGGTCAGCACGCCGGTGATCAGCGCCGCCTCGCCATGCGGGCGGACGGTCAGGACGATGCCGTCGTCGCGCCAGTCCACATCATGCCCCGTCCAAGCTCATCCAGATCGTATAGCACGAAACGGGAACATCTGAACCTCTGGATTGGCCGCCTCCCTCTTCCTGTCATCCTCGGGCTTGACCCGAGGATCCAGGGGCAGCCAGAGCGGTCCCTGGCGGCCCCTGGATTGCCGGGTCAAGCCCGGCAATGACACCGGAAGAGCGACCGCACCGGTCAGGCGTCGTAGTCCAGCCCCCAGACCGAGTACCGCGCCGGATCGTCGAGCCAGTTCTCGCGCACCTTGACGAACAGCGAGAGATGCACGCGCTGCTCGGTGATCTCCTCCAGCTCCAGCCGGGCGGCGGTGCCGACCGCCTTGATCATCTGCCCGCCATGGCCGAGCACGATCGCCTTCTGGCCGTCGCGCTGGACATAGATGATCTGGGAGATGCGGACGCTGCCGTCCTTCTGCTCCTCCCAGTCCTCAGTCTCGACCGCGACGGCGTAGGGCAGCTCCTGCTGCAGCCGCAGGAACAGCTTCTCGCGCGTGATCTCCGCGGCGAGGAGGCGCATCGGCATGTCGGAGACCTGGTCCTCCGGGAACAGCCAGGGCCCCTCGGGCAGGTGCCCGGCCAGGTGGCGGCGCAGGTCGTTGACGCCGCTGCCGGTCAGGGCCGAGATCATGAAGGTATCGGTGAACACGCCCGAGGCGTTGAGGTCGGCGGCCAGCGTCAGCAGCACCTCGTGCCGGACGGCGTCGATCTTGTTCAGGATCAGGATCGCCTTGCGCTGGGTCTGCGCCAGCTTCTCGACGATGCCGCGGGTCTCCTCGCGCACGCCCTTCAGCGATGAATCGACCAGCAGCAGCACCAGATCGGCCTCCGCCGCCCCGCCCCAGGCCGCCGCGACCATGGCGCGGTCGAGCCGGCGGCGCGGCTTGAAGATGCCGGGGGTGTCGACGAACACGATCTGGGCCGCGCCCTCGGTGAGGATGCCGAGCACCCGGCTGCGCGTGGTCTGCACCTTCGGCGAGACGATGGCGACCTTGGTGCCGACCAGGGTGTTGAGCAGGGTCGACTTGCCGGCGTTGGGGGCGCCGATCAGGGCGACGAACCCGCAGCGCGTCGCGGTTTCGGTCATGCGGAGAGCCTTTGCAGAAGGGCGGCGGCGGCGTCGCGCTCGGCCACCCGCTTGGACGGGCCGCTGGCGGCGGCGGCCGGCTGGCCTTCGATCTCGACGCGGATCTCGAAGACCGGCAGGTGGTCGCTGCCGCCGCGCGACACCTCGACATAGCGCGGCAGGGGCAGGCCGCGGGCGAGCGCCCATTGCTGCAGCGCCGATTTCGGATCCTGCGGCGGGGCGGCGTGGCGGTCGATGAAGCCGGCCCAGCCCTGGCGGATGAAGCTGGCCGCGGCCAGCAGCCCGCCGTCGCGGTAGAGCGCGCCGATCACCGCCTCGCAGGCATCGGCCAGGATGCCCGGGTTCTCGCGGCCGACCACCTCCTCGCCGGGCGACAGCACGAGATGGCGGCCGAGGCCGATCGCCTGGGCCACCTCGACCAGCGCCTCGCGCCGCACCAGGGCGACATGGCGCTTGGCGATCGCGCCCTCATCCTCCTTCGGGAAGCGCTCCAGCAGCCACTCGGCGATGACCAGGCCCAGCACCCGGTCGCCGAGGAACTCCAGCCGCTCATAGCCGTGCCTGGCGATACGCCGCTTCTGGCCGCTGACGCTGGGATGCGTCAGCGCCTCGACCAGCAGCATCGGCTCGCGGAAGGCGTGGCCGATCCGCCGGGCGAACGCGTCGAGGCCCTCTTCCGTCCCGGCGATCAGTGGATCCCCGTGAACATGCGGCTGAAGCGGAGCGCGAATGGCCATTTCCAGACCTGCCAGAAGCTGGCGTCGTCGAGGCTGAACC
Source organism: Inquilinus limosus (assembly GCA_019508225.1). Lineage (GTDB taxonomy): Bacteria > Pseudomonadota > Alphaproteobacteria > DSM-16000 > Inquilinaceae > Inquilinus > Inquilinus limosus_D. Next base: position 7,847 of record JAEKLZ010000055.1, on the reverse strand, counting down.
ACAGGAACTCGGCCCGGCCGACGAAGTTCTCGACCGGCACGTAGCCGACATCGGCCCGGCTATCCAGGCTGTTGTCGCGGTTGTCGCCCATCATGAAATAGTGGCCGGCCGGCACCTGGTATTCCGGCGTGTCGTCATAGGGCTGGTTGTCGCCGATCTCCAGGATGCGGTGCTCGACCGGCGGGTTGCCGTCGGTTCCCGGCAGCGTCTCGATATACTGGTGGTAGACGATGCGCTGGCCGAACTGGGCGGTCATCGCGAAGGGCTCGATCTCGCGGCGCTCGGCCATCTGGCCGTTGATGTAGAGCCGCCCGCCGGTGACCTTGACCCGGTCGCCCGGCAGGCCGATCACGCGCTTGACGTAGTCGACCGAGGTGTCCTTCGGCAGGCGGAACACGGCGACGTCGCCGCGGGCCGGCGGGCTGCCCAGGATCCGGCCGTCGAACAGCGGCAGGCCGAAGGCGATCGTCTGGGCGCTGTAGCCGTAGGAGAATTTCGACACGAACAGGTAGTCGCCCACCAGCAGCGTCGGGATCATCGAGCCGGACGGGATGTTGAACGGCTCGAAGGCCACGGTGCGGATGCCGAAGGCGATCGCGATCGCATAGACCACGGTCAGGATGGTTTCGACCCATCCACCCTGCTTCTTCGACATCTCGACCGACTTTTGATGCTGGCTCATGGCGCCCTTGTATGGTCCGGCGGCGAGGGGAAATCAATCACCGGCAGGGGCGACGTGGTCGCAGCCGCACCGGACGGGGAAAAATCAGCGGCTGCGCGCACGGTCCACCGCGCTGATCACGGGCATGGCGCGCAGGGCGGCGATGATGTTGGTCAGGTGCTTGACGTCCTTGACGTCGATGTCGATCAGGATCTCGAAGAAATCGACCGAGCGGCTGGTGATCTTCAGGTTGATGATGTTGCCGCCGTTCTTGCCGATCACGGTGGTCAGCGTGCCCAGGCTGCCCGGCTCGTTGCTGATCGTCACCTGGATCCGGCCGACATGGTCCTCGACCGTGTCGACGCCGGCATCCCAGCTGACGTCGAGCCAGCGCTCCGGCGCGTTGTAGAAGCTCTCCAGCGTGTCGCAGTCGATGGTGTGGATGGTCACGCCCTTGCCGGTGGTGACGATGCCGACGATGCGGTCGCCCGGGATCGGGTGGCAGCAGCGGGCATAGTGCACGGCGAGGTTCGGGATCAGGCCGCGGATCGGGATGGCCCCCGGGGCGCCCGTCGCGGCCTTGCGCGCCCGGGTCAACGGTACGACCTTGCCCGACCGCTCCTTCTCCTGCTGCACCTGGGCACGATGGCCCGGGAACACGGCGTGGAACACATCGCGCGCGCCCAGCACCCCGGCCCCGACATTGGCCAGGATGTCGTCGGGCTCGGCGGCCTTGAAGATCTTCAGGACGCCTTCCAGCGCCTTGTCGGAGAACTCGTAGCCCTCCTGCCGGAACACGCCCTGCAGCATCGACCGGCCCAGCTTGGCGTGCTCGTCATGCTGCTGGCCGCGGATGAAGCGCCGGATGCAGGCCCGCGCCTTGCCGGTGGCGACGAACCGCTCCCATTCCGGCGACGGCGTCGAGGTCTTGGAGGTGATGATCTCGACCTGGTCGCCGTTCTGCAGCAGGTGGCGCAGCGTCACCATCCGGCCGTTGACCCGGGCGCCGACGCAGGTGTCGCCGATCTGGCTGTGCACGGCATAGGCGAAGTCGACCGGCGTCGCGCCCTGCGGCAGGGCGATCACCGCGCCCTTCGGGGTGAAGCAGAACACCTGGTCCTGGAACAGGGCCAGCTTGGTGTGCTCCAGGAACTCCTCGGGCTTCTGCGCCTGGTCGACGATGTCGAGCAGGTCGCGCAACCAGCGGTACTGGGTGCCGTCCTGGGGCCGCTCACCCTGCTTGTAGGCCCAGTGCGCGGCGACGCCGAGCTCCGCGATCTCCTGCATGTCGCCGGTGCGGATCTGGACCTCGATGCGCTGCCGCATCGGGCCGATCACCGCGGTGTGCAGCGACCGGTAGCCGTTCGGCTTCGGCGTCGAGATATAGTCCTTGAAGCGGCCCGGCAGCGAGGCGTAGCGGCTGTGGATCAGCCCGAGCGCGTGGTAGCAGTCGCCCTCGGTCTCGACCACGATCCGGAAGGCCATGATGTCGGTCAGCTGCTCGAACGCCATGTTCTTGCGCTGCATCTTGCGCCAGATCGAATAGGGACGTTTCTCGCGGCCGAGCACGGCGGCCTTCAGCCCACCCTCCTCCAGCACGCGCTGCAGCTCGGCGATGATCTTGGAGACGACGTCCTGGCTTTCCTCGCGCAGCTGGGTCAGGCGGCGGACGATGCTCTCGCGCGCATCCGGATGGAGCTGGGCGAAGGCCAGGTCCTCCAGCTCCTCCTGCATGCCGTGCATGCCGATGCGCTCGGCCAGCGGCGCGTAGATCTCCAGCGTCTCGCGGGCGATCCGGCGGCGCTTCTCCTCGTTGTTGAAGGCGCCGAGGGTGCGCATGTTGTGCAGCCGGTCCGCCAGCTTGACCAGCAGCACCCGGATGTCCTTGGACATCGCCAGGACCAGCTTGCGGAAATTCTCCGCCTGCTTGGACTGGTCGCTCTGCAGCTCCAGCTTGGACAGCTTGGTGACGCCGTCGACCAGCTGCGCCGTCTCGCGCCCGAACAGGCCCTCGAGCTCGCTCAGCGTCGCGCCGGTGTCCTCGACCGTGTCGTGCAGCAGGCCGGTGACGATCGAGCCGGTGTCGAGCTTCATGCCCGCGAGGATGCCGGCGACCTCGATCGGATGGACGAAATAGGGGTCGCCCGAGGCACGCTTCTGCGACCCATGCGCCTTCATCGAATAGACGTAGGCGCGGTTGATCAGATCCTCGTCCGCCGAAGGGTCGTAAGCCTTGACACGCTCGACCAGCTCATATTGGCGGATCATTCCGCGCGCCACCGATCCATATGCGATTCTCCCGGACGGGCGTCCCGGCGCCCATCCGGATAATATGTTGAACCACAACCGATCGCGGTGTGGATCAAATTCGGCACGCGCGCGGCAGCCATGCCTTCGCCTGACCGGTCAAGCCGCATCATCATTCTCCCGGCAGACGGCCTGACACCATGCCGGGCAGTTCCGCTGGGATCAGACTTCGTCTTCGGTGGAGCCGATTTCCAGGTCGCCGCGGCCGTCTTCGTCCTCGGCGGTCTCGCCCTCCTCGGCCTCGTCCTCGGCGGTTTCGATGCCGAAGGTGGACTCCTCGTCCGAGCCGACGGCGGCCGCCGGGCTCTGCGGTGCCACGCCGGCCTTGAGCCACTCCTCCTCACCGGCCATCAGCTCGATGATCTCCTCATCGGCCTCGTCGATCTCGGCCAGCTTCTGATGGCCCTTGACCAGGGCCTCCTCCAGGCTCGCCAGCGGGACCGTCTCGTCGGCGATCTCACGCAGCGCGACGACCGGGTTCTTGTCGTCGTCGCGGTCGATGGTCAGCGAGGCGCCGGACGAAATGTCGCGGGCGCGCTGGGCCGCCATCAGGACCAGATCGAACCGGTTCGGGATCTTGAGGACGCAATCCTCGACGGTGACGCGAGCCATGGGCTATCGCTCCTGCACAAAAACCGTCACGACGATAGAATCGTGACACGATGGATGCAACGCAACGGCCGCATCTTTGTTATACCGAGGGGCGGACGACGTACCGCAGATGCGACGAATGCGCAAGCCTCGTCGCGAACGGCGTTGACCGCTCCTTGCAAACTAGGTAGCGAACCCAATCTGTCACCTGTCCCCTGCCGCGAAGGAAAGCACATGATTTTCTATAAGGAAGAACGGCTCGCAATATTCATTGACGGCGCGAACCTTTATGGCGCCGCCCGTTCGCTTGGTTTCGATATCGACTATCGCCGGCTGCTCGACCTGTTCGCCAAGAAGGGCCGCCTGATCCGCGCCTTCTATTATACCACGCTGATCGAGGATCAGGAATATTCTCCCATCCGTCCGCTGATCGACTGGCTCGACTACAACGGCTACAGCATGGTAACCAAGCCGTTGCGCGAATATACCGACAGCCAGGGTCGGCGCCGGGTCAAGGGCAACGTCGACATCGACCTCGCGATCGACGCGCTGGAGATGGCCGACCGGGCCGATCACATCCTGCTGTTCTCCGGCGATGGCGATTTCAAGCGGCTGGTCGAGGCGATCCAGCGCAAGGGCGTCCGCGTCACCGTGGTGTCGACCATCAAGTCGAGCCCGCCGATGGTGTCGGACGAGCTGCGCCGTCAGGCCGACAATTTTGTCGAGTTGGCCGAGCTATCGCCGCACATCCAGCGCATGAATGCCCCGAACCGCACCCAGGCCGCCCCGGTCGAGGGCGATGATGCCGGCGAGGAGCCGGCGCAGCAGGCCGGCAGCTACGCCCGCACGGCCTGATGTGGCTCAGGCCGGTTTCCCCGTGAGGGAACCGGCCTGCCGCGATCAGCCGCGGTCGCGCAGGACGCGCGCTTTTTCGCGCTGCCAATCCCGCGCCTTGATGGTCTCGCGCTTGTCATGCGCCTTCTTGCCCCGGGCCAGGCCCAGATCGACCTTGGCGAAACCGCGGTCATTGAAATAGATCGACAGCGGGATCAGGGTCATCCCGTCCCGCTTCACCTTCCCCAGGAGCTTGTCCCGCTCGCGCTTGCGTACCAGCAGCTTGCGCGGCCGCTTCAGCTCGTGGTTGAAGCGCTGGGCCGGTCCGTATTCCGGGATATGGGCGTTGAACAGGTACAGCTCGCCCTGCATCTCGCCGGCATAGGCATCCTGCAGGTTGCCGCGGCCCTCGCGCAGCGACTTCACCTCGGTCCCGACCAGGATGATGCCGGCCTCGACATTCTCGTCGATGAAGTAGTCGTGCCGCGCCCGCCGGTTCTGCGCGACAAGGCGGCCCGGGGTCTTCGGCTGTGCCATGATTCTGAATCCGCTCCGGTCAGTTGATCAGGCCGGCGAAGACCATCGCCTCGCGCATCGCCGCCCGGGTCGCCTCGCCCGGCGGCACCAGCGGCAGCCGGACGCGGTCGTCGGACAGGCCGAGCAACTTGGCGCCGTACTTCACCGGCCCCGGGCTGGTCTCCAGGAACAGCGCCCGGTGCAGCGGCATCAGCAGGTCGCGGATCGCCTCCATCCGCTTCAGATTGCCCTCGGCCCAGGCGGCATGCATCTCGGCGCAGAGCCGCGGCGCGACATTGGCCGTGACCGAGATGCAACCATGGCCGCCCTGCGCCAGGAATGCCGTGGCAGTGGCATCCTCGCCCGAAAGCTGGCAGAACTCGGGACCGATCCGAAGCCGCGTCGCCAGCGGCCGCACCAGGTCGGCGGTCGCGTCCTTGACCCCGACGATGCGCGGCAGCTCGGCCAGGCGGGCCATGGTGTCGATCGACATGTCGACCACGCTGCGGCCCGGGATATTGTAGATCACGATCGGCAGATCGACCGCGTCATGGATGGCCCTGTAATGCTGGTAGAGACCTTCCTGCGTCGGCTTGTTGTAGTAGGGCGTGACGACCAGCGCGGCATCCGCGCCGGCCTTCTGCGCGTGCCGGGTCAGGGAGATCGCCTCCTCGGTCGAGTTCGAGCCGGTGCCGGCGATCACCGGGACGCGGCCCTTGGCGACCTCGACGCAGAGCTCGACCACCCGCTCGTGCTCGGGGTGGCTCAGCGTCGGGGACTCGCCGGTGGTGCCGCAGGGCACGACGCCCTGGGTGCCCTCGCGGATCTGCCAGTCGACGAAGCCCTGGAAGGCTTTCTCGTCCACCCCGCTCTCGGTGAACGGCGTAATCAGGGCGACGATCGATCCCTTGAACATGGAAGCTTCCGTGGGCTTTGGAATGGTAAACGCAGTGTCATAGCCGCTGTGGTGCGGGCCGGCAAGCGCAGGGCTCTCGCCGCCGCGGCGCTGCTGCTGATCAGCACCGCCCCGGCCCTGGCCCAGCCGGCCACGCCGGCCGAGATCAAGGCGGCGCAGGCGCTGTTCTTCGCCGTCGACCGCAACGGCTGGGACGTGGTGCGGACGGTCGAGAGCCAGATGGCGACCACCCTGGTCGGCCGGCTGGCGACCTGGGCCGACCTGTCGCGCGCCGACAGCACGGCCGGCTTCGAGGACCTCGCCGCCTTCGTCGTCCGCAACCCGGATTGGCCGAACGTCCAGGCCATGCGCCGCCGGGCCGAGCGGACGATGCCGGACGGGCTGCCGGCCGACGCGGTGGTAGCCTGGTTCGATGCCTTCGCCCCGCTGACCGCCGAGGGCGCGCTGCATTTCGGCACGGCGCTGCAGGCCAGCGACCCGATCCGCGCCCGGATCTGGGCCCGCGATACCTGGCGCAGCCTGACGGTGACCGGGTCGCAGGAGACCGAGTTCCTGACCCGCTTCGGCAGCCTGCTGGGGCCGGACGACCACTGGGCCCGGCTGGACGCGCTGCTGTGGGCCGAGCGGATCGAGGAGGCGCGGCGCATGCTGCCCCGCGTCTCCGGCGACCGGCGCGCCTTGGCCGATGCCCGGCTGAAGCTGATGGCGCGGATGCCTGACGCCTCGGCCGCGGTGCGGGCCCTGCCGGCCAAGCTGCTGCAGGACGAGGGCATCCTGTACGAGCGCACCCGCTGGCGCCGCCGCAACGACGACGAGGCCGGCGCCATCGAGATGCTGGCGCAGCAGCCGAAGACCTCGGCCCATGGCAAGGCCTGGTGGCTGGAGCGGCACATCATCGCCCGCCGGCTGTTCGACGAGCAGTCCTACGCCCGGGCCTACCAGCTGGTCACGGCGCGCGAGCAGAGCGACCCGGGGGATCGGGCCGACAAGGATTTCCTGGCCGGCTGGCTGGCGCTGCGCTTCCTCGACCGCCCCGCCGACGCGGTCGAGCATTTCGAGAAGCTGTATGGCGACGTCTCGATGCCGATCAGCCTGGCGCGCGGCGCCTACTGGGCCGGCCGGGCGCATGAGGCGGCCGGGCACAAGCAGAAGGCGGCGGACTGGTACCGGACCGCGGCGAAGCAGACGCTGACCTTCTACGGCCAACTCGCCGCCGACAAGCTGGACCAGCCCAGCATCGCCGCCCTGCCCGTCTCGGCGACGCCGAGCGACCAGGCCGTGGCGGCCTATGGCGGCGATCTGGCCCGAGCCGCCCGGCTGCTCGACGCCATCGGCCAGCGTGATCGGGCCGACCTGTTCCTGCGCAAGCTGATGGTCGACGCCGACACGGCGGAGAAGAACCGGCTGCTGGCGACGCTGGCGTCCTCGCTGAAATACCCCTTCGTCGCGGTCCGCGCCGCCAAGGCCGCTGCGCGCGAAGGCCTGACCGTGGTCGACGCCGCCTATCCGCTGGTGGCCATGCCGGATGATCTGAGCGGCCTGCCACCGGCCCTGGTGCTGGGCCTGGCGCGGCAGGAGAGCGAGTTCAACAGCACCGCCGTCTCCAGCGCCGGGGCGATCGGGCTGATGCAGCTGCGCCCCGGTACCGCCCGCGACGTCGCCCAGTCGCTGGGCATCGACCACACCACCGGCATGCTCAGCGGCGATCCGGAGCACAATCTCCGCCTCGGCAGCCGCTATCTGGCCGATCTGATCCGGCGCTACGACGGCAACTGGCCGCGGGCGATCGCCGCCTACAATGCCGGCTTCGGCCGGGTCGACACCTGGGCGCCGACGCCGTCGAAGACGCCGGAGCAGGTGGTGGACTGGATCGAATCCATCCCGTTGCCGGAGACGCGCAGCTACGTTCAGCGCGTGCTGGAGAACACGCAAGTCTACCGCCTGCGCCTCGGCGAGGCGCCGAAAGCCGGGGCTTTGGAAGCGGATCTGCTGCGCTGAGGATGGCTGCCATTCCTCCCTTCT
>JAEKLZ010000165.1 GCA_019508225.1 Inquilinus limosus | reverse complement strand
GCCGCGATCGCCAAGGAGCCGCTGGACAACCTGCTGGCCGCGATCCAGGGCGGGGTGGGCATCGCCGGCTATCATGGCGGCCTGGCCGGGTCGTTCCGCGAGGCGGTGGGCTTCCACTTCATGGCCGGCTGCCAATGGGTGGCGCATCCCGGCAACATCATCCCGTTCCGGGTCAACGTCACCCGGCCGGACGACCCGGTGATGGCGGGGATCGGGGATTTCGATTACCTGTCGGAACAGTACTACCTGCATGTCGACCCGATCGTGGAGGTGCTGGCCACCACCACCTTCTCGGGCGAGCACGCCCCCTGGATCGACGGCGTCACCATGCCGGTCGTGTACAAGAAGCGCTACGGCGCCGGGCGGGTGTTCTACACCGCGCTGGGCCATGTCGTGCGCGAGTTCGAACACCCGCAGATGCGCGAGATCCTGCGCCGCGGCCTACTCTGGGCATCCCGATGACCGACACGACCTCCGACCGCATCCGTGCCAATCCGCTGGCCAGCCGGGCCGATATCCAGCGCCTGTTGCGCGACCTGACCGCGCCGCTCGAAAGCGGCTTCAGCGAGGGCCGGGCGCAGATCCGGCTGGGCCTGGATTCCGCCCATTTCAACCGCAAGGCGCAGTGGTTCGAGGGTTATGCCAGGCCGCTCTGGGGTCTGGCGCCGCTGCATGCCGGCGGCGGCGGCTTCGACTTCTGGGACAAGTTCCGCGACGGGCTGGCCAGCGGCACCGACCCCGACCACCCGGAGTACTGGGAGGCGGTGACCGACACCGACCAGCGCGCGGTCGAGATGGCGGCTCTCGGCTTCGCCCTGGCGCTGGCGCCGGACCGGCTGTGGGACCCGCTGCCGGAGGTGGCGAAGCGCCGGACGGCCGAATGGCTGGGCGGCATCCAGTCGGTGCAGATGGCCGACAACAACTGGCACTTCTTCCCGGTGATGGCCGGGCTGGGGCTGGAGCGGGTGGGCGTCGGCATCGACACCGCCTCGCGCGACCGGCACCTGAATCGGATCGACCAGTTCATCGGCGCCGAGGGCTGGTACGGCGACGGCGAGGGCGGCTGGATCGACCACTACAACGGCTTCGCGCTGCATTTCTACGGGCTGATCTACGCCGCCCATCGGGCCGAGCAGGATCCGGCGCGGGCCCAGGCCTACAAGGATCGCGCCACCGCCTTCGCCCAGGGCTTCCGCCACTGGTTCGGGGCCGACGGCGCGGCGCTGGCGATCGGCCGGTCGCTGACCTACCGCTTCGCCATGGCCGGGTTCTGGGGCGCCCTGGCCTATGCCGGGGTCGAGGCGCTGCCCTGGGGCCAGATCCGCGGCCTGTGGGCCCGGCAGATCCGCTGGTGGATGCAGCAGCCGATCCTCGACGCCGCCGGCCGCCTGCCGGTCGGCTACCGCTGGCCGAACTACCTGATGAGCGAGGAGTACAACTCCCCCGGCTCGCCCTACTGGGCGTTCAAGGCCTTCCTGCCGCTGGCCCTGCCGGACAGCCATCCGTTCTGGACGGCGAAGGAGGAGGATCTCGACGCACCGGACGGCACCGCCACGCTGCGCGGCGCCTCGATGGTGGTGCGGCGCAGCGGCGGCGACGTGGTGGCGCTGCCCGCCGGCCCGGTGCGCCTGGAGATGCGCGGCTCGGTCGACAAATACGGCAAGCTCGCCTACTCCTCGCGCTTCGGCCTGGCGGTGGAAGGCGACCGCTGGCTGGGGCATGGCTTCTGCGGCGACAACATCCTGGCGGTCAGCCGCGACGGGCAGGAGTTCCGGGCCCGCGGGGCGCTGACCGCATCCCGCACCGGCGAAGGCTGGATCGAGACGGTCTGGCAGCCTTTGGCCGGGGTCAAGGTGACGACGCTGCAGGGCTTTGCCGGCGACTGGGAGCTGCGGCTGCACCGCATCGCGTCCGACGCGCCGCTGTCGGTGATCGAATCCGGCCACGCCGTGCCGGCGCACAGCCGCACGCGCGGCAAGCTGAAGCAGGCCTTCGACGGCCGGGATCCGGGGCCGCAGGGCCTGACCATCGCCGTCGCCGACGGCCACGCCTCCAGCCTGGCCGATCTCGGCGGGCTGCGCCGCGCGGTCGAGGCGGATGTGGCGCCGAACACCCATCTGGTGTTCCCGCAGGCCTCGGTGCCGGCCCTGGTCGGCCGGATCGGCGCCGGCGAGACGCTGCTGGCCACCCTGGCGCGGCCGTCCCTGGGCCTCGGCCAGGCGGCGCTGGCGGCATCGCTGCCCGCGCCCGACGACCTGCGCATGATCGCCGAGGCGGCCGGCTGGAACACCGCCTTCCTCGACTGGGTGACCGTGCCCCGCAGCCTGGAGGTTCGCAGCAAGCCGGTCGCGGAGTGGGCGTGAGGGGAGGGGCGGTAAGACCTGTCGCGTAACCTCTCCCGCCTGGCGGGAGAGGCAACGTGATAGGTCTCGTTCTGGTTCAGGCCCTTGGCGCGGCCTGCAGGCGGCCGCCGGCCAGGGCGGTCAGGTGCAGCTCGCTCAGGGACCGCGGGTCGAACAGCAGCGCCATCTTCTCGTCGCGGCTGAGGGTGCCGGTGGCGAGCGTGCCGGGGCCGCCGGCGGTCAGCTTGCGCCGCGCCGTCTCGACCAGCTTCGGGTCCTCGTGCCCGGCCTCGGGCGCCCCGGTCAGCAGCGTCATGTGGATGGCGTTGGCCAGCGGGTCGCGGATCACCATCGCCAGCCCGTCCTCGATCGGCTTGGTGGCGGCCGAGAGCTGCTCGCCCAGGGCCGTCGCCTCGATCACGATCTGCGGCTTCTGCCGCTCCTCCGGCGTCACCAGCAGGCCGAGCTTGCGGGCCCAGACACCGGTGGAGTGGCGTGAGGTGATCACCGACAGCGGGATCGACAGCAGCAGGCCGATCACCAGCGGCGACAGCCAGGCCAGCATCGACGGCGAGATCCACAGCGCCACCACGCCCAGCACGGCGCCGAAGATGGTGTGGCCGCGATGCATCTGCACCGCGTCGGCCCAGGTGGTGCCGCGGTCGTCGCGCGACTGCGTGCCCCAGCCGCTGTCCCGGCCGAGGAAGGCCTGCAGCACGAAGCTGGAGTGGAACAGCATCATCACCGGTGCCTGGAAGATCGAGAAGAAGGTCTCGAACAGCAGGCTCAGCAGCGCCCGGAAGGGGCCGCCATAGCCGGCCGCCAGGCGGCGGTCGAACAGCAGCAGCGTCCAGCCGAAGATCTTCGGCGCCATCAGCATCAGGAAGGAGATCACCAAGAGACGCACCGCCAGCGTCTGGTCCTGCACCGGCCAGACCGGGAACAGCGCCTCGCCCTGCGGGAAATAGACCGGGATCTCCAGCTTGTGCTCCAGCGCCGTCAGCATGCCGATGCAGATGAAGATCAGCCACAGCGGCGACGAGACGTAGCTCATCACCCCCATCGCCATGTGCTGGCGGGAGAGGGGGTGCAGGCCGCGCGCCACCAGGACGCGCAGATGCTGCATGTTGCCCTGGCACCAGCGCCGGTCGCGCTTGGCGTGGTCGATCATCGTCGGCGGGCATTCCTCGTAGCTGCCGCCGAGCTCCGGCACCAGCCAGGCGGTCCAGCCGTTGCGCCGGATCAGCGCCGCCTCGACGAAGTCATGCGACAGGATGTGGCCGCCGAAGGGCGGCCGCCCGGACAGGATCGGCAGGCCGCAGCTCTCGATGAAGGCGCGGGTGCGGATAATCGCGTTGTGGCCCCAGTAATTGCCGTCGCCGAGTTGCCAGAAGGCCAGGCCGGCGCCGACGATCGGGCCATACAGGCTGCCGGCGAACTGCTGCATCCGGGCCCAGAGCGTGTTGCGGTTCACCACCAGCGGCGGCGCCTGGATGATGCCGGCGCGCGGGTTGGCCTGCATCAGCCGGGCCATGGTGACCAGCGTGTCGCCGGCCATCAGGCTGTCGGCGTCCAGCACCACCATGAAGTCGTAGCGGGCGCCCCAGCGGGTGCAGAAATCGGCGATGTTGCCGGCCTTCTTGGCGACGTTGTGCCGGCGCTTGCGGTAGAAGATGCGGCCGCTGCCCTCGGTGCGGCGGCACAGCGCGCTCCAGCCGATCTCCTCCGCCACCCAGACGTCGGGGTTGGTGGTGTCGCTCAGGATGAAGATGTCGAAGGCGCCGAGATGGCCGGTCCGCGCCAGGCTGTCATGGATCGCCTGCAGGTTGGCGTAGATGCCGGTCGTGTCCTCGTTGTAGATCGGCATCAGCACCGCGGTGCGGCTCTTCAGCGGCGCCACCGCCTCGGCCCCCTGCGGCCAGATCAGGCCGGGCTGGCCCCAGCGCAGCAGCAGGGTCAGGAAGCCGGGCAGGGCGGTCCAGAAGGACAGCGCGATCCACGAGAAGTTGATGGCGAACATCACCACCAGGGCCAGCTCCAGCCCGGTGACGCCGCCGACCGACAGGAACCGGTAGAGGGCGAAGGCGGCGGCCAGGGTCGACAGCGCCGTCGCGCCGAAGACAGCGAGGCGGCGCCAGCGGGCCGCGGAGGCGTAGGACGCCGCTTCGAGTCCGGTCATCGGCTAGGAAATCGCCTTTCCGTCAGGCCGGGCGCCGCTCGGCAGCCTCGGGCGACCACCATCCGAAGATGCGCTTCAGGGGCTCGCCGGCCCAGACCGGGTCCAGCGGCTGGTCCAGCATCGGCGTCGGCTTGGCGCGCGGCACTGGCACCGGCGAGACGCGGCGCAGCGCCTGCTCCATCGCCTGCGGCAGCGGGTCCTCGGACAGGAAGTGCTCGGGCCAGCGGCGGGCGGCGTCGGTCAGCAGATAAGCGGCACGGCCGATGGTCAGCACGGCGTCGTCGTCGCGCTCGCTGCGGTTCAGCACCACGGCGAACCAGTCGGCGGTGCGGCGGCGGGCATGGTCCAGCAAAGCGGGGGCCGGCATCGACGCCGGATCGACGTCGCAGAACGCCGTCTCGATCGCGCCGGACAGTGCGGCCGGATCAGTGAATCCCAGGCCCTGGAAGAAGGCGATGACGTCGTCTGGCATATTGATGTTGACCGGGGTGTGTAACCCGACCTGGGACATGGGACGATTCCGATGAGTCGTCAAGGCGTCCATTGGAAACTCCATGTTTCGGTCAAGGCATCGCTGCCCTGCCGTAAGAAGCACCGAAGCTCGGCCGGATCGTCGCCGGCAGGTTTCAGATCGAAGAAGGCCCGCCAGCCGCCGAGTTCCGGATTCCGCTGTGCGACGGGGAACTGTATTTCCCCGGCAGAAGCCGTGACCACGGCTTCCAATGACGCGTCCGGCGGCAGAGAGTCAAGCGCGCCGCCGCGGAAGTCGATGACGAACTTGCGGGTGTCGCTGGACTTGCTGTCGCTGCCCGAGACGCCGCCCGCGCCGGTGCGGGTCGACACCACGGCGCCGCGATCGCTGTTGACCGGCGGGTTCATGCCCCAGTGCAGCCGGTAGGACAGCTTCCATTCCTGGCCGGTGTCGACCGGCGTCTTCGGCACCCAGAAGGCGACGATGTTGTCGTGGATCTCGGCGTCGGTCGGGATCTCGACCAGCTGCACCACGCCCGGGCCCCAGCCGCTCAGCGGCTCGACCCACAGGCTGGGCCGGCGCTCATACATCGCCTCCAGGTCCTGGTAGCTGCTGTAGGAGCGCTGGCGCTGCATCAGCCCGAAGCCGCGCGGATTCTCGTCCATGAACGAGCTGATCAGCAGGCGCGACGGGTTGCGCAGCGGCCGCCAGATCCACTCGCCGGCACCGCTCCACATCGACAGTCCATCGCTGTCATGCACCTCCGGCCGGAAGTCGTCGAAGGTCCGGTGGTCCTGCGGCCCGAACAGGAACATGCTCGTCAGCGGCGCGATGCCGAGCTTCTCGATCGGGTGGCGGGGGTACAGCGTCGCCTCGATGTCGACCGTGGTGATCTCGCCCGGCTTGATCAGGAAGCTGTAGGCGCCGGTGATGCCGGGGCTATCGAGCAGGGCGTACATCCGGATCTGCTTGGCGTCCGGCGCCGGCGTCTCGACCCAGAACTGGCGGAAGACCGGGAATTCCTCGCCGCGGGTCGAGCCGGTGTCGATCGCCAGGCCACGGGCGGACAGGCCGTAGATGTTCTTGCGGCCCAGGCAGCGGAAATAGCTGGCGGCCAGGAACACCGCGATCTCGTCCAGGAACTCCGGCCGGTTGATCGCGTAGTGCAGCCGGAAGCCGGCGAAGCCGAGATGATCGGACGGCGTGTCCGGGAACTTGTTGCCGCCCAGGTCGAACAGGTCCTGGCGGTACAGCACCTCGCGCGCCTGGTAGCCGTCGACCTGGAAGATGTGGACCGGCTTGTCCAGCAGCGCGCCGAGATGGAAGAACTGCATCTGGAACGGCAGGTTCTCCGGCCGCCACAGCGCCTGCTCGGGCAGGAAGCGGATCGCCCGATGCTGGTCGTAGGTCAGCTGGGTGATCTCGGCCGGCAGATTCTCGTCCGGCGGCACGAAGGGGGCCTGCGACACGGTCTTCGCCCGGTCGACCAGCCAAGTCATGCTGAACGGCGTGGTCTCGCCCAGGCTGGGGGCGGCGATGGCCGGTCGCATGGCGCCGAACAGGGACGACGCCGCCAGCGCGGTCGTTGCCATCAAGATCTGGCGTCTGCTCAGCTCCACGTCACCACCACCGGATTCTTTTTGCACTGCAACATAACAGCACGATTGACCGCGATTGTGGCGGTTCGTGGACAAAGGCGATCCTGCGCGACGCCGGCTGCGCCCCGCACGGCCCAAGCCCCCACAACCCGGCTCCGGCCCGTGGCGATCCTGCCGCCGCCGCATGCCGAAGCCGTTCGATCAACGCAACCTTCGTGAATTTGTTCCGGCCGTAACCTAACGGCTTCGAAGCCGGCGCAGAAGCTGGCGAACCCAGGCGCAGCGGCAGGTGCTGATCTGCATTTTCACAGATTGACACGCGAGATTGGTTCGCTTTTACGGGGAGAAGGACCGCGTGAACGCATCCCGGAATGTCGCCATCGGCGCCACCGGCCCGGTGGCCGGCGGATTGAGCCCGTCGACGAAGCCCCATTCGCGGAACCGGGCCACCAGGTCCGCGTCGCGGCTGAAGACATGCACCGGCACGTCGCGCGGCGTGCCGGGCCCGGTCACGATCGGCGCCGGCTGATGGTCGCCCAGCACGATCATCAGCGTGTGGTCGCCCATGACGCGGCCGGCATAGTCCAGCACCGCGCGCAGCGAATAGGCCATGGACAGGCCGTATTGGGCGCGGATCGTATCCGGGTCGCTCCACACCTCCTCGGGCGTGCCGCCCGTGGCGGGCAGGGTCCGGTACAGGCTGCCGTCGCCGATCTTGCTCCAGTCATCGACCATCGCCGGCACCGGGGTCCAGGGCGCGTGGCTCGACACCAGCACCACCTCGCTGAACAGGGGCTTGGGCTGCTGCCGCTGCCAGCGGTCATAGGCGGCCAGGGTGTACTGGTCCGGCATCGTCACCCAGCCGAAGGGCGGGCCGGCATAGCCGAGGTCGTCGGCGAACAGGGTCTGGTCGAAACCGTAGAAGGTCTTCGCCTCGGGCTCGCCACCGGTCACCGCCGGGGCGATCAGCC
This sequence comes from Inquilinus limosus, assembly GCA_019508225.1. Classification (GTDB taxonomy): domain Bacteria; phylum Pseudomonadota; class Alphaproteobacteria; order DSM-16000; family Inquilinaceae; genus Inquilinus; species Inquilinus limosus_D. Next base: position 40,168 of record JAEKLZ010000165.1, on the reverse strand, counting down.
CGGTGTGGTAGCCGGCCTTGGCGAACAGGCGGGACAGGGTCATGCGCCGGCCGGTGACCAGCAGGTCGTAGCGCATCTGGTCGTCGATCTGCATGCCGCTGGCCAGCGTCGCATGCGCCAGCCAGGACTGGCCGCCGCGGGTCGGCGAGGCCAGCCAGCCGGAGGCGGTGTAAACCCCGGCGGCGGCCAGCTTCGGACCCATCTCGGCCAGCGCCGCCTTGGGCAGGGCGTCGAAGCGCGGATCCTCCAGCGCGCTGCGGCCGTAGGATTCGAGGAAGACGACGGTGACGTCAGCGCCGCCCAGCCCGGCCAGGGGTGTCCGCGACACCCCGCCGACCAGCGGGTCCACCGCCTCTTCGGCCCGGAACCGGCCCTGCATGGCCAGGGCCGGGATCAGGCGCCGGACCTGGTCGGCGACCATGAAGCTGGCATTGTCGTTCACCGGGCGGGCCGGGCCATAGGCGTCCGGCACGGCCTGGCCGATGGCGAAGCCGAGGATCACCAGCGCCGCCAGCCCGCTGGCGGTACCGCGGCCGGACGGCGAGTCGGACAGGGCCTGCTGCAGCACCCGCACCGACCGGGATGTCGCCCACCACACGCACCACCCGGCGACGACCACCCCGAGGGTTATGCCGATCAGGCCGAAGGCGCCAAGCACCCCGTTCGCCAGATGCATGCCGTTGACCAGCAGCAGCCGGTCGACATAGAGGCTGACCGGCCGGCCGAACGAGACCTGGGTGGCGACGTCGGCCAGCTTGATCACCGCGACCAGCAGCCCGAGCCCGCCGAGCGCCGCGGCGAGGGCGCGCGACCGGCGCAGCGGCGGCAGCACCACCAGGGCGGCGACCAGCACCGCCAGCTCGACCGGCACCGAGGCGAGGCCGTAGACCTGCCAGCGATCGGGGGCCGAGGGCACGCCGAGCAGCAGCACCAGCCACAGCAGCGCTATGGCGACCCGCAGGCCGCCATAGAGCGGCGCGAATCGGCTGCGGGGACGGGGCAGGGCGGTGTTGCTGGCGGTCATGGCGGCGCAAAATGGCACAGCTTTCCGTGGCGGTCGGATGAATTCTCCGCAATCTCCGAATAGCCCCTGGTGCCGGGTCTGCATCGGCGCGATAACCAGTCGAAGATTCGACCGCGCGATGCCCGACGACCGCTCTGCCGCCCCGAACGCCGAGACCCTCCGGATCGCCACGCCCGACGACGTGCCGCGGCTGCTGGAGATCGAATCCCGTGCCTTCGACCATGACCGGATCAGCCGGCGCAGCTTCCTGCACCTGCTGACCAGGGGACATTCCGTCTGCCTGGTGGCGGAGGATGGTGGCCGGCTGCTCGGCTACGCCCTGGTGCTGCTGCGCCGGACCACGGCGCTGGCCCGGCTCTACTCCCTCGCAGTCGATCCGGAGGCGCGCGGCCGCCGTCTCGGCGCCCGGCTGCTGGAGGCGGCAGAGCGGGCGGCGCATGGCGAGGGCGCGCTGTTCCTGCGGCTCGAGGTGCGGCCGGACAACGCCAGCGCGATCGCGCTCTACGAGCACCGCGGCTACCGCCATTTCGGGCGCTATCTCGACTTCTACGAGGACCATGCCGACGCGCTGCGCTTCGAGAAGCGGCTGAGCATCGAGGAGCAGCCGCAGATCGACCTGCACGTGCCCTACTACGCCCAGACCACCAACTTCACCTGCGGCGCGGCGACGCTGCTGATGGCGCTCAAGGCCCTGGACCCGGCGACGGAGCTGAGCCGCGCGCGCGAGCTGCGGCTGTGGCGCGAGGCGACGACGATCTACATGACCTCGGGCCATGGCGGCTGCGATCCCTATGGCATGGCCCTGGCGGCGCATGACCGTGGCCTGCGGGCGCGGATCTTCGTCAGCGACGATTCCCTGTTGTTCCTCGACGGCGTGCGCAGCCCGGACAAGAAGGCGGTGATGACGGTGGTGCAGGAGGATTTCCGCGCCCGCTGCGCCCGCCGCAAGATCGAAGTCGTGCACCGTGCCCTGGGATTGCCAGAAATGTGCGCCCTGATCGCCGAAGGCGCGATCCCGATCGTGCTGATCAGCTTGTTCCGAGGCTATGGCGAAAAAAATCCGCACTGGGTGGTCGCAAACGGCTTCGACGAGCGTTTCATCTATGTGCACGACCCCTGGGTCGCGGTGACGGAGATGGAGAGCGCCTCGGCCAAGGCCAATCTCCCGATCCCGCGCCGGGAATTCGAGCGCATGGCCCGCTACGGCCGCACCCAGCTCAGGGCCGCGGTCGTGCTCAGCAGGAAGGCCCAATGAGCGGTTGGATCATCGTCGTCGACCGTATCGGCGACTTCAAGGGAGACCCGGACGGCCGCCAGCTCGTCACCGCCCGGGACTACATCGCCCGGCCGCAGATGCTGAAGGGGGGGGATCCGAAGGTCATCAACCTGACCCGGTCCACCGCCTATATGACGCGGGGCTACTACGTGTCGCTGCTGGCCGAGGCCCGCGCCCACCGGGTCATCCCGATGGTCGAGACCATCCTCGATCTGGGCCAGAAGACGCTCTACAAGATCGCCCTGCCGGACCTGGAGGACGACCTCAACCGCCGGATCAAGCGGCTGTCGGTGCCGCCGGGCGGCCCGTTCAAGCTGATCATCAGCTTCGGCCGGGCCGATGACGACCGGTTCCAGGATTTCGGCCGCCGGGTGTTCGACTGGTTCCGCGCCCCGATTCTCGAGGTCAAGGTCCGCTTCACCGACCGGTTCCGCATCGCCTCGATTGGCGAGCTCTCGATCTCCGACATCGAGGGCGACACCGAGGCCTTCTTCTACGACACCCTCGACCTCTACACCCGCCAGGGCTGGCGGAACCCGAAGGAGAACAAGCCGGCCAAGTACACCTTGGCCGTGCTGTTCAACCCGAAGGAGGAGTTCGCGCCCTCGACCCACCGCTCGATCCTGAAGCTCGCCCGGGTGGCCGAGAGCATGGACATGGAGGTGGAGATCATCGAGAAGAAGGACCTGCTGCGCCTGGCCGAATACGACGCGCTGTTCATCCGCGAGACCACGGCGATCGACAACCACACCTTCCGCTTCGCCCGCCGGGCGGAGCAGGAGGGCATGCCGGTGATCGACGACAGCACCTCGATCCTGCGCTGCGGCAACAAGGTCTATCTCTACGAGCTTCTGACCGCGAACAAGATCCCGACGCCGAAGACCGTAGTGGTCGACAGCCTGAAGCACATCGAGCGGGTGGAGGAGGAGTTCGCCTACCCGATCGTGCTGAAGATCCCGGACGGGTCGTTCAGCCGCGGCGTGTTCAAGGCCAATGACCGGCGCGAGCTGGAGCAGATGGCCGAGCAGCTGCTGGATGATTCCGACGTCATCCTGGCGCAGGAGTTCATGCCGACCGACCATGACTGGCGGGTCGGCGTGCTGGATGGCGAGCCGCTGTTCGTCTGCCAGTACATGATGGCCAAGAAGCACTGGCAGATCGTCCGCCATTCGCCGGACGGCAAGGTCGGCTGGGGCAACTTCAAGACCTTCCCGCTCGACGAGGTGCCGCCCGAGGTGCTGGACGTCGCCGTCCGCGCGGCCAGGCTGATCGGCGACGGCCTGTACGGCGTCGACCTGAAGCAGACCGAGAAGGGCGTGTTCGTGATCGAGATCAACGACAACCCCAATCTCGACCATGGCTGCGAGGATCTGGTCGCCAAGGACGATCTGTGGCGGCGGGTCTGCCGCTGGTTCATCGACCGCATCGACGCCGGCTGATCCGGCGCTCCAGAAGGGGGAATGGTATGGCGCTTCGCACTGCGTTGGCGATGATCCTGGCTCTGGCCGCGGCGGGCCCGGCCCTGGCCGACGGCGTTCTCCCGGGCAAGCTCTCGGCCGACGACCGGCAGCGGCTGGAGACCTTCGATTCCGTGCGCGGCGAGGCGATCGGAGCCGCCCGCGAGAGCGACGACAAGGCGGCGGTGGCGACGCTGGACCAGATCCTGTCCGGCAAGCCGCAGGCGATCCGCGGCGCCACCGACCTTGCCGGCACCTGGCGCTGCCGGGTGGCGAAGCTGGGCGGCAGCGACACCCTGCCCCTGGTGATCTATGGCTGGTTCCGCTGCCGCATCACCGACGACGCGGCCGGGCTGCGGCTGGACAAGATCTCCGGCTCGCAGCGCACCGCCGGCACCTTCTACGACGACGCCAATGCCGACCGGCTGACCTATGTCGGCACGGCCTATTACAGCTATGAGGGCAAGTCGAAGCCCTATGGCAGCGACGCCGAGCGCGACCAGGTCGCCTATCTGGTCCGGGTCGGGCCCGACCGGCTGCGGCTCGAATTCCCGTCGCCGCACCTCGAATCCCAGTTCGACATCATGGAGCTCGAGCGCAGCCGCTGAGGGCGAGTTCAGGCCCTGGGTCAGACGTCCTCGCGCCAGCGCCGGCGGAAGTCGCGCGGCGCCAGCCCGAGATGGCGCCGGAAGGCCGTGGTCAGGTGGCTATGGCTGGCGAAGCCGGTCTCCAGCGCGATCGCGGTGATGTCCTGCGCGGTGTTGGCCAGCAGCCAGCGCGCCCGCCGCAACCGCTGGGCGATGACATACTGCGCAGGGGTGGTGCCGAAGGCCTGGCGGAAGGCGACCAGCAGGGCGTGCGTGCTCATGCCGGCGATGGCGGCCAGGTCGTCCAGCGTGATCCGGTCGCCGAGATGGGCATGGATGCGCTCCTGCAGCCGGGCCTGCGCCCGCTCGCTCAGGCGCGGCCCGCGTGGGCCCGTCCCGGCATCGCCGGTCCGGTAGCGCTGTGCCAGGTGCGCCGTCAGGGCTTGGCCCAGGCTCGCGCCCAGCATCCCCGACAGGTCGTCCTCCTGCCCGATCAGCTCGGCCAGCCGTTCGACCCCGCGGTACAGGAACTCGTCGCGATGGGCGAAGCGCGGCGCGATCCCGCTGTCCTCCGCCCCAGCCAATCCGGCCAGCGCCTCGGGCTCGACATACAGCACGCCGTAACGGATGCGGCCGCCGCTGGCCTGGCTGGCATAGCGTCGGCCGGCCGGCACCACCCAGATGTCGCCGGCCGCAGGCGGACCTGGCCTGGCCGTGATGCCGTCCATCTCGGTCTCCAGCCGTTTCATCGGGCCGCCGAGATGCACGATCACCGCATGTCGGGCCTCGTGCATCCGCCAGCTCGCGTCCGCGCGGATGTCCTCGCGCGTGACCACCAGCTCCACCAAGCCCCAGCGCCCCTGGATCCCGGTCGGAAAGGAGGAGGTGACTGCCATCTCGCCTGCCTGTCGGGAGAGAGAAAGATAAAATTTTAAATATTCTAGAGCGCGCCGGAGAATCTGCAATCGCGGCGGGCATCGTGGAAGCGCGGCGGCCGGCGGGCTGGCACCCTTCCGTCATTGGCCGGCCGTTCCGGTACCGGCCTGCATCGGAGGAGCATGCCATGACCACCCAGCCCCTCAAGGACAAGGTCGTCGTGATCGGCGGCGGCGCCAAGAATCTCGGCGGCCTGATCAGCCGCGACCTGGCCGGCCTCGGCGCCCGCATCGCCATCAACTTCAACAGCGACGGCACCAGGACCGCGGCGGAGGAGACCGTCGCCGCGGTCAAGACGGCGGGCGGCGATGCCTTCGCCCTGCAGGGCGACCTGACCCGGGTGGCCGAGGTCGAGCGCCTGTTCGCCGAAGCCAAGTCGCGCTTCGGCCGGGTCGACATCGCCATCAACACCGCCGGCAAGGTGCTGAAGAAGCCCTTCGTCGAAACCACCGAGGCCGAATACGACGAGATGTTCGCGGTCAATTCCAAGGCCGCCTATTTCTTCATCCGCGAGGCCGGCAAGACGCTGGAGGATGGCGGGCGGATCGTCACCATCGTCACCTCGCTGCTGGCCGCCTTCACCGGGCTGTATTCGACCTATGCCGGGGCCAAGGCGCCGGTCGAGCATTTCACCCGCGCTGCGGCCAAGGAGTTCGGCGCCCGTGGCATCTCGGTCAACGCTGTCGGCCCCGGCCCGATGGACACGCCGTTCTTCTATCCGGCGGAAACGCCGGATTCGGTCGCCTACCACACCGCGGCCTCGGCCCTGGGTGGCCTGACCCGGATCCAGGAGATCGTGCCGATCATCCGCTTCCTGGCGACGGAGGGCGGCTGGATCACCGGTCAGACCCTGTTCGCCAATGGCGGCTACACCACCCGCTAGCCGGGGCGGGAAAGGGATGGGGGGCCTTGCGGAGGCCGGGGATGGCTGGGCGCTGGCGCCCGTGCTGTCCTGGCTGTTCCGCGAGGGCCGGTTCCTGGCCGACCCGAACGAGTTGACCGGCGCGCTGGCGCTGCGGCTGGTCGGGGCCGGGGCGCCGCTGGTGCGGCTGCGCCTGTCCCTGCGGGCCGACGGGCCACGCCTGGCCGGCTGGGCCGCGATCTGGACCCGCGGCCAACCGCTCGACCGCGACCGGGTCGCCCGGACGGGGCTGCAGCGGCTGCCGGCCTATCTGGGCAGCCCGCTGGAGCATATCGACCGCACCGGCACGGCGTTCCGGCTGCGGTTGGAACCGGCGGTGCCGGATTCGGCGCATCCGCTGCTGCACCGCTTGGCGGCGCAGGGCGCCACCGACTACCTGGCCCTGCCGATGCCCTTCGCTGACGGGCGGATGGCGTCGCTGGCCGCCGTCACCGACCGCTGCGGCGGCTTCGGGGCCACAGATATCGGCAAGCTCGAAGCGCTGGCCGAAGGCCTGAGCCCGGTGCTGGAGGCCGCCGCCGCACGGCATCTCGCGCGGATGCAGGGCCGGGCATAGGATCGAAGACCATGGGGATTCGGGGGACTCCGCACATGACCACCCAGGCGGCCCACAACCTGCTCCGCCCGCGCAAGGCGCATGAGCACGGCAAGGTCACCTTCGTCGAGCTGTTCTTCGACCTGGTCTTCGTCTTCGCCATCACCCAGCTCTCGCACGGGCTGCTGACGGACCTCACCTTGCTCGGCGCGGTGCACACGGCGCTGCTGTTCCTGGCCGTGTGGTGGGTGTGGATCTACACCTCCTGGGTCACCAACTGGCTCGATCCGGAGCGCACGCCGGTGCGCCTGCTGCTGCTGGTGCTGATGCTGGCCGGGCTGGTGCTGTCGACCTCGTTGCCCGAGGCCTTCGCCGAGCGGGGGCTGGGCTTCGCCGGCGCCTATGTCTTCATGCAGGTCGGACGCAGCCTGTTCACCGCGGCGGCGCTGCGCGGCCACAGCCCGGGCAATTACCGCAACTTCCTGCGCATCACCGCTTGGCTGGTGCTGTCCGGCGTATTCTGGATCACCGGCGCCTTCACCGAGGCGGAGGTTCGGCTGGCGTTGTGGGCCATCGCACTGGCGATCGAGCTGGTCTCGCCCTTGCTCGGCTTCTGGACCCCCGGCCTCGGCCGCTCCACCACCGCCGACTGGGATGTCGAGGGCGGCCACCTGGCCGAGCGCTGCGGCCTGTTCGTCATCATCGCACTGGGCGAATCCATCCTGGTCACCGGCGCCACCTTCGCCGAGCTGGAGCCGGACGCCGCCACGGTCGCCGCCTTCGCCGTCTCCTTCATCGGCAGCGTGGCGATGTGGTGGATCTATTTCGATATCGGTGCCGAGCGCGGCAGCCACCGCATCGCCCATGCCGAGGATCCGGGGCGGCTGGCGCGCATCGCCTACACCTACATCCACCTGCTGATCGTCGCCGGCATTATCGTCGGCGCGGTGGCGGACGAGCTGGTGCTGGCCCATCCCGCGGGCCACATCGACGGCAAGACCGTCGCCGCGCTGCTGGGCGCGCCGGCGCTGTATCTGCTCGGCAACGCCCTGTTCAAATGGTCGACCGCCGGCCGCATCCCGCTGTCGCATCTGGTCGGTCTCGTGCTGCTGGCGCTGCTGGTTCCGGCGGCAGAGGGGCTGTCGCCGCTGCTGCTCTCCGCCGCCGTCGCCGTGGTGCTGATCGTCGTCGCGGTGTGGGAACGGCTGTCGCTTCGCGGCGGACAGGCCCTATCATCGCCCGAGATCGGCTGAGGGTCCGTCCCACCATGCATCGCCTTCTGGTTCTGTTCGTCCTCCTGCTCGGGCTGGGCGCCTCCGGCGCTGGCCTGGCGCAGCAGGCGCCGTCGCCTCCCAGCCCGGACAAGCTGCGCAGCCTGGCCGAGCTGCTGCAGGACCCCGAGGTCCGCGGCTGGCTGCAGGCCCAGGTCGCGGCGCCGGCCCCGGCGGAGACCGGGCCGGCGGCCCCGGCGATGGGGGCGGGGATGCAGCAGAGCATGTCCGGCGGCATCGACGCCACGCGCAGCTTCCTGCGGTCGCTGGTCGCCGCCGCCCCGACCCTGCCGGCTGAGCTGGCCGCTGCCTGGCGGACGCTGACGGCGCAATTGATGGAGCAGGGGCTGCTCTGGACCATCCTGTCCCTGGCGGTCTTCGTCGGCCTCGGTTTCGGCGCCGAGAAGCTCTACTGGTGGCTGTCCGCCCGCTTCCGCCGCCGGCTGATCGGCACCCAGCTCGACACCCTGCACGGCCGGCTGCAGGCGGTCTGGCTGCGCTCGCTCTACGGCCTCGGCCTGATCTTCGTCTTCGCCCTCGGCAGCATCGGCGCCTTCCTGCTGTTCGATTGGCCGCCGCTGCTGCAGGAGATCGTGCTGGCCTACCTGCTGCTGGTGCTGATCGTGCGGGTCACGGTGGTGCTGGGCCGCATCATCCTGGCGCCGGGAGCGGAGCGGTTCCGGCTGGTGCCGATGGCCACGCCGACCGCGCATTTCTGGTTCATCTGGTCGGCGATCCTGGTCGGATGGTTCTTCTTCGTGCAGTTCACCCTCGACGTCCTTGCGACGCTGGGGCTGCGGCCGGAGTCCTGGTATCTCGTCGGCCTGGCCTGCGGCGTGGTGCTGCTGGCCCTGACCCTGACCGCGCTGTGGCGGGCCCCGACCTTCGACGGCCGCGACCGGGTCGGCCACGACCATCGCGTCGGCACCTGGCTGCTGACCCTCTACATCGTCGGGGTGTGGCTGGCGCTGTTCACCGGCTCGGTCGCGCCCTTCTATGTCGGCGTCATCCTGCTGCTGCTGCCGATCGCCATCCGCGGCAGCCACCTGGCGGTCAGACATGTGCTGCGCCCGGCCGGGGCCGCGGCGGCGGAGGAGATCCCGTCGGTGCTGGGCGTGTCGCTGGAGCGCGGCCTGCGCGCCCTGCTGGTGATCGGGGCGGCGCTGCTGATCGCCGGGGTGCTGGGGCTCGACCTCGGCGCCCTGACCACGCGCGACACGCTGACGACCAAGCTGCTGCGCGGCGCCATCAACGCCGCGATCGTGTTCCTGGTGGCGGATTTCGCCTGGCACCTGCTGCGCGCCTGGCTGGACCAGCGTATCATCGCCGCCAATTCGGCCGGCCACGGCACCGGCGACGACGCCCGGCGCCACGCCCGGCTGCGCACCCTGCTGCCGATCCTGAAGAACGTGCTGTTCGTGGTGCTGGCGGTGATGGCCGGGCTGATCGCGCTGGCGGCGCTGGGGGTGGAGATCGGGCCGCTGGTGGCCGGCGCCGGCGTGGTCGGACTCGCCGTCGGCTTCGGCGCCCAGACCCTGGTGAAGGACGTCATCTCCGGCATGTTCTTCCTGTTCGACGACGCCTTCCGCATCGGCGAATACATCGAGAGCGGCAGCATCCGTGGCACGGTGGAGGGGTTCTCGCTGCGTTCGCTCAAGCTGCGCCATCATCGGGGCGCGCTGCACACCATCCCGTTCGGCTCGCTGGACAAGATCACCAACTATTCGCGCGACTGGGTGATCGACAAGATGACGATCTCGGTCACCTACGACACCGACCTCGACCGGATCAAGCCGATCGTCAAGGAGGTCGGCAAGGCGCTGCTGGCCGACCCGGAATTCGCGCCGCATATTCTCGAGACGCTGAAGATGCAGGGCGTCGACCAGTTCGGCGACTTCGCCATCCAGATCCGGCTGAAGATGATGACCAAGCCGGGCGAGCAGTTCGTGATCCGGCGCCGGGCCATGGCGATGATCAAGAAGGCGTTCGACGCCAACGGCATCGCCTTCGCCTTCCCGACCGTCACCGTGGCCGGCGGCGCGGCAGGTGCGGGGGCGACCTCAGCCGTGGCCCAGCACGCGCTGGACCGCGCCAAGCCGGCGGGGGAGGCGGGGTAGGGCGATCGGCGTCAGAAGAACGTCGACCGGGCGCTGGCGGAATGCTCCTTCAGCACGGCGTTGCTGGCCGGGTCGATCTCCTTCAGGAGCACGTCGTAGCCCCAGAGATCGGCCAGATGCTGCAGCACCTGCCGTGTGTCGTTCTCGGCCAGCAGGACGCCGTTCAGCACGCTGTGATGCAGGATCAGGCGGCGGTCGCCGGCGAGGTCGACATCCACCACCTGGATGTCCGGGTCGTTCCAGGCCACGTCGTAGTGCCGGGCCAGCGCCCGGCGGATGCGGCGGTAGCCATGCTCGTCATGGATCGCTTCCACCCGCAGCTCCGGCTGGCCGGAATCGTCCAGCAGGTGGAACATCCGCCACTGCCGGATCAGCCGCGGGCTGAGGAACTGCGACACGAAGCTCTCGTCGCGGTAATTCGCCCAGATGTCCTGCAGCACCGCGGTGGCGTCGCCCTTGCCGGCGATGTCCGGGAACCACTCGCGGTCCTCGTCGGTCGGGTCGACCACGATCCGTTCGATGTCCTGCATCATCCCGAGACCGAGGGCGTAGGGGTTGATGCCGTTGTAGTGCGGGTCGTTGAACTCCGGCTGGTACACCACGTTGGTGTGCGACTGCAGGAACTCCAGGAAAGCGCCGTCGTTCAGGGCGCCCTCCTCGTGCAGCGTGGTCATGATCTTGTAGTGCACCCAGCAGGCGCAGCCCTCGTTCATCACCTTGGTCTGCGATTGCGGGTAGAAGTACTGCGCCACCAGCCGGACGATGCGCAGCAGCTCGCGCTGCCAGGGCTGCAGCCGCGGCGCCGACTTCTCCAGGAAGTAGAGGACGTTCTCCTGCGGCAGCTCCAGCAGGGCGCGGCGGCGCTCCTCGCTCAGCACCGGCCCGGATTTGGCCGGCGCGTTCGGCAGGGTGCGCCACAAATCGTTGAACACCTGCTCCTGGTACTGCAGCCGCTCCTTGGCCCGGCGCTCCTCGGTCTTCAGGTCCGGCCGGCGCGGCCGCGGATAGCGGTGGACGCCATGGCTCATCAGCGCATGGGCGGCGTCCAGCAGCTGCTCGACCGCCACCTGGCCGTAGCGCTCCTCGCATTGCGCGATGTAGCCCTTCGCGAATTCGAGATAGTCGAGGATGCCCTCGGCGTCGGTCCACTGCTTGAACAGGTGATGCAGGGGCTGGAATTGATCACCAGCTCATAGGCCAGGCCGCGCAGCCCCTTGCGGTACAGCACCTCGTTCTGGGCGAACTGCTTGCCGAAGGACCAGTGCTTGTAGAACAGCGGCATGCCGACCGAGGAATAGGCATCGAGCATCTGCTCGGCGGTGATCACCTCGATCTGGTTGGGATAGGTGTCGAGCTTCAGCCCCTTGGCCGTCCGCTCGACCCGGTCGTAGATCCGCTGGATCGTGCCGAAATCCCAGTCGGTGCCGGGATAGAGCAGGGTCTCGCCCATCATTCGGCTCCCGCGGTCTGCACGTCGCGGCGCTGGAACAGCTCGCGGAACACCGGATAGATGTCGCGGCGGTGCCAGACCTTGCGCATGGCGAAGGGCACCTCGGGCTTCCGCACCCGGTCGTAGGTCTGCCACAGGTCGGTCTGGCGCGGCACCACGCCCGAGGACATCGGGTCCTCGTCGCGGCCGACCTCGAGATAGGCAAAGTACTGGCACAGCGGCAGGATCTCGTCGCCCAGCAGGGCGGCGGATTTGGCGCTGTCGCTCGACAGGTTGTCGCCGTCCGAGGCCTGGGCGGCGTAGATGTTCCAATCCTCCGGCCGATAGCGCTGGGCCACGATCGAGGCCATCATCTCCAGCGCGGTGGAGACCACCGTGCCGCCGCTCTCGGTCGAGTAGAAGAACGTCTCCTCGTCCACCTCCTCGGCCTGGTGGGTGTGGCGGATGAACACGATCTCGACGTGCTTGTAGCGGCGCTTGAGGAACAGGTGCAGCAGGGCGAAGAAGCGCTTCGCCAGGTCCTTCATGTGCTCGGTCATCGAGCCGGAGACGTCCATCAGGCAGAACATCACCGCCTGGGCCACCGGCCTGGGCGTCGCCTCCAGCCGGCGGTAGCGCAGGTCGACCGGGTCAATATAGGGAATGCGCCGGGTGCGCAGAAGCAGGTGATCCAGCTGCTCCTGCAGCTGGTCGATCCTCTCCTGGTCGGCGTCGGCTTCGCCCTCCAGCGCCGCGATCTCGGTCTCGATGTCCTTGATCTCGCCGGATTTCGGGCGGCGCAGGGCGATGCGGCGCGACATCGCCCGCTGCATCGTCCGGGTCACCGCCAGGCTGGCCGGCGGGCCGCTGGTGGAGAAGCCGGCCCGGCGCCAGCCGACGCTCTCGGACGCGACCAGCTTGCGTTTGGCCAGGTCGGGCAGCTCCAGATCGTCGAGGAAGAGCTCGAGATACTCCTCCTGCGACAGCACGAAGCGGAACTCGTCCTGGCCGTCGCCGTCGGGCGCGCCCTCGCTGCCTCCACCTCCGCCGCCGCGCTTCGGCCGCTGGATGGTGTCGCCCTCGATGAACTCCTTGTTGCCCGGCAGCACATGGTCGCGCAGGCCGCCGGAGCTGGAGCGGTGCAGCCGCGGCTCGTTGACGCCGGTGACCGGGATCACGACCTCGCCGCCCTGCTCCAGATCCTTGATGCTGCGCTCGCGTGAGCTGTCCCTGACCGCCCGCTGCACCAGGGCCTTGGCCCGGCGCAGGAAGCGTTGGCGGTTGACGAGGCTCTTGCCACCCGGATTGAGCCGCCGGTCGATGATATGCATGGACATCGTCGCGTCGCTCACACCCTCCTGTAACTCAGCCTGCCTGCTTGACCCGCATGTACCATTCGACCAGGCGCCTGACCTGCCGCTCGGTGTAGCCGCGGGCGACCATGCGCTCGACGAACTCCTCGTGCTTCTTCTCGGTGTCGCCGTCCTTCTTCGAGCCGAAGCTGATCACCGGCAGCAGCTCCTCGACCTGGCTGAACATCCGCCGCTCGATCACGTCGCGGATCTTCTCGTAGCTGGTCCAGCTCGGGTTCCGGCCCTCGTTCCCGGCGCGTGACCGCAGCGCGAACTTGACCACCTCGTTGCGGAAGTCCTTCGGGTTGGCGATCCCGGCCGGCTTCTCGATCTTGGTCAGCTCCTGGTTCAAGAGGTCGCGGTTCAGCAGCTGGCCGGTGTCCGGGTCCTTGAAGTCCTGGTCCTCGATCCAGGCATCGGCATAATCGACATAGCGGTCGAACAGGTTCTGGCCATAGTCGTGATACGATTCCAGATAGGCCTTCTGGATCTCGTGGCCGATGAACTCGGCGTAGCGCGGCGCCAGATCGGCCTTCAGGAACTCCAGATAGCGCTTCTCGGTCTCGGCCGGGTGCTGCTCGCGCCGCACCATCTGCTCGATCACATAGATCAGGTGCACCGGGTCGGCGGCGACCTCGTTGGTGTCATGGTTGTAGGTCGCAGCCAACGCCTTGAAAGCGAAGCGGGTCGAGACCCCGTCCATGCCCTCGTCGACGCCGCCGGCGTCCTTGTACTCCTGCAGGCTGCGGGCACGGGGATCGACCTCGCGCAGGCTCTCGCCGTCATACACCCGCATCTTGGAGTACAGGTTGGAGTTCTCGTGCTCATGCAGCCGCGACAGCACCGAGAAGCGGGCCAGCATCTCCAGCGTGCCCGGGGCGCAGGGCGCGTCGGCCAGCTTCGAGCTGCGGATCAGCTTGTCGTAGATCTTCTGCTCCTCGGTCACCCGCAGGCAGTATGGCACCTTGATCACGTAGATCCGGTCGATGAAGGCTTCGTTGTTCTTGTTGTTCTTGAAGCCCTGCCACTCGGACTCGTTGGAATGCGCCATGATGATGCCGGTGAAGGGCAGGGCGCCGATGTTCTCGGTGCCGACGTAGTTCGCCTCCTGCGTCGCCGTCAGCAGCGGGTGCAGCATCTTGATCGGCGCCTTGAACATCTCGACGAATTCGAGCAGGCCCTGATTGGCGCGGTTCAGGCCGCCGGAATAGCTGTAGGCGTCCGGGTCGTGCTGCGGCAGCGTCTCCAGGCTGCGGATATCGACCTTGCCGACCAGCGAGGAGATGTCCTGGTTGTTCTCGTCGCCCGGCTCGGTCTTGGCGATGGCGATCTGGCGCAGCCGCGACGGCTGCAGCCGCACCACCTTGAAGCGCGAGATGTCGCCGCCGAACTCGTCCAGCCGCTTCAGGCACCAGGGGCTGACCAGCCCGGTCAGGCGCCGGCGCGGAATGCCGTAGCGGTCCTCCAGCTCGGCGCCCATCGTGTCGGGGTTGAACAGGCCCAGCGGGCTCTCGAAGATCGGGCTGATGTCGTCCCCGGCCTTCAGGGCGTAGATCGGGTGCACCTCCATCAGCGCCTTCAGCCGCTCGGCCAGTGACGACTTGCCGCCGCCGACCGGGCCGAGCAGGTACAGGATCTGCTTGCGCTCCTCCAGCCCCTGGGCGGCATGCAGCAGGAAGCTGACGATCCGCTCGATCGTCTCCTCCATGCCGTAAAACTCGGAGAAGGCCGGGTACACCCGGATGGTGCGGTTCATGAAGATCCGCCCAAGCCGGCCGTCGCGGGCGGTGTCCACGATTTCCGGCTGGCCGATGGCGTTGAGCAGCCGCTCGGCGGCGCTCGCATACATCATCGGGTCGCTGCGACATCCCTTCAGGAACTCTTCGAGCGACATCTCCGCCGCGCGGCGGGCCTCGTAGGACTTCGCATAGCTGGTGAAGAGATCGTCGGTCGGTGCCATTGCCACCCGCCAAAGGTTGGAGGATCGAGACTCAACCTAGTCCGTCGTTTCTACCGCAGCTTCTTGGTGTTGGTTCCCGGCTCATGATGGACCGGCATTTGCGGCGAGAATCGGGTGGCGACGAGGTCCTGCCCCATCCCCATCCTTTCCGCCCGCAGACCCCGGGAGGGCTGCGCAGTCGGGAACCGGATGAGGTGCAATATCTGGCACTACCCCTTCTCCACCGCTCGCTCTGGTTATCAATATAGGGTCGAAACCGACCGATATTACTACTGCCTTAATTTTTATCCGAGCCCGGCGCCTCGTTGGGCGAGGTCTTGGCGCTGCCTGCCATCCAGGCGTCTTAGGGCACCCTCAATGGTAACAGGGTATGCCCAGTTCGCGAGAAAGGCGATGCGGCTTTTAGGCCGACTCGCCCTAAGCACGAACTATGTCATCGTATGATCGAAAACCGTGATGGCTCGGTTCGGAATCAATCGGCCGATCGATCGATAACAGAGGCATGAAGGTCGATGCGGAGGCTTTCGTGAGGCTTGTGACCGTCACCGGGCCGGGAGCCCGAGTCGCATCGCTCCGGTGTCCTGGCCGGCGGCCGTGCTGCGCCGGGAGTGGCGCATGACCCTGGAGCAGCTGCGGATCTTCGTCGCGGTCGCCGAGCATCAGCACGTCACCCGTGCGGCGCAGGCGCTGAACCTGACCCAGTCCGCCGCCAGCGCCGCGATCCAGGCGCTGGAGGCCCGCCACGCCACCAAGCTGTTCCACCGAGTCGGCCGTGGCATCGCCCTGACCGATGCCGGCACCGCCTTCCTGCCGGAAGCGCGGGCGGTGCTGGCCCGGGCGGCGCTGGCCGAGCGCGCGCTGGACGACCTGTCCGGGCTGCGCCGCGGCATCCTGGCGCTGCACGCCAGCCAGACCATCGGCAACTATTGGCTGCCGTCGCTGATGCACCGGTTCCGCACGGCCCATCCGGGGCTGCAGCTCGACCTCACCATCGGCAACACCACCCAGGTGGCCGAGGCGGTGCGCGAGGGCCGGGCCGATATCGGCTTCGTCGAGGGCGACCTCGACCTCGCCGGATTCGAGCATGCCAGCGTGCCGGGCGACCGGCTGGTGCTGGTGGTCGGGGCCGGCCACCCCTGGGCCGGGGAGCGGATGGTGGCGCCGGCCCGCTTCGCCGACAGCCCTTGGGTGCTGCGCGAGCGCGGCTCGGGCACCCGCCAGGTGTTCGAATCGGCGCTCGAGCGGCTCGGCGTCGACCCGGCGACGCTGCCGGTGGCGCTGGAGCTGGCCAGCAACGAGGCGGTGCGGTCGGCGATCGAGGCCGGGGCGGGGGCGGGGGTGCTGTCCAGCCTGTCGGTCGAATCGGGGCTGCGCTTCGGCACGCTGCGCCAGCTCGACCCGCCGTTCCCGGCCCGCCGCTTCCGCGTGCTGCGGCACCCCGACCACTATCGCAGCAAGGCGGTGGAGGCCTTCCTGAAGCTGCTGGATCTGGAGTAGCCGGGCGCCGCAGACCCTCCATGCCGGATCGGCATGCCGGCGGGCCGGGGCGGCATTCTACAAGCGATCCATGCCCGATCCGATCCGCGCCTACGCCTCGCCCCGCGCCGCCTTCCGCGGCGGGGCGCGGGACGTGCTGGGCGCGCCGATGCTGGTACTCGGTGCCTCCTATGTCGGCTTCGGCTCGCTGGTGCGGGCCAGCGGGCTCGACCTTTCGGTCGGGCTGCTCTCGACCCTGACCGGCTGGGCCCTGCCGGGCCAGATGGTGCTGATCGAGGCCCATGCCGTCGGCGCCTCGCTGCTGGCGATGGTCGCCGCGGTGGCGCTGGTCAATGTGCGGCTGCTGCCGATGGCGCTGGTGCTGCTGCCCGGGCTGCGCGTGCCGGGCCGGCCGCGCTGGTGGGACTACGCCGCGGCGCATCTCGTCGCCATCACCGGCTGGGTGCAGGGGATGCGGGTCTGCCCGACCCTGCCGCCGGAGCAGCGGCTGCCCTATTTCGTCGGCTTCGCCGGCGTGCTGTGGGCGTCCTGCGTCGGCTGGACCGCGGTCGGCTACCACCTGGTCACGGCGGTGCCGGCCTCGGTCTCGCTCGGCCTCGTCTTCCTCAACCCGCTCTACTTCATCCTGGTGCTGACCGCCGACTTGCGGAACCGGGCGCGGCTGGGGGCCATGGTGCTGGGCGGAGCGTTGGGGCCGCCGCTGTATCAGCTCGACCCGGAATGGGGGCTGCTGGCCACCGGCTTGATCGCCGGCACCGCCGCCTTCCTGGCCGACCGTCTTTGGCGCCGCCGCCATGGGTGAGGCGCTGCCCTGGCTGATGCTGCTCGGCGCCGCGCTGGCCACCTATGTCTGGCGGGCGCTCGGCGTCTATCTGGGCGGCCGGGTGCGCGAGGGCGGGCCGCTGCTCGATTGGGTCGGCTGCGTCGCCTATGCCATCCTGGCCGGGCTGATCGCGCGCATGATCCTGCTGCCGGCGGGCCCGCTGGCCGTGACCTCGATGGCGGAGCGGGCCGGCGCCACCGCGCTCGGCCTCGCCGTGTTCCTGCTGTTCCGCCGCAACGTCCTGCTCGGCGTCGGCGCCGGCGCGGGGGCTCTGACGCTGATGGCCGGCTGGGCCTGAGGCCGTCCGGAGACGCTACTGGCGTGGCCGTCTGACGGCGGCTTCTCCGCTTCCGGCGCTCACGGACTCAAACGTCCGCTGCGCGCCGGTTCTCGAAGCCACCGCCAACCGACTCACGCCAGCGCGTCTCCAAACGGCCTCAATCAAGCCTTCGCCTGCTGCGCCGTGGCGCGGATCTGGCTCAGGCTGGCGCGCGGGGTGATGGCCTCGGGATCCAGCTTGATCCAGATCAGGGCCGGCCGGCCGGCGGCGACCGCGCGCTCGAAGGCCGGCGCGAACTCCTCGGTCCGTGCCACCGTCTCGGCGTGGGCGCCATAGGCCAGCGCCAGCTGGGCGAAATCCGGGTTCTGCAGGGCGGTGCCGCTGATCCGGGCCGGGTAGTCCCGCTCCTGGTGCATGCGGATGGTGCCGTACATGCCGTTGTCGATCACCAGGAACACCACGGCGGCGTTGTACTGCGCCGCGGTCGCCAGCTCCTGCCCGTTCATCAGGAAGCAGCCGTCGCCGGCGGCGGCGATCACCACCCGCTCCGGATGCTGCAGCTTGGCGGCGACGCCGGCCGGCACGCCGTAGCCCATCGACCCGTTGGTCGGCGCCAGCTGGGTGCGCCAGCCGCGGTAGCGGTAGAAGCGGTGGAACCAGGTGGCGTAGTTGCCGGCGCCGTTGCAGATCATGGCGTCGGCCGGCAGCCGGCCGACCAGCCAGCGCACGATCTCCGACATCTGCACCGAACCGGGCGACACCACCGGCTGCTGCCAGGCCTCGTAATCGGCGCGGGCGCCGCGCACCCAGTCCTGCCGCGCCTGGATGTCGCCGGCCGGGGCCAGGCCGGCCAGCGCCGCGGCGACGGCGGCGGAGTTGGCGTTGATCGCCAGCTCCGGCTGGTACACCCGGCCCAGTTCCTCCGCCCCGGCATGGATGTGGACCAGCCGCTGCGCCGGCACCGGCACGTCGAGCAGGGTGTAGCCGCCGGTCGTCATCTCGCCCAGCCGGGCGCCCAGCACCACCAGCAGGTCGGTGGTCTTCACCCGCTCGGCCAGCTTCGGGTTCGGGCCGATGCCGACATCACCGGCATAGTGGGTGTGGTCGTTGTCGACATAGTCCTGGCAGCGGAACGAGACGGTCAGCGGCACCTCCCAGGCCTCGGCGAAGGCCTGGATGTCGGCGCGGGCCCGGGCGCTCCACCCGCCGCCGCCGATCAGCAGCAGCGGCCGCTTCGCCTCGGCCAGCAGGTCGCGCAGCCGGGCCACGGCCTCGACCCCGATGCCGGTCTCGACCGGGACGGCGGGGCGTGCATCCGGCGCGTCGGTCTCTTCGACCAGCATGTCCTCCGGCAGGGCCAGCACCACCGGGCCGGGCCGGCCGGATGTGGCGGTGTAGAAGGCGCGGGAGACGAATTCCGGCACCCGGTCGGCATCGTCGATCTGCGCCGCCCATTTGGTCATCGACCCGAACACCTTGCGGACATCGACCTCCTGGAACGCCTCGCGCTCGAACATGTCGCGGCCGACCTGGCCCATGAACACGATCACCGGCGAGCTGTCCTGCTGCGCCACATGGATGCCGACCGAGGCGTTGGTGATGCCGGGGCCGCGGGTGACGAAGCAGATGCCGGGCTTGCCGGTGGCCTTGGCATAGGCGTCGGCCATGTAGGCGGCGCCGCCTTCCTGGCGGCACACCACCAGCTTGATCTCCGGCACGTCGTGCAGCGCATCGAGCACGGCCAGGTAGCTCTCGCCCGGGACGCAGAAGATGGTGTCGACGCCGTTCAGGCGCAGGGTGTCGACCAGGGCGCGGGCTGCGGTGCGGGACATGATGGCGACCGTTTCTTATGGGCGTTGCGCTGCCGGTCTAGCATGCGGCTCGCGGTCGTCCAACCCGCCCCGGCCTTGCCGCCTCGGCGCCCCCATGCTCTAACGACGCCGTCCATCCCGACGAGCCGTGTCCATGAGCCTCGAGACCCTCGCCGACCATGCTTTCGCTCCCGTGGCCCTGGCCCTGGAGGACGGCCGGATTCCGGGCGCGGCGCTGGGCATCGCCACGGCGGACGGCCAGCGCGCGCTGCGCTGGGGCGGCGTCGCCACCACCTTGCCGAAGCCGGAACCGCTGGCGCGCGACACCTGGTTCGACCTCGCCAGCCTGACCAAGGTCATCGTCACGGTGACCGAGATCCTGCGGCTGGTGGAGGAGGGGGTGCTGGATCTCGACGACCCGCTGGCCAAGCACCTGCCGGATGCGGCGCCGCTGCACGGCGCCATCCCGCTGCGCCGGCTGATCGACCATTCCAGTGGTTTGGCGGCGCAGGAGCGGATCTATCTCTGGCCAGGGCCCGCCGAGCAGCGCCGTGCCGCGGTGATCCGCAAGCACTGGCCGCTGAAGGCCGAGCCGGTCTATTCCGACATCAACTACATGCTGCTTGGATTCGTGGTCGAGCGCTGGCGCGGCGTCGCCTTCAACCAGCTTCCGGTCGGCACCGGCCTGTCCTTCGCCCCGGTGCCGGCGCAGTCGGCGGCGACCGAGGTCTGCTCCGTCCGCAACCGGCTGCTGCGCGGCGAGGTGCATGACGAGAACGCCTGGTCGCTCGGCGGCGCCGCCGGCCATGCCGGGCTGTTCGGCACCGTGCGCGGCGTGCTCGACTTCGCGCTGGAGCTGCTGCGCGGCCGCCTGCTCAGCCCCGCGGCCATGGTCGAGCTGTGCGCGCCGCAATCGACCCCCGGCCGGGCGCTGGGGTGGGAGCGGCGCCATCCCGGCTGGAAGGGCGGCAGCCTGTGCTCGCCGCGCACCATCGGCCATCTCGGCTTCACCGGCACCGGCCTGTGGATCGATCTCGACCGCGGCATCGCCTGGACGCTGCTGACCAACCGGGTGCATCCCAGCCGCGAGGTCGACACCGGCATCCAGGACCTGCGCCTGTCGGTCGGCAACCGCATCGCCGCACGTTGGCGCGACTGGGCCTGAGCCGGGTGGCCGACCAGCTGGCCCGGATCCGCGACCGCTTCGCCGGCAAGCCGGCGCCGGGCAACTGCCCCACCTAAGTCTGGCCGGACCTATCCCCTGTCACAGGTGGAATTCGACCTGCTTTTTCCGATAAGGAGGGGTGATTGGCCCGATCCGACGGATCGATTGGAACTCCGCCGGATCGGGGCCATTTACCAATCCGTGGCATCGGCTCGGGGCACGGGCCGGAACGCTTCCGAAAAGCAGGAGAAGGGTGATGAGCAAGGCCTCCAATACACCGGTCGTGGACGCGCTGAAGCAGGTGCTGGCCGATACCTACGCCCTCCAGATCAAGACCCAGAACTATCACTGGAACGTGGAAGGCCCGCAGTTCCGCTCGCTGCACCTGATGTTCGAGGAGCAGTACAAGGAGCTGTTCGCGGCGGTGGACGAGGTGGCGGAGCGGATCCGCGCGCTCGGCGACTACGCGCCGGGCAGCTTCAAGGCCTTCTCCGAGCTGACCAAGGTGTCGCCGCCCAAGGACGGGATCGAAGGCACGGCCATGGTCAAGGACCTGCTCAAGAGCCATGAGCTGCTGTCCGAGCAGGCCAAGGCCGCCCTGGCCGTGGGCGAGAAGGCCGGCGACGATTCGACCGTCGACCTGATGACCGACCGGATCACCTATCACGACAAGACCGCCTGGATGCTGCGCTCGACCGCAGCGTAAGCAGCCGGCACCGTCGGACAAGAAAGGCCCGGACGTCGGTCCGGGCCTTTTCTGTTGCGGCCGGCCCCGGATCTCCCGAGCATCAGCCTTCGGCGAAGAGGGAGGGGAGGGGTAATGGGACGGGCGTTGACCTGCGGGCTTCTGGTTTTGATGGCGTTGGGCAGGCCGGCCAGCCTTGCCTTGGCGGCGCCGTCCGATTGCCGGGCCTATTCATACAGCGACCAGCGGGATCTGCTGGTCCGGAAACTCAAGCGGGACGGGTACTCGGCCGACCAGTCGAAGTTCCTGACGTGGCTGTCCGACCTGAAGGCCGGCAGCATCAAGCAAAGCTGCCTGACGGACGAGGGCCGGCAATGTGGGGCGGGCAGCATCAAGGGGATGATGCTGGAATGCACTCGGACTCTTCTCGACGATGCCGTCGCGAAGACCGGGATGACCCCGGCCTCGCCGGGCTTGGATGAGATCAGGCCGATGGCTCTGTATGGCAGGACCGAGTTCGCGGTCCGCGAGCTCCTGGCCCTGTCGATGATCGAGGCGTGCTCTGCCAGCGCGAAGGAGCGGTTCTTCAGCCTGCCCCAACAGGGCGACTGCCTGGTGGAATTGGACGCCACGCCACCCTGATGGAATGGCATGGCGCCTATCTTGGCCCGAGTGGCCGGACCTCGCCCCGCTATAGCACGAAGTCGGCGGCGGTCAGCGCGGTGGCGGTGACCACGTCGATCGCCAGGTCCGCCACACGGTCGCCGTCGCGGTCGCCATAGACGGCGGACACGCCGTCCCCGGCGACCACGATCAGCTCGCCGGCCAGGCCGGTGAAGGCGCCGCCCGCGGTGAAGGTGAACTTGCCGTTCCAGGACCCATCGGCGCCGATGTCCCGCAGGTTGATCCTGTCGCCTTCGGCCGCGGAGAAATCCTCGATCCGGTCGCGGCCGGCGGCGTCCACGGTGCTGTCGCTGAACACCCGGTAGATGAAGACGTCGGCGCCGGCACCGCCGGTCAGCACATCCGCGCCATATTCCGCGTCCAGGCGGTCGTTGCCGCTGCCGCCGAGAAGCGTGTCGTCGCCGCCGGCCGCGACCATCCAGTCCGCGCCGTCCCCGCCCTCCATGCGGTTCGCGGCCCCGTTGCCGCCGAGCGTGTCGTCGAAGGCGGACCCGATCAGGTTCTCGACATCCCGGATCTCGCAGGTCCGGTAGTACGGGTCGCCGTCGATCCGGACACGAACCCCGGCCGTTGCGTCGGCGAAGGTGACTGTGTCGATGCCATCGCCGCCGATCAGCAGGTCCTTTCCGCCATGGCCGTTCAGCAGGTCGTCACCGCCCTCGCCATTGAGGATATTGACCCCGGCATCCCCGGACAGCACGTCGTCATGGGCCGTCCCGCGGAGATTCGCGATCCCGGCATAGACATCGCCGGCCGCATCGCCGCCCGACGTGACGCCGGCCGCGAGATCGATCGTCACCGCGGCGGCGGAGTACCGGTAGGACGCCGTGTTGCTGCCGTCGCCGCCGTCGAGCCGGTCGGCGCCCGCGCCGCCGTCGAGGGTGTCGTTCCCCGCGTCGCCGCGCAGGATATCGTCCCCGGCGCCGCCATAGAGCGCGTCGATGCCGTCTCCGCCGGACAGGGTGTCGGTTCCGTCGTCGCCCCAGATCCGGTCGTTCCCGGCCCCGCCGGACAGCGTGTCGGTTCCCGCGCCGCCGCCGAGCACATCGGCCCCGGCCCCGCCGCGGAGCGCATCGTCACCCGCCGCGCCGTCGAGCTGGTCGTCGCCGACGCTGCCGGCCAGGGTGTCGTCGTGCTGCGACCCGCGCACGGCCTCGATCTCGGCCAGGGTGTCGCCGAGCGCATCGCCGGCGCTGCCGGTGCCGGCCGCGAGGTCGACGCTGACCCCGGCCGCGCTGGTGTGGTAGGAGGCCCAGTCCGCCAGCCCGTTGCCGCCCACCAACGTGTCCGCGCCGATGCCGCCGACCAGGGTGTCGGCGCCGTTGCCGCCTTCGAGCCGGTCGGCACCGCTGTGGCCATAGAGCACGTCGTCGCCGCTGTCGCCCCGCAGGACATCCGCGGTGTTGCTGCCGACGAGCCGGTCGTCGCTGCCGGACCCCGTCAGCTGCTCGATGCCGCTGAGGCTGTCGCCCTCGGCATCGCCGCCCGTCGCGGTGCCCAGCAGCAGGCTGACCGACACGCCGCCATTGGACAGTTCGTAGGACAGGGTGTCGATCCCGGCTCCGCCCTCGATCCGGTCGGCGCCGCCGCCGCCGCGCAGCGTGTCGTCGCCGTCGCCGCCGGACAGGGCGTTGGCGCCGGCATCGCCGGACAGCACGTCGTTGAAGGCCGAGCCGATCAGCCCTTCGATCGCGCGCAGAGTGTCGCCTTCGGCATCGCCGCCCGCGACGGTCCCGGCCGCCAGGTCGATGGTCACCGCGGCGGCCGATCCGGCATAGGAGGCGGTGTCGGTGCCGGTGCCGCCCTCGAGGGTGTCGGCATCCGCGCCACCCTCCAGCACGTCGTTGCCGCTGCCGCCGGTCAGGGAATCGTCGCCGGTGCCGCCAGCCACCGTG
Source organism: Inquilinus limosus (assembly GCA_019508225.1). GTDB lineage: Bacteria > Pseudomonadota > Alphaproteobacteria > DSM-16000 > Inquilinaceae > Inquilinus > Inquilinus limosus_D. The sequence continues at coordinate 16,462 of JAEKLZ010000165.1, read as the reverse complement.
TCGTCGCCGCTGCCGGCCAGGACGATGTCGTCGCCGCCGCCGCCCGTGATCCGGTCGTTGCCGCCGAAGCCGTAGATCGCGTCGTCGGTGCCGGTGCCGGGCAGGTCGTCGTCCAGGTCCGTGCCGTTGATGATCGCCATATTGGTCCTCCCTTCCGAAGGGCGGCACCGGGGAGCGATGAGCCGGCTGCCGCCGAAATCCCGAAGGCAGGATTTTGCAGAAGATTCCGTCCGGAGTCCCGAATTTTAGGTCCGCGATCCGGTTCGAACGAAACCTTCATAAAAGGTTTCAATGCGCTGAGTCAGGTTTGGATCTGCTCTCGCTATCCCGCCGGCCATTCCTCGCGCGCCCTGTGGATGAACGCCTGCAGGCGTTGGGGCGACATTCCCAGGGAAATGCTGTTTCATGCAGATCCGCATACGATCGTCGGAAGGGGGAGTTGATGGTCGATATCGCCAAGGAAGCCGGCGGCACGCCGGCCGTGGAGCCGAGCCTGCATCGCGTGATGGGGCCCTGGCTGCTGTTGCTGTTCATCGTCGGCGACATTCTCGGCACCGGCATCTACGCCCTGACCGGGCAGGTGGCGAAGCAGGTCGGCGGCGTGGTCTGGCTGCCCTTCCTGGTGGCCTTCGCCGTCGCCCTGGTCACCGCCTTCAGCTACCTCGAGTTGGTGACCAAGTACCCGCGCGCCGCCGGCGCCGCGCTGTACACGCACAAGGCCTTCGGCATCCATTTCATCACCTTCATCGTCGCCTTCGCGGTGATGTGCTCGGGCATCACCTCGGCCTCCACCGCCTCGCGCGCCTTCGCCGCCAACCTGTCGAGCGCCTTCAACCTCGGCCTGGGCGGCGGCGGCGTCACCCTGATCGCCCTCGGCTTCATGGCGGTGGTCGCGATCGTCAACTTCCGCGGCGTCGGCGAAAGCGTGAAGGCCAATGTCGTGCTGACGCTGGTCGAGCTGACTGGCCTCCTGATCATCATCTGCATCGGGCTGTGGGCGATCGGCATGGGCCAGGGCGACGTCTCGCGCGTCGTCCAGTTCGGCACCGCCGACCGCGGCGTGTTCTGGTCGGTGATCGCGGCCACCACCCTGGCCTTCTTCGCCATGGTCGGCTTCGAGGATTCGGTCAACATGGCCGAGGAGTGCCGCGAGCCGAGCAGCATCTTCCCGAAGGTGCTGCTGGCCGGGTTGTTCATCACCGGCGCGATCTACGTGCTGGTCTCGATCTCGTCGATCACCCTGGTGTCACCGGAGCAGCTGGGCGAGGGCGAGACGCCGCTGCTCAAGGTGGTGCAGGCCGGTGCCCCCGGCTTCCCGCTGGAGATCTTCGGCTTCATCACCATGTTCGCGGTCGCCAACAGCGCCCTGATCAACATGCTGATGGCCAGCCGGCTGGTCTACGGCATGAGCCGCGAGCGGGTGCTGCCCGGCGTCCTGGGCAAGGTCCATGCCGGGCGACGCACGCCCTATCTCGCGATCGGCTTCACCACGCTCCTGGCCTTCGGCCTGATCGGCTTCGTCGGCGGCGTGCCGGCGCTGGGCGGCACCACGGCGCTGCTGCTGCTCTGCGTCTTCACCGTGGTCAATGTCGCCGTGCTGGTGCTGCGCCGAGACCCGGTCGAGCACAGCCATTTCCGCACCCCGACTGTCCTGCCGGTCGTGGGCGCCGTGACCTGCGCCTTCCTCGCCGGGCCCTGGACCGGGCGCAACCCCGAGCAATACGCCATCGCCGGTGTCCTGCTGGCGATCGGCGTCGGGCTTTGGGTCGTGACCGTGCTGATCAACCGCGCCACCGGCCAATCGGCCGCGGATCCGGAGATGGAGGATCTCGGCCGCGCCGGCCCGGTGAACTAAGAGGGCTCGTCCGTCGCCTTGGCGAGGTAGTCGCCAAGGCGGTCGAGCTTGCGGTCCCAGCTCAGCCGCCGCTCGTTGAGCCACTGCTCGGCGGTCTCCAGCGCCGCCGGCTCGATCCGGCAGGTGCGCACTCGGCCGACCTTCTCCGACCGCACCAGGCCGCTGGCTTCCAGCACCGCGAGGTGCTGGACCACGGCCGACAGCGACATCGCCAAGGGCTGGGCCAACTCGCTGACCGAGGCCGGGCCGCGGCTCAGCCGCTCGATCATCACCCGCCGGCTGGGGTCGGCCAGGGCCTGGAACATCAGGTCGAGCGGCTGGGGATGCTGAAGCATGTGCTTCAGTACGACCGATCGGCCGGCACCGGCAAGGTCAGCGTCGGGCCCGCAGCCTTTCGCCGCGGCGGCGCAGCGCCTCGATCGCGATCAGCATCAGGGTCGACACCACGATCAGCACGCTGGCGGCGGCGGTGATGGTCGGGGTGATGCTCTCGCGGATGCCGTTGAACATCTCGCGCGGCAGGGTGCGCTGGCCCGGCCCGGCCAGCAGCAGCGCCACCACCACCTCGTCGAAGGAGGTAACGAAGGCGAACAGCGCCCCCGACACGACGCCGGGCAGGATCAGCGGCAGTGTCACCTTGAAGAACACTGTGGTCGGCCGGGCGCCGAGGCTGGCGGCAGCGCGCGGCAGGCTGCGGTCCAGCCCCTGCAGCGTGGCGCCGACGGTGATGACGACAAAGGGCGCGGCCAGGGCGGTGTGCGCCAGGACCAGCCCGGCATAGCTGTTGGTCAGCCCGACCGCGGCGAAGGCGAAGTACAGCCCGACCGCCACGATCACCACCGGCACGATCATCGGCGACAGCAGCAGGCCGGTCAGCAGGCCGCGGAAGCGCAGCGGCGCGTGGTTCAGCCCCAGCGCCGCCGGGATGCCCAGCACCGTCGCCAGCACCGTGGTGGCGCCGCCGACGATCAGGCTGTTGGCCAGCGCCCCCATCCAGCGCTCGGACTCGAAGAACTCCGCGAACCAGCGCAGCGACACGCCGTCCAGCGGATAGACCAGGAACGACCCGCCGTTGAAGGACAGCGGCATGATCGCCAGGATCGGCGCGATCAGGAACAGCAGGGCCGTGCCGCCGGTCAGCCACAGCAGGGCGCGCCAGAAGCGCAGGCTTTCGAAGATCCTCATGACGGTCAGCCCAGCCGCATGCGGTCGGCGCCCACCAGCCGGGCATAGACCGCGTAGAGGGCGAGGGTGGCGACCAGCAGCAGCAGGCCCAGCGCCGAGGCCATGCCCCAGTTGACCGTGCTGGTGGTGTAGAAGGCGATGAACCAGCTGATCATCTGGTCCGCCGGCCCGCCGACCAGCGCCGGGGTGATGTAGTAGCCGAGCGCCAGGATGAAGACCAGCAGCGCGCCGGCGCCGATCCCCGGCAGGGTCTGCGGCAGGTACACCCGCAGGAAGGCGCCGACCGGCCGGGCGCCCAGCGAATAGGCGGCGCGCAGATGCGCCGGCGGGATCGAGCGCATGACGCTGTATAGCGGCAGGATCATATAGGGCAGCAGCACATGGGTCATGGCCACCAGCACTCCGACCCGGTTGTAGACCAGCTGCAGCGGCCCGTCCGTGATGCCGAGCCCGGTCAGGATCTCGTTGACCACGCCGTTGCTCTGCAGCAGCACCACCCAGGCGGTGGTTCGGACCAGCAGCGAGGTCCAGAACGGCAGCAGCACCAGGATCATCAGGATGTTGGCGATGCGTGGCGGCCGGGTCGCCAGCAGATAGGCCACCGGGAAGCCGATCACCAGGCACAGCGCGGTGACCGACAGCGCCACCAGGAAGGTGCGCAGGAACACCTCGCGGTAGATCGATTGCTCCGGCGGCGAGGGCAGGATCGCCCCGGCGGCGTCGCGGCGCAGGTCCAGCGCGGCCAGCAGGTAGAAATCGGTGGTCGGCCCCGCGGCGCGGGCGATGGCGCCCCAGATCTCAGGCTTGCCCCAGGCGGGGTCGAGGGCGGTGACCGTCTCCTGCCAGGTTCCGGTCGGCGCGTCGGGCAGCTTGCGCGCGGTGTTGGTGATGACCGTGCGGTAGCCGTTCTGGTCGTAGTTCAGGCGCCGGGCGGCGGCCGGCAGGGTCTTGTCGGCGCGGGCCTGCGCCAGGTCGGCGGCCAGCGCGACGAAGGCGTCCTCGCCCGGCAGCGCGTCGCCGTGCCAGCCGGCCAGGGCGGCGACGGTGCGCGGCATCACCGGGGCCATGTCGCGGTCGTCGACGGCGCGCCACAGCATGCCGGCGATCGGCGCCACGAACACCAGCAGCAGGAAGGCGACCAGCGGCGCCAGCAGCAGCCACGCCTCGACCCGCCGCCTGCGCCCGGCCCGCCGCAGCGACCGGCGGATGGTGGTGCCGTCCTCGGCAAGGGCGGTCATGCGAGCATCCTTGCTGAGGACAGAACGTATTGCCTCTCCCGCCTGGCGGGAGAGGTCGGGCTCGCGTCAGCGAGACCGGGTGAGGGCTGGCCCGGGCCTCGACAAAGAGCCCTCACCCGGAGCCGCTTCGCGTCTCCGACCTCTCCCGCAAGCGGGAGAGGCAACGCGAACGCCGCGGTCCCGTTCTTCACCGGACTATCCGGCATCAGCAACAGCCGCCTACTTCGCCGCCCAGGTGTTGAAGCGCTCGGTCAGGCTGTCGACGTTCTCCAGCCAGAACTCGGCGTTCAGCTCGATCGCCTGGGACATGTTGGCCGGGTTGGTCGGCAGGCCGGGCAGGTACTGGGCCGGGATCAGCGGCGTCGCCGCCTTGTTGGTCACGCCATAGGTGATCTTGGTCGGCAGCTTGGCCTGGTTCTCCGGCTTGCCCATATAGGCCAGGAACTTCGTGGCGGCGTCGACATTCGGCGAGCCCTTCAGGATCACCCAGCTGTCGATGGTGAACAGGCTGCCGTTCCAGACGATCTTGAAGTCCTTCTTGTCGGCGGTGTTGGCGGCGGCGATGCGGCCGTTATAGGCGGTGGTCATCGCCGCCTCGCCGGCCGCCAGCATCTGCGGCGGCTGGGCGCCGGCGGTCCACCAGATCAGGTTTGGCTTCAGCTCGTCCAGCTTGCGGAAGGCGCGGTCCACGCCTTCGGGCGTCGCCAGCACCTTGTAGACATCGGCCGGGGTCACGCCGTCGGCCATCAACGCGATCTCGAGATTGGTCTTCGGCCCCTGGCGCAGCGCCCGCTTGCCGGGGAACTTCTTCACGTCCCAGAAATCGGCCCAGCTCTGCGGCCCGCCATTCGGGAACTTGGCGCCGTCATAAGCCAGGATGAAGTTGTAGACGATGGCGCCGACGCCGCAATCGTTCACCGCCGCCGGCAGATAGGCGTCGCGGCCGCCGATCGCGTCCCAGTTCAGCGGCTGGAACAGGCCTTCCTCGCAGCCCAGCGCCAGCTCCTCGGATTCGACCTGGACCACGTCCCAGCTCGAATCGCCGCCCTCGACCTTGGCGCGCAGCACGCCGATGCCGCCGTCCCAGCTCTCGTCATGCATCGGGGTGCCGGTGGCCTTGAACGGCTCGAAATATAGTGCGCGCTGCGCGTCCTGATAGGCGCCGCCCCAGGACACGACGGTCAGGTCGCGGGCCATGGCGGGCGCGGCAAGGCCGGCCGCAAGCACCACTGCCGCGGACAGAAGGCGGGTGAAACGGATCATGACGGAGACTCCCTGTTTTCTTGTTCCGCCGAGGCGGCGGCTTAGCCCTCAGACGTGCTGGCCGCCGTTGATGTGAACCTCGGCCCCGGTAATGTAGGATGAACCGGCGGTGCAGAGGAACATGATCGTCGCGGCGACCTCCTCCGGCTTGCCCAGCCGCTTCATCGGGATCTCGCCGTCGATCATCGCCTCGGTGCCCGGCGACAGGATCGAGGTGTCGATCTCGCCTGGCGCGATCGCGTTCACCCGCACGCCATGCGGCCCGAACTCATGCGCCATCTCGCGGGTCAGCGCCGCCAAGGCCGCCTTGGACGTCGAATAGGCCGACCCGGCGAAGGGATGCACCCGGCCGCCGGCGATCGAGGTGACGTTGATGATCGACCCCTTCGCCGCCTTCAGCGGCTCGAACAGGCCGCGGCCCAGCAGCGCGGTGGCGAACAGGTTGACGTTGAACACGTGCAGCCAGGTCGCATAGTCGGTGGCCATCACCCCCATGCGCTTGCCGCCCGCCAGCTTGGGCGAGATGCCGGCATTGTTGACCAGGGCGTCCAGCTTGCCCAGCGGCAGCCGGGCCCGCAGCTCGTCCATGCCGCGCTCCAGGTCGCCGACATCGGACAGGTCGAGCTGGACGTGGTCCTCCTCGCCTGCATGCCACGGGCAGTCCTTGGAGAAGGCCTGGCGAGACACGGTGATCACCCGCCAGCCGGCGGCGCTGAAGCGCTTCACCGTGGCGTGGCCGATGCCGCGGCTGGCACCGGTCAGGATCAGGGTCTTCGGCTCTTCCATGGGGGCCGTGTTGGACATGACTGTACCCGGGATGAAGGAATCGATCCTGAGAACGGATCGCGATCGCAATCATGCGGCGCGGCGCCGCATCCGTCCAGGGGCGGGAGGGTGCGTCAGCCGCTACCCCATGCCGCAGCGGGTTCCTAGGGTTGGGCCAGAACCAGGCCCCGCACAGGCTCCTGTGCATTCGGCAGGCGCGCCAGCTCGGGCAGCTCCGGCAGCGGCCCGTCATCCTCGGCGTCGATGGCGCTGACCAGGCCGAGCGGATGGTGGATCGCCTCGATCCCGGGCGCGCCGAGCAGGACCGGGCCGCCGCCCTCCAGCGCGAAACCCGAGCGCCACAGGCGCAACACCTGGCGGCCGGCGCCGTCCGCCTGCGGCCGGATCAGGGTCAGCACCGGCATCCGCCCGTCCTGTAGCACCGGCGGCACCGGCAGGGTGCCGGCATCGGCGTCGTCGAGAAAGCGGGCGGCGGTGGCGATGCTCCAGCCCGGTGGGGCGATCCAGCCGGACGGGGCGAGGGCGGCCGCCAGCACCTCCGGCGGCCCGGCCCACTGCAGGCGGAAAGGCTGCTCGGCATCGCCCTCGAGATCGACCCGGCGCTGCGGCAGGCGGCGCCAGCCCTCTGCCCGCCAGTCCGCCGCCGCGATCGTCACGGTGGCGTCGCGGACCGCATACATCGCCGCGGCGCCCTGATAGCCGGTCACGACATGGGCGCCGCCCGCGATGGCCAGGACCAGCAGCAGCGCCGCGGCGAAGCGGCCGGACCGGATCCGCGCCGGATCCGCCCGGCGAAAGGCCATGGCGAAGGCGACGGTCATGCCCAGGCCGAAGATCAGCCCGGCGGCGACGTCGGACGGCCAATGCGCCGCCAGGTAGACGCGCGAGGCGCAGACCAGCCCGATCAGCGCCGCGGCGACGCTCAGCGGCACCAGCTGCCAGCGCCCGGGCAGGCCGCGCGCCACCAGCCAGCCCAGGATGCCGTACAGCACGGCGGAGAAGGCGGCATGGCCGCTGGGGAAGCTGAAGGCGTCGGCGCCGCTGTACAGGTCGGTCGGCCGGGCGATCTGCAGCCGGCCCTTGACCAGCGGCACGAAGGCAGCGGTGACGGCGATGGCGATGGCCACGCCGCCGGCCCGGTGCCAGGCCCGGTGCAGCAGCAGCCAGGCGATGGCCGCGACCACCATCACGGTGATGGTGAAGCCGTCGCCCAGCATGGTGACGATGGTCAGGGCGGCGTCGCCCCAGGGCGTGCGCAGCCCCTGGACGAAGGCGCTGATCGCCCCGTCGGCCCGGGCCAGCCCGCCATGGGCGGCGACCAGGCGCAGCAGGTTGACGAAGCCGGCCACCAGCACCAGCACCACGATGCCCAGCGCCGCCATGACGCGCAGGTCCGGCTCCTCCGGGTCGGCCAGCCGGGCCAGCAGGCGGGCGGGGCGGCTGCCGCGGGCCACGGCCCAGCGGTGGACCGCATGCTGCGCCCAGCCCAGCAGCGGCAGCAGTCGGCGCCACACCCAGCGGGTGACGACGACCAGCAGCCACAGCGTCACCGCCAGCACCGCCAGCATCGCCACCAGACGGCCGCTGACCGCGCCGAGCGCGCCCAGCGAGGCGCCCAGCACCGCGCCGCCCAGGATATGCGCCGGCGCCCAGACGATCGCCGAGGCGATGTTGACGGCGTAGAAAAGACCCGGCCGCAGGCCCAGCGCGCCGGCCACCATCGGGATCATCGGCCGCAGCATCGGCAGGAAACGGCCCAGCGCGATGCTCTTGCCGCCATGCCGCCGGAAGAACGTCTCGCCGCGGGCGACCAGCCCCGGATAGCGGCTCATCGGCCAGGCGCCGAGGATGGTGTCGCGATAGCGCCGTCCCAGCTCGTAGGACGCGCCGTCGCCGAGGATCGCCCCAGCGGTGGCCCAGACCAGCATCGGCCACAGCGGCAGGTGGCCGAGGCCGACCACCGCGCCGACGCCGATCAGGATCGGCGAGCCGGGGATGAACAGCCCGATCACCGCCACCGATTCGGTCAGGGCGATCAGGAAGATCAGGATGCCGGCCCAATGCGGGTGCTGGCCGATGAACTCGATGACCGCCTGCGCGATGTCGGTCATGCCGCTGCCGTTCCCCTCGTCATTCCGACTCCGCGCTTCGAACCGGTGACATAGCTCGTGGTTTCCACGGCTTGGCGCAACCCCGGCGGTCGGCGCGGCGAAGCGGTTGCCGTCGGCGGCGAAGACTGCCACATGAGACTGGCGTCGGATGGAGCGGAAGAAATGGCGATGATGGGGAGGATCCTGACCCTGGCGGTGACGGGCCTGCTCGGCTGGTCCGTGGCTGGCTGCGCCACGCCTGCGCCGGCCCGACCCGATGGCGGCATCGTCCTGCTGGGCGAGACCCATGACCGCGTCACCGACCATCACTGGCAGCTGCAGCGGATCGCCGCGCTGCGCGAGCAGGAACCGCGCCTCGCCATCGGGCTGGAGATGGTGCCGCGCAGCCGCCAGGCCGCGCTCGACGACTGGACCGCAGGCCGGCTCGACGAGGCCGCCTTCCTGCGCGCGGTCGATTGGGAGCAGTCCTGGGGCTTCGATTTCGGCCTGTACCGGCCGATCTTCGCCTATGCCCGGATGCACCGGATTCCGCTGATCGCGCTGAATGTCGACCGCGACCTGGTGCGTGCGGTTGGGAAGGAGGGCTGGGCGGCGCTGCAGGCCCGGCCGGATCTCGATCTCGGCCGGCCGGTGCCGCCGTCATCGGACTACAACCGGTACCTCGCGGCCGCCTTTGCCGGCCATGGGCGCGGTGCGGAGGGCGATGCCCTGAACCGCGGCTTCCGCCGCTTCGTCGATGTCCAGCTGCTGTGGGACCGGGCGATGGCCGCGCGCATCGCCGAGGCGCGGGCCGCCGGAGTGCCGCTGGTCGTGGTGCTGGCCGGCAGCGGCCATGTCCGCGACGGCATCCCGCGCCAGCTCCGCGACCTCGGCTACGACAGCGCCGCGCTGGTGGCGCCGGAGCCCGGGGCGCCGTCGGGAACCTGATGTTGCGCGCTGCGCCAATGGTTCTGCCTGAATTGTGACATGAAGTTGGGAGATCGTCGGGTCCAGTTGTTCTGAATATTGAAAGGCGACTGGTTTGATTTCCCTCCGTCGTAGTGAATCCGATTCACTTTTCATCAGGACGACTGTCTCAATTCGACCAAAGGGGCTGGTCTGGACGGCCGCCGTCGCCCTGGTCCTGCATCTCACGGTCGCGCCGGCTATGGCCGCGACGCCGGTCGAGCTGACGCAGAAGCACCTCACCGCCGGCACCATCGCCGAGGGCGAGAAGGCCCTGGCCGCGATCCTGGCGAAGAAGCCGGACGATGCCGAGGCGATCGCCGGGCTCAGCCTGATCCGCCTGGCCAAGGCGACGGAGCATTTCAGCCAGGCCCTGTACCGCTACGGCTTCGAGCCGCCGCACGACCCGATGATCTCGGTGCCGCTGCTGACCATGCCGGTGCCGCGGAATCCGAACCCGGAGGTGATCCGCTACCAGGACGCCCGCGCCATCCTGCAGGCGCTGGTGGACGATCTCGACGCGGTCGACCGCACGCTGCAGCCGCTGGGCGACCGGCCGGTGAAGCTGCCGATCGCCATGGGCCGGGTGAAGCTGGACCTCGCCGGCAATGGCCGGGGCGCGGCCACGCTCTACGACGTCTACAACGCCGTGCTGCTGGAGGGGCAGGGCAATCCGGCCAATGCCGGCAAGCTGGTGATCGCCTTCGACACCGGCGACGTGCTGTGGCTGCGCGCCTACACCCATGTGCTGCGCGCGGGCGCCGAGTTCCTGCTGGCGCGCGACTGGCACCGCAGCTTCGACGCCGCCGCGCACCTGCTGTTCCCGCGGCCGGATTCGCCACTGGCCGCGGCGCTGACCCTGCCGACCCAGGGCATGTTCACGGGGGCGGAGGACGGGCGGATCGCCGACGGCATCGCCTGGATCCATCTGCTGAACTGGTCGGTGGCGGAACCCGACCGTCTGCCGCGGGCGCGCGAGCACCTGCTGGCCGCGGCCAAGCTGAGCCAGGAGATGTGGGCGTCGATCCGGGCCGAGACCGATGACGACCGCGAATGGCTGCCGAATGCGAAACAGGCCAGCCTGATCCCGGGCATGGCCATCACCGATGAGCGGATCGACTCCTGGCTGGCGCTGATGACGGAATCCGAGACGGTCCTGAACGGGGACAAGCTGCTGCCGCATTGGCGCTTCGAGCAGGGTTTCAACCTGCGCCGCCTGCTGGACTCGCCGCAGCCCTTCGACCTGGTGCTGCTGCTGACCGGCACCGACATCGTGCCCTTCCTCGAGGACGGCCCGGTCAGCGACCGCTCGTTCTGGGAGCAGGCGACCGGCGCCTTCGAGGGCGAGTTCCTCAGCTTCGCGGTCTGGATCAACTGACCGGGGTCAGTGCTCCAGGATGTTGACCAGCCGGCCGAACGGGTCGCGGAGGTAGAAGCGGCGCACGCCCCAGGGCTCATCGGCCGGGCCGTATTCGATGACGAAGCCCATCGCCACGGCCTTGCGGTGCATCTCGTCGACATCGTCGACCTCGATCGAGATATCCGGCACCGGCGTGCCGGAGCCGCCCTCGGTCATGACGCTGAGCTGCGGCGCCATCGTCGTGCCGGCGGTAAAGGTCAGGATCCAGCCCATATCCATGGCCAGTTCCAAGCCAAGGAAATCGCCATAGAAGGCCTGCGCCCGGGCGACGTCGCCGGCGGCGATGTTGGTGACGATCCGCTTCACGGCCATGGGGTCCTCCGATGGTCTTGGCACCGGGGCTAGACTGACACGGCCGGCCGGCGGCCTTCCAGCAGGTCGCGCTGGCGGGCGAGGGCGGCGGCCATGAATTCGGTGAAGGCGCTGATCCGGGCGGTGCGGCGCAGATCCTCATGTGTCAGCACCCACAGCGCCGCCTCCTCGGGCACCGTTGGGGTGGCGATCCGCACCAGCCCCTCGGCGGCGTCGCCGAGATAGCAGGGCAGGGCGGCCAGGCCGATCCCGGCTTGGGCGGCACGGGAGACCTCGACCAGCGAATCCGCCCGCAGCGCGATCACGGCCTCCGGCAGGGCGCGGCGCATCCAGCGGGCGACCGAGGTGCCGGCCAGGCTGTCGTCCGGCGCCACCCAGGGATGGGTTGCGAGATCGACCGTGCCGGACCGCGCCGCCGGATGGCTGGCCGCGGCATAGGCGGCGAAGGCGATGCCGGCGACGCGGCGGCCGACCAAAGTCTCCGGCGGGTCCAGCACCGGCCGGATGGCGATGTCGGCGTCGCGCCGGGTCAGGTTCGCCATCAGGTTGGCGGTGGTGACCTCCAGCACGATGCCGGGATGCAGCTCGCGGAACTGGGCCAGGAGAGGCGGCAGCAGCGACGCCGTCAGCGTGTCGGCGGTCGCTACCCGCAACGTGCCTTCGAGGCGAAGGTCCTGGCCGGCCAGGCGGCGCTCCAGCGCCTCGACCGTCGCCGCCATGCCGCGGGCCGCGGCCGCCAGCTCCTCGCCGCCCGCGGTCAGGGCGTAGCCGCCCGGCAGCCGGTCGAACAGCCGCAGGCCCAGCCGCTGCTCGAAGCCGCCGATCCGCCGCAGCACTGTGGTGTGGTTGACGCCGAGCCGCCGGGCGGCGCCCGCCAGCGAGCCGCAATCAGCCACCGCCAGCACGGTGTGCAGGTCCTCCCAATCAAGTCGGCTGTCCATACGTCGGCCTGTGCGTGGATGCAGATAATTGCTGCAATATCACAGATCGCGCTGCGGTGATGCACGGATCATCTTCTCTCCAGCGGCGGGGCTGGCCCGCCTTCCGGAGACACAGCGATGACCCCGATCCAGCTCTACACTTGGCAGACGCCGAACGGGCACAAGGCCTCGATCATGCTCGAGGAGACCGGCCTGCCCTATGAGGTCCACCTCGTCGACATCGAAAAGGGCGAGCAGCGCGAGCCGGCCTTCCTGGCGCTGAACCCGAACAACAAGATCCCGGTGATCACCGACCCGGACCGCGGCCGCACCGTGTTCGAGAGCGGCGCCATCCTGACCTATCTCGCCGAGCGCTCTGGCAAGCTGCTGCCGGCCGATGCGGGGGAGCGGCTGACGGCGCTGCAATGGACCCTGTTCCAGGCCGCGCATCTCGGTCCGACGCTGGGCCAGCTGTGGAACTACAAGGTCTTCGCCTCCGAGAAGATCCCGTACGTCATCGGCCGCTTCGAAGCGGAGGCGGCGCGGGTGTTCCGGGTGCTCGACGGCACGCTCGGCCGGCGCAGCCATCTGGCGGGCGAGGCTTACGGCATCGCCGACATCATGAGCTGGCCCTGGATCCATGCCGGGCTGGTGCATATCGGCCTCGACCTCGACGCCAGCCCGAACCTGCGCCGCTGGTATGAGGCGGTCGCCGCCCGGCCCGCCGTCCAGCGCGGCCTGCGCGTGCCCGTTCTCGGCAGCCGGGATTGACCGAACGATCGGTCGGAGAATTCGCCATGGAAACCCTGTTCGTCCCGATCTCGCTGCTGGCCGGCGGGCTGCTCGCGGTCCAGGCCGGCGCCAACGCCCAGCTCGCCAAGGCCACCGGCAGCCCCTTCGCCGCCACCACGCTGCAGCTCTCGGTCGGCACCGCCATCCTGCTGGCCGCGGCGCTGGTGACCGGCACGGTCTCGGCCCTTGCGGCCCTGCCGGGCGTGATCTGGTGGCATGCGGTCGGCGGCGTCGCCAGCGCCGTCTATGTGGTCTCGACCATCCTCTTGTTCCCGCGGCTCGGCGCGGTGGTCAGCGTCGGCCTGTTCATCGCCGGCCAGATGCTGGCGTCGCTGGCGCTCGACGGCCTCAGCCTGCTCGGCGTCCCGGCGGCGGGCTTCGCGCCCGCAGCCCTGGCGGGAACGGCGCTGGTGCTGATCGGTGCGGCGGCGATCGTGCTCGGCCAGTCCGGCGGCGGCGCCGTCCCGGCCCTGTCCCGCGCCGGCTGGATCCTGCTGGCGCTGGTCGCCGGCGCGGTGCTGCCGGTGCAGGGCGCGGTCAATGCCCTCCTGCGCCGCGATCTCGGCGCGCCCTTCGCGGTCGGCGCCGTCAGTTTCCTGGTGGCGACCGTGGCGATGGCGGCGGTGGTGCTGCTGGTGCTGGCCCTGCCGCGGCAGCCGCGGCCTCGCCTGGAGGGTGTCGGGGCGATGCCGTGGTGGGGCTGGCTCGGCGGCGTCGCCGGCGCCACCTACGTCACCACCATGTTCACCGCGATCCCGGTGATCGGCGCCGCCGCCGCGGTCGGGCTGACCGTCGCCGGCCAGCAGGTCGCCTCGGTCTTCGTCGACCGCCATGGCTGGTTCCGCCTGCCGCAGCGCCCGGTCTCGGCCCTGCGCCTGGCCGGGGTGGCGGCGCTGCTGGCCGGCGTCGCCGTGATCAAGCTCGGCTGAGGGGGGGCGATGTCGAACTCCCTCGCCTGGGCGATGCTGGTCCTGTCCGGCATCGCCGACGTGGTCTGGGCCGTGACCACCAAATTCTCCGACGGCTACAGCCGGCTCGGCTGGACCGCGGCCTCGGTGGTGGCCCTGGTGCTCTTCCTCGGCCTCCTGACCCAGGCGCTGAAGGTGCTGCCGCTCGGCACCGCGTATGCGGTCTGGACCGGGATCGGCGCGGTCGGGTCGGTCACCGCCGGGCTGCTGTTGTTCGGCGAGGCGCTCGGCCCGGCCCGGCTCGCCGCCATCCTCGCCATCCTCGGCGGCGTGGTCGCGCTCAAGCTGCTGCCGGCCTAAGGACGTCCGAGTTGACTGACCGACTGCCGCAGCGTCTCGGCCAAGGCCCGGGCCGGCTCGGACGGGCCCGCGGTGCAGACCACGAACTCGATCTCCGGCAGCGGCGGCAGCCCGTCCTCCGGCCCCAGCACCCGCAGCCCGGGCCCGATCGCGCTCAGCGGCAGCGGCGTCACCGCCAGCCCGGCCAGGGCCGCGGCGCGGACGCCGGCGACGCTGGGGCTGACATAGGCGATCCGCCAGGGCCGCCGGATCCCGGCCAGCCCCGCCAGCGCCGCCTCCCGGTACGGGCACAGCTCGGGGAAGAAGGCGAGGGGGATCGGGTCGGGCAGGGCACCCAGATCCGCGGCGGCGGCCCAGGCCAGGGGCTCGCGCCATAGTGTCCAGCCGCGGCCGTCACCATGGCAGCGGCTGCACAGGATCAGGTCCAGCCGGCCGTCTTCCAGCGCCTGGAACAGTGTGGTGGCGATGCCGACCTCGACCTCGATCCGCACCGCCGGATGCTGCGCCCCGAAGCGCCGCAGGATCTCCGGCAGGCCGGAGCCGGCGACATCCTCCGACGCGCCGATCCGGATCCCGCCGGCCAGCGACGAGGCCGACAGGCTGGCCCGGGCGTCCTGGTTCAGCCGCAGGATGCTGCGGGCATAGCCCAGCAGCGTCTCGCCGGCCTCGGTCAGCGCCACCGACCGGGTGCTGCGGCGCAGCAGCGACCGCCCAGCCTGGTCTTCCAGGCGGCGGATCTGGGCGCTGACCGTCGACTGGGTGAGGTGGAGATGCTCCGCGGCGCGGGTGAAGCCCTGCAGCTCCGCCACCGCCACGAAGCTGCGCAGCAGCTCGGTCTCGAACATGACGCCAATATATCGCAGTTCGCGCTCAATCATAGAGGATCTATTCGTTTATCCTCTGAGCGGCGAGCCGCTAGCCTGAGTCTAATTCCAACAGGAGATCTTCCATGGCACGGCTGCTCTATGTCGAAGCGTCGCCCCGCAAGCAGCGCTCGGCCTCGATCGAGGTCGCGCAGGCCTTTCTGGCCGCCTACCGCGCGGTCCATCCCGCCGACGAGATCGAGACGCTCGATCTCTGGGCCATCGACCTGCCGGAATTCGACGGCGCGGCGATGGAGGCGAAATACGCCGGCCTCACCGGCACGCCGCTGACCGCGGCGCAGGAGACGGCCTGGCGCCGGATCCGCGCGCTGGCGCAGCCTTTCCACGCGGCCGACCGGCTGCTCTTCGCCGTGCCGCTGTGGAACTTCGGGATCCCGTACAAGCTGAAGCATCTGATCGACGTGATCTCGCAGAAGGACGTGCTGTTCTCCTTCACCGAGCAGGGCTTCTCCGGGCTGCTGCCGGGCCGCAAGGCGGCGGTGATCTACGCCCGCGGCCTCGACTACGGCCCCTCCGCCTTCACCCCGGCCGCCGGCTTCGACTTCCAGCGGCCCTATATGGAGATGTGGCTGCGCTTCATCGGCATCACCGACATCACCGCGATCACGGTCGAGAAGACGCTGTTCGGGCCGGAGGTCGACATCCAGGCCCGGGCCGAGGCGAAGCGCCGGGCGGAGGCGGTGGCGAAGGACTTCTGAGGCGGCTTCTCCGGATGGTTGCGGTGCCGGGCGTTCCCGCTTGCGGTAGAATGGCCGTAACGACAATCCGGGGGAGGGCGGCATGGAGACCGAGCAGCAGGTCGCGCGGCACTACGGCCGCAGCGGCATCGAGCAGGCGGTGATTGAGGCGCTGCGGGCGAGCGGGAAGGATGTCGACCGGCTCGCGCCCGGCGACCTGTCCGGCGCCGACGAGTTCCATCTCGGCTGGCACGCCGCGACGGCGGAGCTGGCGCGGGATCTGGGCCTCGGTCCGGACCTGCATGTGCTGGACGTCGGCTGCGGCATCGGCGGGCCGGCCCGCCATTTCGCCGCGGCGCATGGCTGCCGGGTCACCGGCATCGACCTGACGGCGGAGTTCGTCGAGGTCGCCGAGGCCCTGACCCGCCGCTGCGGCTTGGCTGACCGTGCATCGTTCCGCCAGGGCAGCGCCCTGGCCATGCCGTTCCCGGATGCCGAGTTCGATGCCGCAACCCTGATTCATGTCGGCATGAACATCGCCGACAAGGCGGCGCTGTTCGCCGAAGTGCGGCGGGTGCTGAAGCCGGGCGCGTGCTTCGGCGTCTACGACGTGATGCGGGTGGCGGAGGGCGAGCTGCCCTATCCGATGCCCTGGGCGGCGACGCCTGACACCAGCTTCGTCGAGCCGCCGGAGACCTATCGCCGGCTGTTGGCAGAGGCCGGCTTCGCCATCGAGGCGGAGCACGACCGCCGCGACCTGGCGCTGCGTCTCGGCCGCGAGATGCGTGAGCGGGCGGCGGTCGAGG
>JAEKLZ010000054.1 GCA_019508225.1 Inquilinus limosus | reverse complement strand
GGCGCCAACGCTGCGCGCGACTTCCTGAAGCGGCACGGCATCGCCGATTCCGATATCGACCTGGTGTGGGATTCGATCGCCCTGCACACCACGCCCGGCATCCCGGAGCACAAGCACCCGGTGGTGGCGCTGGTGACCGCTGGGGTGGAGATGGACGTGCTCGGCCTCGCCTTCCACGACTTCACCCAGGAGCAGCGGCGCCAGGTGGTGCACGCCCATCCGCGCGGCCCCGACTTCAAGCACGGCATCATCGAGGCCTTCGCCCACGGCACCATCCGCAAGCCGGACACGACCTTCGGCAACGTGAAGGCCGACGTGCTGGCCCGGATGGACCTGACCTATAAGCGCGTCGACTTCACCGACGTGATCCTGAACTCGGATTGGGAGAGCTGAGGTTTACCCGCTCGGCTCTTCATTTTACCTCTCCCGCTTGCGGGAGAGGTCGGAGACGCGAAGCGGCTCCGGGTGAGGGCTCTTTGTCGAGGCCTGAGCCAGCCCCTCACCCGCCAGGCGGGAGAGGCAATGCGTGTGGCTGAACGGCCCGTACCTTGCCCTGGACACTCGCGCCCGGACGGGCCATCTTCAGACCATCATGACCGTCCGGGGATACAGCATCTGCGCCGCCGACGGCCTCGGCCGGTCGTTGCGGCTGTGGCGCGCGCTGCGGCGGGTCAAGCAGGCCCATGCCGCCGAGTTGCTGCGCGTGTCGCAGGCGATGGTGTCGCGCTGGGAAGCCGGCACGCTGGTCCCCGATGCCGAGGAGCAGGCCCGCCTGCGCGAGCTGATGCGCGCCCGGCTGGACAGCGCCGGCGACCACGCCCTGGCCCGGCTGGTCACCAATTCCTCCGCCAGCGCCCATCTGGTCTGCGACCTGACGCACCGGCTGCTGGCCGCATCGCGCGGGCGTGACCAGGACTGGAGCTTCCGCACGCCGGAGCTGCTGGGCGTGTCGCTCTGGCGCTTCGCCACGCCGGAGATCCAGGCCGCCGAGGCGACCCTGACCGACGACGGCTGGTTCGAGCCCGAGCCGCCGGCCATCGAGCTGGACACCGGCGCCAACGGATCGCCGCTCGTGCCGATCCGCCAGGGCCGCATGCGCTGGACCCGGCTGCAGCTGTCCGACGGCGCCTTCGTGCGCCTGGCCGAGACCATCGCCTGATTTTTTTGGCGCCTGAGCCTCCGACCCGCCTGAATATCTTATTCAGCCGCCCCTCCCCGCCCCTTCGCTAGGATCACGCCGTCCTGAACACGGAGTGATCATGTCGTCCCGCGGATCCTGGGTCGCGATCCTGGTGATCTACGCTGCCGGCGTCGCCGCGGCGGCGCAGCTCGGCAAGCTGTCGGCGCTGCTGCCGCCGATGCAGCACGATCTCGGCCTCGACCTCACCGTCGCGGCGCTGCTGGTGTCGCTGCTGGAGATCGGCGGCGCCACGCTGGGGCTGTTCGCCGGGGTGGTGATCAGCCGCGTCGGCGCCCGCCGCGCCCTGCTGGCCGGCCTGCTGCTGCTGGCGATCGCCGCCGCCGGCATGGCCGCAACCTCGGCCGTCGCCGGGATGTTCCTGTGGCGGATCGTCGAGGCCGTGGCCTATCTGGCCGTGGCGGTCGCCGCCCCGACCCTGACCATCGCCACGGCCTCCCCGGCACAGCGGTCGACTGCGCTGGCGCTGTGGAGCACATTCTTCCCGGTCGGCTTCGCCACCGGCAGCATCCTGGCCGGGCTGGGGGTCGAGGTCGCGCCGTGGCGCTGGGTGCTGCTGGGCAGCGCTGCCCTGACCGCCCTGCTGCTGCTGCCGTCCTGGCGCTTGCCGACATCGCCGGAGGCCGCGCCGCGCCGCGCCGGCGGCGCGCGCCCCACCCGGGCGCCGCTCGGTGCCTGGCTGATGGCGGTGGGCTTCGCCTGCTACACCACCTTCGAGGTCGGCCTGCTGGCGGTGATGCCGGCCTATTTCACCGGCCAGCGCGGCGTCTCGGCCTCGACCGCCGGGCTGATCACCGGCGTGGCCGCCTTCGCCTCGGTGCTGGGCGGCCTGGCCGCCGCCTGGTGGATGCGGCGCGACCGGCCGCTCGGCGGCTTCACCGCTTTCGGCGTCGCCGTGCCGGCGCTGCTGCTGTTCGCCGTGTTCACTCCGTCCGAAGGCCCCTGGCTGTGGCCGGCCGCGGTCGCGACGGTGCTGAACGCCATCTCCGGCGCCGTGCCGGCCGTGGTCTTCGCCCGCCTGCCGGATGCGGTCGGGCCCGGCGGCGACATGGCCACCGCGAACGGCCTGCTGGCCCAGGGCGGCGCCTCCGGGTCGCTGCTGGGGCCGCCGCTGCTGGCCGCCGCGGCGAGCCATCTCGGCTGGCCGGCCGCGGCCGGCGCCGGCCTCGTCGCCTCGGCGTTGTGCCTGCTGCTGCTCGCCTTGGCGCAGCGCGGCCACGCCGGCATAGCCGCGGTCAGCCGCCGCTGATCGTCCCCAAAGCTGTCATCCTCGGGCTTGACCCGAGGATCCAGGGGCTTTCAAGAGCAGTTCTCGGTGGCCCCTGGATTGCCGGGTCAAGCCCGGCAATGACAAGGGAGAGGGTTTTGCTATCCGCCGCTGATGGCCGTAAGGACGAACATCTCCGCCCCCGGCTCCAGTTTCGTCTCCAGCTTGGCCCGCTTTCCGTCGACGAAGATGTTGATGTGGCGCCGGATCGCCGGGCTGGAGTCGCGGATGCGGTCGCCCATCCCCGGCCAGCGCGCGTTCAGCCCGTCGATCGCCTCGGCCACCGTGCCGGCCTGCAGTTCCACCCGCGGCGGCGCGCCGGGGAAGAGGATGGTCAGCACCGTCGGCAGCCGCACCAGCACGGCCGGCATCTCCTGTGTCCCCAGCCCGGCCATGGCTCAGCGGTCGACCACCAGGGTCTCGACCGACAGGATCGAGGGCAGATGCTGGGCGATGCAGTCCCAGCTGTCGCCCTCATCGGCGCTGGCGAACAGGGCGCCGCCCGAGGTGCCGAAATAGACCCCGGCGGGGTCCAGCCGGTCGGTTGCCATGGCCTGGCGCAGCACGCCGAAATAGGCATTCTCCTGCGGCAGGCCGCGGCGCAGATCCTGCCAGCTGGCGCCGCCGTCGCGGGTGCGCCAGACCGCGGCCTTGGCGTCCGGCACGAAGCGGCCCTTGATGTCGCCGTTCAGCGGCAGCAGGAACAGCGTGTCGGCGTCGCGCGGATGGGCCGCGGCCGGGAAGCCAAAGCTGGAGGGCAGCCCGGCCTCGATGCTGTCCCAGCGCCGGCCGCCATTGTCGCTGCGATACATGCCGCAATGGTTCTGCTGATACAGCCGCTCCGCCTTGCCCGGCGCCATCACCAGGCAGTGCACGCATTGCCCGAACTCCGGATAGCGCTGATCCTCGGGCATGAAGTCGGCGCGGGTGCCGCGGTTGCGCGTCTGCCAGGTCTCGCCGCCATCGGCGGTGTGGAACACCCCGGCGGCGGAGATGCCGATCCAGATCTTGCCCGGGTCCTCCGGGTGCAGCACCAGCGAATGCAGGATCAGCCCGGCGCCGCCGGGGCTCCATTCCGGCCGCGTCGGGTGGCGCTGCAGCCCCTCGACATGGCTCCAGGACTGGCCCTGGTCATCGCTGTGGAACAACCCGGCCGGCTGCACGCCGGCATAGACCCGGCCGTCACGCACGCCCAGGCTCCAGACCGCCTTGATCGGCTCCTGACCCTCGGCATAGGCCAGCCCGTCGCTGGAATGGGTCCAGCTCTCGCCGAGATCGGTCGATTTCCAGACTGCCGGGCCGAACCATTCATTGCCGCCGGCGCCGTAGATCGTGCCCGACGCCGGGTCGGCGACGACATGGTTGATCGGCCAGGTTTCGCAGAACGGACCGCGCAGCTGCCAGGTTCGGCGCGCAGGGTCGCTCTCGGCGATGAACGCGCCCTTCTTGGTCCCGACCAGGACCAGGATCCGTTGTGCCATGCTGTCTCTCCCTCGCCCCGCCGGCCCGATTGTTGGCTTGGTCCGGCGGATCCCATATTTAACTTTTCAGTTAAGTTATGGCAGAGAAGGCGTGCTGTCAAACCGGCGACGCGGCGGGCTGTGCCCCCCGGCCTACTCCCGGTACGGCACCAGGTCGGGCGTGGTCCCGTCCTTGAAGTCGACATGGACGTGGTTGCCGTCCGGGTCGTGGAAGTTGACCTGGACCAGCCCGCTGCGCGGCGGCCGGCCGAGCTCCGTCTCGACGCCGAGGCCCTTCAGATGGGCCAGGAAATCGTCCAGCTTGCCGCTGCTCTGGAAGGCGAAATGCGACAGCTGCACCTGGTCCGGGTGTGGCTGCTCCTTCACCCCGACGAGATGCACCACCGCCTGGTCGCCGAGATAGAGCCAGGCGCCGGGGAAGGGGAAATCCGGCCGTGGCCCCGCCTCCAGCCCCAGCGCGTCGCGGTAGAAACGGATCAGCCGCTTCAGGTCGGCGGTCCAGATGTTGACGTGGTCCAGGCGCGTCAGGCTGGTCATGGGCATTCTCCCGGCTGGGTCGTTGCCGCAGCATAGACCCGGGTTGTCGGACAAAAGAAGCCGGAACCTTGTTCCCGCGCCCCTTGCGCCGACACCGCAGCGGCGCGACAACCGAAGCAAGAACCGGCGCGACGACGCCGGCGACCATCAGGGAAGGATGCGCCATGAAGGCCTATGTCATCGGGACCTGCGACACCAAGGGCCGCGAGCTGGCCTATGTGAAGGGGCTGATCGAGGCGCGCGGCGTCCCGGCGGTGCTGGTCGATGTCGGCACCGGCCGAAGAGGATCCGGCGATACGGCGATCGTCGACGTCACGGCCCGCGAGGTGGCCCTGCACCATCCCGGCGGCATCGACGCCGTGTTCAGCGACGATCGCGGCCACGCGGTCGCGGCGATGGCCGAAGCGCTGCGCGGCTTCCTGGGCAGCCGGACGGATGTCGCCGGCGTCATCGGCCTGGGCGGGTCCGGCGGCACGGCGCTGGTCACCCCGGCGCTGCGCGACCTGCCAGTCGGGGTGCCGAAGCTGATGGTCTCGACCGTCGCCTCGGGCAATGTCGCGCCCTATGTCGGGCCGGCCGACATCATGATGCTGTATTCGGTCACCGACGTGTCCGGGATCAACCGCATCTCCCGCGCCGTGCTGGGCAACGCCGCCCATGCCCTGGCCGGGATGGTCGCGAATCCCGTGCCGAAGAGCGACGCCGACAAGCCGGCGCTGGGCCTGACCATGTTCGGCGTCACCACCCCCTGCGTCGAGCAGGTCAGCCGGGCACTGGAGGGCGAGTATGACTGCCTGGTCTTCCACGCCACCGGCACCGGCGGCAAATCGATGGAGAAGCTGGTCGAGTCCGGCCTGATCGGCGGCGTCATCGACATCACCACCACCGAGGTCTGCGACCTGCTGTTCGGCGGCGTGTTCCCGTGCGGCGAGGACCGGTTCGACAGCATCATCCGCACCCGTGTGCCCTACGTCACATCCTGCGGCGCGCTCGACATGGTCAATTTCGGGGCGATGGAGACGGTGCCGGAGCGCTATCTGAAGCGGAACCTCTACGTCCACAACCCGCAGGTGACGCTGATGCGGACGACGGTGGAGGAGAACGTCGAGATGGGCCGCTGGATCGGCGCCAAGCTGAACCGGATGGACGGGCCGGTCCGTCTCCTGATCCCGGAGGGCGGCGTGTCGCTGATCGACGCGCCGGGCCAGCCCTTCCACGATCCCGCCGCGGACGCGGCCCTGTTCCAGGCGCTGGAGGCGACGGTGCGGCAGACCCCGAACCGCCGGCTGATCCGCCTGCCCCACGCCATCAACGACCCGGAATTCGCCGCCGCCCTGGTGCGCGAGTTCCGCGCCATCGCCCATCATTGACCCCGAGGATCCCGGAATGACCCGTTTCGCCCGCGCCGACCTCCTGGCCAGGTTCCGCGGCATGGTCGAGCGCCGCGAGCCAATCGTCGGCGGCGGCGCCGGCACCGGCCTGTCCGCCAAATGCGAGGAGGCCGGCGGCATCGACCTGATCGTGATCTACAACTCCGGCCGCTACCGCATGGCCGGCCGCGGTTCGCTCGCCGGGCTGCTGGCCTATGGCAACGCCAATGAGATCGTGGTCGAGATGGCGCGCGAGGTGCTGCCGGTGGTGAAACACACTCCGGTCATCGCCGGGGTCAACGGCACCGATCCCTTCATGCTCACCGACCATTTCCTGGCCGAGCTCAAGGCCATGGGCTTCGCCGGGGTGCAGAACTTCCCCACCGTCGGCCTGATCGACGGCACCTTCCGCCAGAACCTGGAGGAGACCGGCATGGGCTACGGGCTGGAGGTCGAGATGATCGCCCGCGCCCATGCCCTCGATCTCTTGACCACGCCCTATGTGTTCTCGGCCGCGGAGGCGGTGGCGATGGCCGAGGCCGGGGCCGACATCATCGTTCCCCATATGGGCCTGACCACCGGCGGCGCGATCGGCGCCGAGACGGCGAAGACTCTCGACGACTGCGTCGCCCTGGTCGACGACTGGGCCGCGGCGGCGCTGGCGGTGCGGCCGGACATCATCGTGCTGTGCCATGGCGGCCCGATCGCGATGCCGGAGGACGCCGCCTACGTCCTGCAGCGCTGCCGCCACTGCCACGGCTTCTACGGCGCCAGCTCGATGGAGCGGCTGCCGACCGAACAGGCCCTCACCGCCCAGACCCGCGCCTTCAAGCAGGTGAGATTCTGAAGAGGGATTGCAAGCTGCCCATCGCTCGCCTGCCCCGCTCCAGCGCCGTCAAACCAGAGGTCTGTGAGCGGGCGGCGCCGCGTCAGCCGATCTCCACCAGCGCCTTGACCAGCCCGCTCTTCCGGGTCGCCCAGTGCGGCAGGTCGGCGACCGCGCCTTCGAGGCTGGTGCGGTGGGTGAGAAGATGCCGCAGCGGGACGCGGCCGTCCTCGATCGCGGCGACGACCCGCTCGAAATCCGCCCGCAGGGCATTGCGGCTGCCGAGGACGGTCATCTCCCGCTTGTGGAATTCAGGATCGGAGAAGGTGATGGTCTCGGTCACCACGCTGACGAGCGCGAGCGTGCCGCCATGGGCGACATGGCCGAAGGCGCTTTCCATCGAGGCCCGGCTTCCGGTCGCATCGAAGACCACGTCGAAGCCGTCGCCGTCGGTCGCTTGGCGGATCGCCTCCGCCGCACCGCTGCCGGCACCGATGCTTCGGGCCGCGATGCCGCTGTCCAGCGCGAAGGCGAGACGGTCGGCTTCGCGGTCCATGATCGACACGTCGCCCCCGGCCAGGCCGGCGAAGACCGCCACACCGAGCCCGATCGGCCCCGCGCCGATCACCAGGGTCCGGGCGCCCGGCGCGAGGCCGGACCGGGCCACCGCATGGGCGCCGATGGCCAGGAACTCGATGCTGGCCGCCTGGTCGAGCGTGAGGCTGCCCGCCGGATAGAGATTGCGCTCCGGCACCGCGATCCGCTCGCACATGCCGCCGTCGCGATGCACGCCCAGCACGGCAATCCGGACGCAGCAATTGGGCTTGCCGCCGCGGCAGGCGATGCAGGCGCCGCAGGAGACATACGGATTGACGATCACCGTGTCGCCCGGTTTCAGCGGACTGCCCTCCGGCGCCTCCAGCACCTCGCCGGACAGCTCGTGTCCCATGATCCGGGGGTATTGCAGATACGGGTGGCTGCCCTCGTAGATGTGGAAATCCGTGCCGCAGATGCCCATGCGGCGGACCCGGACCAGCACCTCGCCGTCGCCCCGCTCGGGCTCCGGCCGGTCTTCGAGCACCAGCTCCCCGGGGGCCCGGCACACCACTGCCCGCATGGCTCGTCCGTTCTCCGATTGCGCGCTCCGACATCGCGCCGGATTCCTGTCAGGAACCGGCCTGCCGTCGCTTCTGCAGGTTGTCGAGATAGACCACGAGCGCGATCAGCAGGCCTTCCAGCACCATCTCCCAGAACGGGTCGATGCCGAGCAGGACCGCCGCGTTGCTCATCGTGGTGAAGAGGACGGCGCCGACCACCGTGCCGAGCACGGTGCCCCTGCCGCCGAACAGGCTGGCGCCGCCGACCACCGCCGCCGCGATCGCCTGCAGCTCATAGGCATTGGCCATGGACGGCGACGCGATGCTGAGGCGCGAGACCAGGAGGATGCCGGCCAGGGCGGCAAGGCCCGAGCTCAGCACATAGGCGACCAGAGTGATGCGGGGCGTGTTGATGCCCTGCCGGCGCGCGGCCTCGGCATTCGAGCCCATCGCGTACATGTAGCGCCCGGTCCGGGTGAAGCGCAGCAGGTAGTGGACCGCGACCCCGACCGTCACCATCGCCCAGAACAGGTTGGGCAGGCCGGTGGTGCCGCGGGCGAATTCCTTCACCTCGGCCGGCAGGCCGCCGATGGTCATGCCGCCCGACAGCAGCAATGCCAGGCCGCGATAGACCTGCAGGCCCGCCAGCGTCACGATGAAGGGCGGAATGCCCAGGCGGGCGACCGCGGCGGCGTTGACCAGCCCGACCCCCGCCCCTGCGGCCAGGGTCAGCAGGGCGGCGGGTGCGAGGCCGAGGCCATGCCCGCACATCTGGGCGAAGGCGACGCCGCAGAACGCGACCACCGATCCCACCGACAGGTCGATGCCGCCGATGACGATCGTGCACATGACGCCGATCGCCACGATGGCCGCGACCGGGGTCTGCCGCATCAGGTTGCTGATGTTGCCTTCGGTCAGGAAATTGGGCGTGGTCAGCGCCAGCGCGACCCAGAGCGCAACCGTGAAGGCGATGACATAGGTCTCGATCGGCAGGCGCCGGAGCAGAGCCTGAAGGGACTTGCCCGGCGCAGCGCTGCGAAGGCGCGGTCCAGGGCGGATATGCGGCATGGGCTGATCCGTCATCGGACCTCCGTGATGAAGGCGGGCGGGGGCTGCCGTGGCAACCCCCGCCTGCGGCGGATCAGTTGGCCAGGAACGGGCCGAGCTTGCGCTTCGACACGTCGAGCAGGCCGGCCAGCGCCGGATCGTTCATCGTCGCCTTGGTCACCGTGCCGACCCCGGTGTCCACAGCCTTCGGCAGGCGCACGCCATGGGCAGCGGCATAGCCGTACCAGACCCCGGCGAAGCCCATCATGTAGGGGTCCTGGACGATCAGGGCGTAGATCGAGCCGTCCTTCAGATGCTCCAGCTCCCCGGCATCGGAGTCGAAGGCGACCAGGCAGAATTTCGCGCCCAGCTTCTGCTCGGCGACCGAAGCGCCCGCGCCGGTCCCCATCTGCGCATTGTCGGCGAACAGGCCGACGAGGTCCGGATCCTTGGTCAGCATGTCGGCGGTCAGGGTCATGCCCTCCGCCTCCTCATTGTTGCCGACCCGGTTGCCGACCAGGGTGATGTCGGGATAGGCCTTCAGGCCTTCGACGAAGCCCCGGTCCCGCGAGTCGAGCGATTCATGGCCGGCCATGGCGGTCAGATAGCCGACCTTGCCCGCCGCCTTCCCGGTCCGTTCCTTGACGCAGGCCGCCATCGCCTCGGCCGCGGCCTTGCCGCCGGCCTCGTTGTTGGTGGTGAGGAAGGAGGCGTATTGATCCGTCTTCGCCCCGGAATCGATGACGACGACGGGAATCCCGGCAGCGGTCACCGCGGCGATCGGGTCGCCGAGGGCCTCGAAGATGGTCGGTGAGATCACGATCGCGGCGGGCTTCGACCCGGCTGCGTTCTCGAGGACGGCGATCTGGCCCGCTGCGTCGTCCTTCGGCGTGCCCAGCTTGTCGACCTTGACGCCGAGCTGCCGGCCGGCCTCCTCCGCCCCCTTGAACACCCACTGCCAGTATTCCGAGGTGGTCGCCTTCACGATCACCGCGACCGTCTCCTCGGCACTCGCCGGCGTGACGCCCGCGAGGGCAAAGATCGCCGCCGAAGCAGCCAGTAAGGTCTTGCGCATCATGGTTCCTCCCTGTGTCGTGCAGCGCTCAGGCTGCCTTCTTCGATTCGCTGTAGCCGGTCATGTATTTGATCAGGGTCTCCTGATCCGTCTCCGCCGCCAGCGTGACGTGGACCACCCGGCCGCGGAACATCACGGCGATGCGGTCCGCGACCTTCAGGATCTCGACCAGGTTGTGGCCGATATAGATGACGCCGACGCCGTGGGCGGCGAGGTCGCGGGTATGATGGATCACCCGCTCGCGCTCCATGACCGCGAGCGCTGCGGTCGGCTCGTCGAGCAGCACCACCTTGGCCTTCCAGTAGATCGCCCGCGCGATCGCGACCGCCTGCCGCTGCCCGCCGGAGAGCCGCGCCACGGTGCGGGCCTCGGGCGGAATCTCGCTGCGGATCCGCTTCAGCAGCTCCGTGGTCTCGCGCCGGATCGTCCGCTCGTCCACCACAGGCAGAAACCCGAACAGCCGTCGCATCGGCTCGCGGCCGAGAAAGATGTTGGCGCCGATCGAAAGGTCGTCGGCGAGCGCCAGGTCCTGATAGACGGTCTCGACGCCCCGTTGCCGCGCCTCGCGCGGCGAGGACAGGTCGAGCGACGTGCCGGCCAGCAGCATCCGGCCGGAATCGGGCCGGTAGACCCCCGAGATATGCTTGATCAGCGTCGACTTGCCGGCGCCGTTGTCGCCGACCACGGCCAGGACTTCCCCGGCATCGAGATGCAGGTCGACGCCGCGCAGCACCTCGACAGGCCCGAAGCTCTTGCGCAGCCCGGCGACTTCGAGGATCGGGCTCACGCGCTCACCGGCACCAGCCGAAATCTCACGTCGACCATATTTATTCCTCCCCAGGATACGCTTATTGTTCCTTATACAGAAAAACCAACCGAGCTCGTGGTCAAATTGTTTTTTATGGATTAAAAGACAAACGAAATAACGGGAGAGCACCGGCATGAAGTCCGACACGGTATTCAA
>JAEKLZ010000164.1 GCA_019508225.1 Inquilinus limosus | reverse complement strand
GGAACACCTGGAGCTAGCCGCGCTATGTTCACTTATAGGCCTGCGAAAAGGTGATTCCATGCCTGCAAAAAAATGGGCGTTCATTGCGACCGCATCGGTTGTGTGGATCGTGTGTTCCGCTGGCATGATCGAGTTTAGCGACTATAGGAAATTCGTAATAGCGTCGGACAATTTCGTACGGATTCGGTATCCGGGCTTCAACTTGAACAAATATTTAAGAGATTTGCGCGAAGATGAATTGAGTGTAGCGATATCCTACCTTTGCAAGAATGAGGATCCATCAAGTTTCTGCATTGGAGGCGGACCTGTAGTAATTATGGAAAAGACCACTGGGGCCGTGGTCGATTCCTATTTGACCCAATGAGAGTTGCGCGATTTTCATCGAAACCAGGGTTCAGCCGTGATGGCCGATCGGAGCGATGTCTCCAAGCAGACGCTACAAGGAGCGGAGATCGTCTCGAAAATGTAGTGCGAGCGACAGCATCACATGTCCGCATCGGGTCGAAAGCGGAAGTGCCGGTAAAGTCATTTCCAGATGCGGTCGTCTGCCGCCCAAGTGAGCAGCGTCGTCGCTCTCGCTTCGAGCAGAGGGGCAATTCTCTCCTGCTCTTCCTGATCGCCGATGATCAAGTTTTCGACGGACTTGCCCACAGCCCACGATCGGGCAGCCTCGCGCCATCTCTTTCCGATGTCCCGCACCGCCTCTCGCGGTGTTCGCTCCGGGCCACATTCCACATAGTCGGTCGGACAGTCGCCAGATATTGCCCACCACCCGACCCAGCCTGGCCGCCTCGCACTTTCGATGGCCCAGACGGCGAGGTGTGGATGGACGTGCCAAGCTGGCCATTCCCCGACCTGGCCATGAACGAGTTGCTGCCTGCCTAGATACGCGATCACCTGGTCACGCTGGGCAGCGCACCACGTCTCTTCTTCGTTTTGCATCAGTATCTTCCCCCGCCATGAAGATACTCATACCGGACCGACAGCAACAACGGGTCGGTCATGACTCATGGTAGCAGGCCGCTTTGGGTCGGTTGGTTGGGGCGGCGTCGAAACACCTTCCCGATCCTTCGGGGGGACAATCCTCCCGCAGCCGGTCGGCCGGCGCCCACCCCGGGGCGGCGCATGACCACCCCGCGCATGCCGGCATGGCGGCCCGTCCGGTCGATCGCTAGGATCCAGGTCCGGCCTGACCATGGAGACGCCTCATGCCGGATTTCACCACCTTGGCCCTGTTCCCGCCGCCTGTCTCGCTTTGGCCGTGACGCCCGGCCCCGACATGCTGCTGATCGCCTCGCGCAGCATCAGCCAGGGCCGCGCCGCCGGCTTCGCCTCGCTGGTCGGCATCGAGGCCGGCACCTACTGCCATGCGCTGGCCGCGGCGCTGGGCCTGTCGCAGCTGTTCCTGATCGTCCCGGTCGCCTATGACATCGTCCGCTGGACCGGCGCCGCCTATCTGCTCTACCTGGCCTGGAAGACCCTGCGCAGCGAGGGCACGCCGCTGGCGCCCTCCGGGACCGTGGCGCGCCAGCCGGTCGGCCGGATCTTCCGCCAGGGTCTGGTGACCAACCTGCTGAACCCGAAGATGGCGCTGTTCGTGCTGGCGCTGTTCCCGCAGTTCATCCAGCCGGAGGCCGGGCCGGTGACGGTGCAGATCCTGGTGCTGGCGACGGTGCTCAACCTGATCGGCCTCGGCGTCAATGGCGCGGTGATCCTGACGGCCAGCCGGCTGGGCCGCGGCCTGGCGCGCCGGCGCCGCTGGCCGCGCCTGCCGCAGTATCTGCTGGCATCGGTGTTCTTCGGCCTGGCCTGCCGCCTGGCCATCGCCGACCGGCGATAGCGGGCGCGACGCCGTTGCCCTTGCGTGCTGCACCGCGATATCGGACGGTGGGACGCAGGCATTGAAGGCGAGGACCATCATGACCGAGGCGCGTCACCGCGTGGTCGTCATCGGCGCCGGCTTCGGCGGGCTGCAGGCGGTGCTCCGCCTCAAGGGCGCGCCGGTCGACATCACCCTGATCGATCGGCGCAACCACCACCTGTTCCAGCCGCTGCTGTACCAGGTCGCCACCGCGTCGCTGGCACCGTCGGAGATCGCCTGGCCG
This sequence comes from Inquilinus limosus, assembly GCA_019508225.1. Classification (GTDB taxonomy): domain Bacteria; phylum Pseudomonadota; class Alphaproteobacteria; order DSM-16000; family Inquilinaceae; genus Inquilinus; species Inquilinus limosus_D. The sequence goes on along the minus strand of JAEKLZ010000164.1, from coordinate 26,986 downwards.
ATCCGCCACCTGGTGGCGCGGCGGCCGGAGGTGCGGACCATCCTGGGCGAGGTCACCGGGGTCGACATGGCCGGCCGGCAGGTGCAGCTGGGCGACGAGCGGGTGCCCTACGACACGCTGCTGGTCGCGACCGGCGCCCGCCACGCCTATTTCGGCCATGACGACTGGGAGCCCTTCGCCCCCGGGCTGAAGGACATCGACGACGCCACCGCGATCCGCCGCCGCATCCTGACGGCGTTCGAGCGGGCGGAGACCGAGACCGACCCGGCGGCGCGCCAGGCGCTGCTGACCTTCGTCGTCGTCGGCGCCGGACCGACCGGGGTCGAGATCGCCGGCACCATCGCCGAGCTGGCGCACCACACCATGGCCCGGGACTTCCGCGCGCTGGACCCGAAGGAGGCGCGCATCCTGCTGGTCGAGGCCGGGCCGCGGGTGCTGGCGGCGTTCCCGGAGGACCTGTCGGCTTACGCGAAGACGGCGCTGGAACGGCTGGGGGCGGAGATCCTGACCGGCCACGCCGTCACCGCCTGCGACGCCGACGGCGTGATGCTGGGGACGGACCGGGTGCCGGCGAAGACCATCATCTGGGCCGCCGGCGTCCAGGCCTCGCCGGCCGCCGCCTGGCTGGGGGCGGAGGCGGATCGCGCCGGCCGGGTGATGGTGGCGCCCGACCTGACCCTGCCGGGCCACCCGGAGATCTTCGTGGTCGGCGACACCGCCCGGCTCGACGCCTGGAACGGCCAGCCGCTGCCCGGCATCGCCCCGGCCGCCAAGCAGCAGGGCCAGCATGTCGCCGACACCATCCGGGCGCGGCTGGAGGGCAAGCCGGAGGCGCGCCCGTTCCGCTACAAGCATGCCGGCAGCCTGGCCACCATCGGCAAGCGCGCGGCGGTGATCGATTTCGGCTGGATCAAGCTGCGCGGCTGGCTGGCGTGGTGGATCTGGGGCTTCGCCCACATCTACTTCCTGATCGGGCTGCGCAACCGCCTGACCGTGGCGCTGAGCTGGCTGTGGATCTACACCACCGGCCAGCGCAGCGCCCGGCTGATCACCGGGCGCGGGCGGGAGGAGTAGAAGACCGTCCGATACTTCAGAGCCGGCCCGGCGCAGCAGCGGGGCCGGTTCGATGTCAGCTCGTCCGCGCTCCCGGGGACGCTCCACCGGCACTGCGGCGCCATTCGGTCACCGACAGCCATACCGCCGAAACCAGGAAGTAGGCCGCGCCCACGGCGGCATAGCCGGCGATGGCGGTGATCGACGGCGGCGCCGGCATCCGCGCCTGCACGATGAAGAACGCGCCGGCCAGCGCCGATTGGCCACCGCTCAGGACCATCGCCCACTGCGCGCCGGAGCTCCTCCAGCGGCGAAGCGCGGTGCCGAGCTGCAGCAATCCGGACAGTATGGCCCAGACGCCGAACACCGCGAGCACCGGGTTCATGCCCCGCGGCAGCGTCACGGCGACGGCCAGGGCGGTGATCAGGCTGACAGCGGCGTTGATGCTCTGGGTGCGATTCCGGCCGAACCCGCCGCTGGCCGTGGCATCGGCGGTGTTCGCCAGGGCGTCCCATGCCGGGTAGACGATCAGCAGCACCGCCGCGATCGACGGTGTCTGCTGCCCCAGGGTGAACGCCGCGCTCACCCACAGGACGGAAAACGCCGCCCGGGCGAAGTAGTAGAGCCGCAGCCACCGCTCCTGGGCACTGGCGGGATCCATGGTATGGTCGGTCATCGGACGTCCTTTCGATTGCAGGCGGAGCTCGAGAGCGTTCTCTCGAAGCGAATGAGTCATCTACCGACTAGTTGGTAGTCTCGATGCGCGAGTTCTGGCCCGGTTCGGGGGCAGCGCGCCGTTGGATGCCGATGGCCGGGCGGGGGCGCCCGAGCGGATCAGCGGTGGGTGGACAGCCGGTCGAGCAGGGGAGCCGTGACGATGGCGAACATCTTCGGGTCGCCATAGGCCCGGGCGGACAGCATCGCTCCATGGACGGTCGCCATGAAAGCCTCCGCCTCCACGGGGGGCGCGCTCGCGAGGCGAAGGCGACCCTGCCGCACCCCGCGTTCGAGCACCGCGGTCAGCCACGCCGACAGGAGCCGGAAATGCGCCTTGACCTCAGACGCCACGGCCTCCGGCAGCATGGGAAGCTCGCTGGCGAGAAGGGCGCAGACACAGAATGACAGGCTGGCATCCGCGATGCATGTCTCCCAGAATCCCAGATAGGCCCGGAGCTGCTCTGCCGGATCGGAGACATGGGCTTCGAGTTGTGCCAGTCCCGCCTCGGCTTCTTCGCGGTAGCGGGAAACAAGCGTGCGGACCAGATCGGCCTTGCTCGGGAAGTGATGATGGATGCTGGGCTTGCGGATGCCGACCACCTGAGCGATGTCGGCATAGCTGAAGCCGTTGTAGCCACCCGCGACGATCAGCGACCGCGCGCAGGCCAGGACATCGTCGGCCGTGGAAGAAGAGTTTCCCATAAGAGTTATCTACCTTCTAGTAGGTAGTTTGTCAAGCCGCGACGAACGGCTCGAAGGGCGCGGCGTCTCCGGCCATACTCCGACCTGGATGGGGGAGGGAACCATGGGATATCCGATCGAAGGCACCGCGCTGATCCGGGCGCCGTCCAATCTGGGGCTGCGGCCGCTGCGGCCGGGGCACGAGCCGGGGACCTGGCGGGCGCCGCAGGTGCTGACCGAGGCCGGGCTGGCGGCGCGGCTGGCGCCGGCGCGGAGTGTCGACCTGGCGCGGCCGCGGTACAGCACCGACCCGCAGCCCGGCACCGTGCTGCGCAACGGCCCGGCGATCCGGCGCTTCAACGAACAGGTCGCCGCCGCGGTCGACGGCGCGCTGCGCGACCGGCTGTTCCCGCTGGTGGTCGGCGGCGACTGCTCGATCCTGATCGGCGCGCTGGCCGGGGCGCGGCGGCACAGCGAGCTGGCGCTGGTCCATCTCGACGGCCACAGCGATTTCCGCCACCCCGGCAATTACGAGGACTTCCCGCTGCATTCGGCCGCCGGCATGGACCTGGCGCTGGCGATCGGCCTGGGCGACCCGCTGATGCTGCGCTGGGACGGCGCGCCGGACCCGCTGGTGCCGGCGGAGCGGGCGATCCAGATCGGCGAGCGCGAAGGGCGGGATCCCGACTGGGGCTGGGAGGACATCGCCGACACCGCGATCACCCGGATCGACATGTTCGAGCTGCTGGAGAGGGGTGTGGCGGAGGCGCTGAACCGCAGCTTCGCGGTGCTGGACCGGACGCCGGAGATGCCGTTCTGGGTCCATCTCGACGTCGACATCCTCGATCAGGCGGTGATGCCGGCGGTGGACTCGCCGGGCAGCCCGGGGCTGGACTACGCCGGTCTGGCGGCGCTGCTGCGCGGCTTCGTGGCCGCGCCGCGCTGCCTCGGCCTCACCATCACCATCTACGACCCCGACCTGGACCGGGATGGCGCCTACGCCCGGGGCCTGGTCGGGATGCTGGCGGACGGGCTGGCGCCGTTGACAGGCACCCGCCGTCGACCCTAGAGCCTGCGGCAGATCCCGCCAGCCCTTTGCCAGCCGGACCGACCAGCAGACGGAGCGCCATCCGATGACGGCCGAGACCCCTGCGCAGCCGGCGACGCGGGCCGCGATTCCGCGCGGCGTGTGGATGCTGGGCTTCGTCAGCCTGTTCATGGACATCTCGTCGGAGATGATCCATGCCCTGCTGCCGGTGTTCCTGCTGACCACGGTCGGGACCAGCGCCGTGGTGATCGGGCTGATCGAGGGCGTGGCCGAGGCCACCGCCTCGATCGTCAAGGTGTTCTCCGGCGTGCTCAGCGACTGGTTCGGCCGGCGCAAGCTGCTGGCCGTGATCGGCTATGGGCTCGGCGCCCTGTCGAAGCCGCTGTTCCCGCTGGCCGGCAGCGCCGGGCTGGTGCTGACGGCGCGCTTCGTCGACCGGGTCGGCAAGGGCATCCGCGGTGCCCCGCGTGACGCGCTGGTCGCCGACCTGACCCCGCCGGCGATCCGCGGCGCCGCCTACGGGCTGCGGCAGTCGCTCGACACCGTCGGCGCCTTCGCCGGGCCGCTGCTGGCGATCGGGCTGATGCTGGCCAGCGGCGGCGACATCCAGCTGGTGTTCTGGCTGGCGGTGATCCCGGCCGTGATCTCGGTCGCCATCCTGGTCGGCGGCGTGCACGAGCCGGAGACGGCGCGGCCGGCCAAGGCGGCGCGGTCGCCGATCCGGCGCGACGAGCTGCGGCGGCTGGGCGGCGCCTATTGGCGCGTGGTCGCGGTGGCGGCGGTGCTGACCCTGGCGCGGTTCAGCGAGGCCTTCCTGGTGCTGCGGGTGCAGGAGGCCGGGCTGGCGATGGCGCTGGTGCCGCTGGTGCTGGTGGTGATGAACCTCGCCTATGGCCTGTCCGCCTATCCGGTCGGGGTGCTGAGCGACCGCCGCGACCCCAAGCGGCTGCTGGTCCTCGGCTTCGGCGTGCTGGTCGCGGCCGACCTGGTGCTCGCTGTCGATGGCGGGCTGTGGGCGGTTCTGGCCGGCACCGCGCTGTGGGGGCTGCATATGGGCCTGACCCAGGGGGTGCTGGCGGCGCTGGTGGCGGAGACGGTGCCGGCCGACCGGCGCGGCACCGGCTTCGGCCTGTTCAACCTGGCCGGCGGGCTGGCGCTGCTGCTGGCCAGCGCCCTCGCCGGCGGGCTGTGGAGCTGGGCCGGGTCCGGCGCCACCTTCCTGGCCGGCGCCGGCCTGACCGTGATCGGCCTGGCCGGCGCCGTATGGTTGCTGCCCCGGCGGGCCGGTCAGTAGGCGCGCGCCAGGATCGCGCGCTCGGCCGTCACCGCCCCGGTGGCGGCGCAAGGGGCGGGGCCGTCCTCGGCCGGGAGCAGGCAGCGGATGGTGACGCCGGTCTCGGCCAGTGCGGCTTCCTCGTCCTCTGACCCGCACCAGGGCAGACGGACGAAGCCGGCGCCGCTGCGGTAGCCGTCGGCACCGCCGTCGCCGAGCAGGGCGCGGGCCTCGTCCAGGGTCGACGCGTCTCGCAGGCGCGCGTCGCGATACATGCGCGCCTCGGCGAGGAGGGCGGCCTGGATTTCGGACAGCCGGCCGGGCAGGGCGGCGACGAATGCGTCCAGCCCGGTCTCGGCCTTGCCGTCCTGCAGCCGGTCGCGGCGCCAGGTGATGAGCTTGCCGCCGGCGAGGTCGCGAGCGCCGAGCTCGACGATCAGCGGCACGCCCTTGCGCACCCAGTCCCAGCGCTTGGCCGAGCCGCTGCCGGGGCGCCGGTCGATCGTCACCCGCACGGGCTCGCCCCTCCAGGAGTCTCGTCGCAGGCGCCCGGCGATCTCGTCGCAGCGGGCCAGCACGGCGGCATCCTCGGGCGTGCCGCGCAGCACGGGCAGGATCGCCACCTGGTCGGGCGCCACCGCGGGCGGCAGGCGCAGACCGTCATCGTCGCTGTGGGTCATGATCAGGGCGCCGATCAGCCGGGTCGAGGCGCCCCAGGAGGTGGTGTAAGGCAGCTTCACGGTGCCGTCCGCATCGGTGAAGCGGATGCCGGCGGCGCGGGCGAAGTTCTGGCCCAGGAAGTGGGAGGTGCCGGACTGCAGGGCGCGGCCGTCCTGCATCATCGCCTCGATGCACAGGGTGGTGACGGCGCCGGGAAACTTCTCCCGCCGGGTCTTGCGGCCGGCGATCACGGGCAGCGCCAAGGCGTCTTCGGCCACCTCGCGGTAGATGCCCAGCATGCGCTCGGTCTCCTCCAGCGCCTCGGCCTCGGTGGCGTGGGCGGTGTGCCCCTCCTGCCAGAGGAACTCGGAGGTGCGCAGGAAGATGCGGGGCCGCTTCTCCCAGCGCACCACATTGGCCCATTGGTTGATCAGCACGGGCAGGTCGCGATGCGACTGGATCCAGCGCGAGAACGCCTCGCCGACGATCGTCTCCGAGGTGGGGCGGACGACCAGGGGCTCCTCCAGGGGCGCGTCGACCTGCAGCCGGCCGTCGACATTGGCCAGGCGGTGATGGGTGACCAGCGCCACCTCGGCGGCGAAGCCTTCGACATGCTCGGCCTCCCGCTGCATGTATTGCAGGGGGATGAACAGGGGGAAGTAGCAGTTGCGGTGGCCGGTCTCCTTGAAGCGGCGATCGAGGATCGACTGGATGCGTTCCCAGATGCCGTAGCCCCAGGGCTTGATCGTCATGCAGCCGCGCACGGGGGCGGGCTCGGCCAGATCGGCGGCGCGCACGACGGCCTGGTACCAGCCGGCATAATCCTCGGCGCGCGTGGGGGTGACGGCGGTGGTCTTGCTCTGTGTCATCGGAGGTGTTCCTGGCGTGGGAGACAGCAGGGACGGACGGTCCGGACGCAACGACGCACGGGACCGCGGCGCGGACCGGGCCCGGGAGCGTTGCGTGAGCTGTGAAGCCTGGCTGGACGGTCCGGACGCGGTCAGCGCGCCGGGAACGGTCGCCCGATGGCGGGCCCAATGGCGGGCCCAGTGGCGGGAACGAGGGCAGGCACGACCCATCCGCCGCCACAGGCGGTGGAGGTGGCGTCGTGCTGGGTGCCGGCGATGGTCACCGGAAATCCTCGTTCAAGTTGCCGCCAGCAATGACGGCAGCAAGAGACTAGCGGAAGGAATCGGACGCGGGAAGGGCCGGATCATTCCTGCGTAGGTTGGGTTCGCTCTGGCGAACCCAACACGGTTCAGGCGGCGCGCTGTTGGGTTCGCGGGCGCGAACCCAACCTACGACGCGAAGGCGGCGCTCAATGCGCCATCAGCACCGGGCGGTCGGCGTGGAACAGCATGTGCTCGGTGACGCCGCCCAGGATCATCTCGCGGAACCGGCTGTGGCTGTAGCCGCCCATGACGATCAGCCCGGCATTGGCGCGCTGGGCGGCGGCCAGGATGGCGGCGTCGACCCCCTGCTTCGGGTCCTCGTCGGCGATGCGGTTGGCCGGGGCGCCGTGGCGGCTGAGATACTGCACCAGATCGGCCGCGGTGCAGCGGTCCTCGCCCTCGTCGCGGGTGTAGACGCTGACGGCGGTCGCCGCCTCCAGCAGGGGCAGGGCGGCGGCGACGCTGCGCGACGACTCCTTGCCGCCGTCCCAGGCGATCAGGATGCGCTCGGCGAAATCCTCCGCCACCGGGGCGGGGACGATCAGCACCCCGCGCCCGGTCTCGAACAGCGCCGCCTCCAGCACCGCCCGGCTGGCGTTCGGGTCCTGGCCGGGGCCGGGCGTCACGATCAGGTCGGCGACCGCGCCGCGGCGGCCGACCGCCACGGTCTCGCTGCCGGTGTCCTCGCGGAACTCCACCTCCGGCCCGGTGCCGGCGGTGGCCTTGGCGGCCTCGAACACGGCGCGGTTGCGGGCGGCGACCTCGTTCGAGGCCTTCTCCGCCCCCTCCAGCAGCATGCTGGTGGCGACCGCCATCTCGGCCCCGGTATAGGCCAGGACCCGCTGCGGGTCGGGGCGCAGCGACAGCACCTCGACCGAGGCGTCGAAGCGCCGGGCGACGCGCAGGGCGGCGTCGAGCGCAGCGGCATCGCCGGCATGGCCGCTGAGGGGGACGAGCAGGTGCTGGATGGTCATGGAACCTCCGGGGTTCTCGGGTGTGACCCATTGTTCACCCTGAGAAACCCCCGATCCACCGCTTCGGTGCCATGGCTGCCGTGCGGCTTCGTCGGGCTGCGCGGTGGTCCGACAGGATAGCGGCCCGGTGCGGCGGAAACCTGGTCTTCGATGCCTTTTCAGGAAAGCTTTTTTCTGTATAGTGAAATTGTTCCCATAAGTTTCCGTCGACAGCGGGAGATGCTCATGCCGGACCGGATTGCCCCCGTCTGCACGAAATTTCTGTTGCAGGCGTTGACGATGCTCGCCCTCCTGACCGCGCCCCAATCCCTCCGCGCCTTCGAAGCGCCGGGGACCTATCAGGCCATCGTCGAGACGGCCGCGGACACGACCATCACGCTGACCGGCCATGACCTCACCATCGAGCAGGTGATCGCCATCGCCCGCGACGGCGCGAAGGTGAAGCTCAGCGACGAAGCCCTGCAGCGCTCGGCCGACGCCTACGGGCTGCTGCTGCAGGGCGCGGCCGAGAACGTGACGATCTACTGGTTCAACCGCGGGGCGGGCGACCAGCGCGAAACGGTGATCTTCTCGGGCGACCCGACCACGCCCGAAAACACCAAGCTGCTGAAAGAGCAGCAGCTGGCGCGCTTCAGGAGAGGGGTCGCCAGCGGCTTCGGCCCGGAATTGCATGAGGAGGCGCTGATCCGCGCCATCATGGCGATCCGCGCCAACACCATGTCCTATGAGGCGGCCAGCCCGCAGCTGACCCATATCCTGGTCGACATGCTCAATGCGCGCGTCACCCCGGTGGTGCAGTCGCGCGGGACGCTGGGTGAGGGCGACCTGCCCACCATGGGCAACATCGCGGGGGCCATGGTCGGCGAAGGCGACGCCTATTACCGCGGCGTGCGCATGCCGGCGGCCGACGCCCTTGCCAAGGCCGGCCTGAAGCCGCTGGAGCCCTTCGCCGCCGATGAGGCCGCCCTGATCAGCACCAACGCCTATGCCCAGGCCCAGACCGTGCTGCTGCTGGCCGATGCGCGCCGCCTGCTGGAATGGACGGATCTCGCCTATGCCATCGACCTCCTCGGCATGAATTCCAGCGTCACGCCGATCTCCTCGCAGGTTCAGGCGATGCGCCCCCATCCCTGGCTGACATGGGACGCCGCGCGGGTCATGGACATGATCCGGGGCAGCTATCTCTTCGAGGAAGACCCGGCCCGCATCATCCAGGATCCCGAAAGCATGCGCGCCTCCAGCCAGCGCCAGGGCTCGGCCTGGCAGGCCTGGGCCGAGCTGCGCGATACCACGCTGCTGTCGATCAACGCGTCCGATCACAACCCGGCCGTGCTGCCCGGCCTGACGCCGGAAAGCTCATGGGAGCTGAGCACGCCGCAATTCATGAAATATTACGTCAGGGGCGGCCCGCTCAGCCACGGCAAGTCGGGCTATATCTTCTCCAACGCCAATTGGGATCCCTATCCGCTCGCCAACCAGGTGGAAGCCTTCACCATCGCGCTGACCAATATGGACGTGGCGGTCGCCCAGCGGATCGAGCGTTTCCGCAACCCCTTCTTCACGGTGGTGAAGCCGGCCGATATTCTCAGCGCCGAGATGCGCACGAAGGCGCCCGGCCGGGACGGCTACCTGCCGACCGATCTCTGGCTGGAATTGTCGGGCATGGGCACGCCGGTCACGCCGGCCGGACAGGCCATCGTCGCCACGGTCGAGGACCTGCAGGCGGAAACCCGCCTCAAGACCCAGCGGGCCCGCGACGCCGTCGACCTGTCCTTCCAGCTCCTGGCACAGGACCTGCTGATGGGAAGCTTCTGGATGGATCTGCGCAAGGTCCAGAACCCCGGGCGCAACTTCGGACCGGTGCCGACCGCGGCGCTGGCGGCGCTGCGCGAGGTCGTGCCGTGGCAGCAATTGCCGTCCGAGCGGCAGAAACGCCCGCTTGGCGCGGTGGTGTACGACTTCATGCAGGCCAATCCCGCCGCGACATTCTATCCGGGCGGGCCGACGCCGCCGCAGGGCCAGCAGGCCCCCAAGGCAGGGCCGTCGGCGAACTGAGGCGATGACTGTCCGGGGCGGGGGCTCAGCTCTCCTCCGCCCCGGGCTCCTCGGGAAACCGCCGCCAGGCGGGGTCCTTGATCTTCATCCGGACCACGTGCAGCAGCTCGTCCCGCACGCCCTTGGTGGCGGCGAAGGGGATGTCGAAGTTCAGGCTGTGATAGACCAGCGACAGGATGCCGTCCCGGTCGTCATCGGCGATGTCGCCGTCGATCAGCCGCGCGACCCAGTGATGGACGATGCTGTGGTCGCTGCCATCCGCATCGTCCTGGAGCACGACGCGGCCGCCCTCGCTCCACTCCTGCCGCAGGGCCGTCCGCTCGTCCGGATCGCCTGGAGCCATCGGCGTCAGGCGCCCGCCACCGGCAGCGGCAGGTCGTGCGTCTTCAGGATCGCGGCCTGCCGCTCGGCGAGGCTGTCCTGGTCGAAATCGGCGATCAGCTCGTTGAACAGGGTGTGCCAGTTCACCTTGGCCTTGAGGTGGATGAACACCGAGCCGAGGCCGAGCGCCGCCCGGTCCATGAACACGAATTCGCGCGGCACCTCGATGCCGCCGACGCGGCGCAGCTCCTTGTGCACCTGCTCGGCGGTCTCGCGGCCATAGACGCCGTTCTTGGCCTCGCCGATCAGCCGGACCTTGTTCTCCAGGATCGGGCCGTACAGGAAGCCGGCCCAGACGTTCAGCACGTCGGCCAGCTCGTTGGTCATGTTCTTGAAGCCCCAGGTCTTGTAGGCCGCGACCGCGCGGTCGCGGTCATTGGTCTCCAGCGCCCGGTACAGCTCGATCACCCCGCCGACGAAGCTGGGCGGGAACACCCGGACGCAGCCGAAATCCATCAGGTTGATCGAATCGTCCTGCCGCACCGAGTAGTTGCCGAGATGCGGGTCGCCATGGATCACGCCGTAATAATAGAGCGGCACGTACCAGGCCCGGAACATGTTCAGCGCCAGCTGCGCCCGCTGCTCCTCGCTGCCCTCGACGAAGGTCAGGATCTTCTTGCCGTCCTGCCAGGTGGTGGTCAGCAGCCGCCTGGTCGACAGCTCCGGCACCACCTCCGGCACATGGACGTTCGGCTCCTTCGCCAGCATGTCGCCGTAGAGCCGGGAATGCTTGGCCTCGAGCGAATAGTCCAGCTCCTCGCGCAGCCGCTCCGAGATCTCGGCGTGGATCTGCTTGGTCGACACCGTCTTGTCGTAGCGCTCGAAGATGCCGAGGATCAGCTTCAGCTGCTTCAGGTCGGCCTCGACCGCCGACTGCATGTCGGGATATTGCAGCTTGCAGGCCAGCCGCCGGCCGTCATGGCCCACCGCCTTGTGCACCTGGCCCAGCGACGCCGCGGCGGCCGCCTCGTGCTCGAAGCTCTGGAACTTGCCCTGCCAGCCCTGGCCCAGCTCGCTCGCCATCCGCCGCTTGACGAAGGGCCAGCCCATCGACGGCGCGTCGGCCTGCAGCTGCTGCAGCTCCTGCGCATATTCCTTCGGCACGGCCTCGGGGATGGTGGCCAGCATCTGCGCCACCTTCATCAGCGGTCCCTTCAACCCGCCCAGCGCCGCCCGCAGATCGCTGGCATGGGCGTCACGGTCGACCTTCAGGCCGAGATAGCGCTCGCCGGCGACGCGGGCGGCAAGCCCGCCCATGGCGCCGGACACGCGGGCGTAGCGGCGCAGGCGTCCGCCGAAACTGTTCTCTTCGTCGGCCATGGTCCACCGGAGGTCGCGCGGCCGGGCCCGGCCGCCCGACCTATCTAGGGGCAGAACGAGGTTCCGTCACCCCCGCCGGTGTCGCATGTGTCGGATGGAGGGGCCCTGGGGTGAAGAAGATATTGCCCAACCTAACCTGTCATCGCCGGGCTTGACCTGGCGATCCAGGGCCACGCAGAGGGCTCTTGCCGTCCTGGATGCCCGGGTCAAGCCCGGACATGACAGAGTAGGGAACCCGTGCGCGGCCATCGAGCGTGAACCGGGTTCGTTTCCGTCGCGATTCCGGGGAAGCCGGACATCTTGGATCAAGGACAGCAATGCTGTCGGTTTCCCGTTGCTTTCTTACCTCGGTAGCCCTGGCGCGATTGTCCCCAGAACGAAATAAGATTACCTATTTAGCTGTGGCCGCGGCGACAGATCGGCGGCCTTTCGGGAGGCATCGATGACGGCAACGGCGCTTGCTTCCGTGAGCCTCGAGGACAAGTACACCCTCGACTCCGGCCGCATCTATCTCACCGGCATCCAGGCGCTGGTCCGCCTGCCGCTGATGCAGCGCCGGCGCGACGAAGCCGCCGGGCTTAACACCGCCTGCTTCATCTCCGGCTACCGCGGCTCGCCGCTGGGCGGCTACGATCAGGCGCTGTGGGCGGCGCGCAAATTCCTGCAGAAGCAGAATATCGAGTTCCAGCCCGGGCTGAACGAGGATCTCGGCGCCACCGCGGTCTGGGGCAGCCAGCAGGTCGGGCTGTGGCCCGGCGCCAAGCATGACGGTGTCTTCGGCATCTGGTACGGCAAGGGCCCCGGCGTCGACCGCACCGGCGACGTGCTGAAGCACGCCAATTTCGCCGGCACCTCGAAATATGGCGGCGTCCTGGCCCTGGCCGGCGACGACCACGCCTGCAAATCCTCGACCGTGCCGCACCAGTCCGAGCACGCCTTCATCGCCCATATGATGCCGGTGCTGAACCCGACCAACGTCCAGGAGATCCTGGATTACGGCCTGTATGGCTGGGCGATGAGCCGCTATTCCGGCCTGTGGGTCGGCTTCAAGACCATTGCCGAGAACGTCGACAGCTCGGCCTCGGTCCATGTCGACCCGAACCGGGTCGATATCGTGCTGCCGGAAGATTTCGCGATGCCGCCCGGCGGCCTGAACATCCGCTGGCCCGACCCGCCGATGGTGCAGGAAGAGCGGCTGATGCGCGACAAGCTGTACGCCGCGCTCGCCTTCGCCCGCGCCAACAGGCTCGACCGGCTGGTCTATGACAGCGGCCGGCATCGCTTCGGCATCGTCACCACCGGCAAATCCTATCTCGACGTGCGCCAGGCGCTGGACGATCTCGGCATCGACCGGGTGCTGGCGGCCGAGCTCGGCATCTGCATCTACAAGGTCGGCATGCCCTGGCCGCTGGAGCCGACCGGGGTGCGCGCCTTCGCCGAAGGCCTCGACGAGCTGATCGTGGTCGAGGAGAAGCGGGCGCTGATCGAGAACCAGCTGAAGGAGCAGCTGTACAACTGGCACGCCGACAAGCGGCCGGTGATCGTCGGCAAGTTCGACGAGAAGCGCGACTGGATCCTGCCCTCGACCGGCGAGCTGACGCCGGCCCAGATCGCCGTCGCCATCGGCAAGCGCCTGCTGAAATACCTGGACCATCCCGGCCTGGCCGAGCGGGTGCGGTACCTGGAGGAGCGCGAGGGCCAGAAGAAGATCGTCAAGGCCGAGGTCGACCGGATTCCCTATTTCTGCTCGGGCTGCCCGCACAACACCTCGACCCGGGTGCCGGAGGGCAGCCGTGCCATGGCCGGCATCGGCTGCCACTACATGGCGACCTGGATGCCCGACCGGAAGGCCGAGACCTTCAGCCAGATGGGCGGCGAGGGCGCGGCCTGGATCGGCCAGGCGCGGTTCACCGACACCAAGCACGTCTTCGTCAATCTCGGCGACGGCACCTATTTCCACTCCGGCAGCCTGGCAATCCGCGCGGCGCTGGCCGCGGGCGTCAACGCCACCTACAAGATCCTGTTCAACGACGCCGTGGCGATGACCGGCGGCCAGCCGGTGGACGGCACCCTGACCGTGCCGATGATCGCGGCCCAGCTGAAGGCCGAGGGCGTCCAGACCCTGGTCGTGGTCACCGACCGGCCGGAGATCTATGGCGAGGCGGGGACGCAGAGCAAGCTGCTGCCGGCCGGCGTGCCGGTCGAGCATCGCGACGAGCTCGACCACGTCCAGCAGCGGCTGCGCGAGACACCCGGCGTCTCGGTGATGATCTACGACCAGACCTGCGCCGCCGAGAAGCGCCGCCGCCGCAAGCGCGGCCTGATGGAGGACCCGGCCCGCCGGGTGTTCATCAACGAGGCGGTGTGCGAGGGCTGCGGCGACTGCTCGAAGGTCTCGAACTGCCTGTCGGTGGTGCCGGTCGAGACCGAGTTCGGCCGCAAGCGGGCGATCGACCAGTCCAGCTGCAACAAGGACTTCTCCTGCGTCAACGGCTTCTGTCCGTCCTTCGTCTCGGTGCTGGGCGGCAGCCCGCGCAAGCCGAAGCCGGCGGCTCAGGGCACCGCCGATCTCTTCCCGGTGCTGCCGGAGCCGGCGCTGCCGGCGCTGGACCAGCCCTACGGCATCATGATCACCGGCGTCGGCGGCACCGGCGTCGTCACCATCGGCGCGCTGCTCGGCATGGCCGCGCATCTCGAGGGCAAGGGCGTCTCGGTGCTCGACCAGGCGGGCCTGGCGCAGAAGGGCGGGGCCGTGGTCAGCCATGTCCGCGTCGCCCGCACGCCGGAGGAGATCCACGCCGTGCGCATCGCCGCCGGCGGCGCCCGGCTGATGCTGGGCTGCGACCTGGTGGTCGCGGCCTCGGGCGAGGCGCAGTCGAAGATCCACCCCGGCCTGACCCGTCAGGTGGTCAACAGCAACGAGGCCATCACTGGCGCCTTCACCCAGAACCCGGACTTCGTCATCCCCGGCAAGTCGATGCTCGCCACCGTGGCGAAGAACGGCGGCGACCCCGCTTTGCTCGACACCGTCGACGCCACGCGGATCGCCACGGCGCTGCTCGGCGACAGCATCGCCACCAACCTGTTCATGCTCGGCTATGCCTGGCAGAAGGGGCTGGTGCCGGTGTCGCATGAGGCGCTGGAGAAGGCGATCGAGCTGAACGGCACCGCCGTCCCGATGAACAAGGCCGCCTTCCTGTGGGGCCGCCGCGCCGCCCATGACCTCGCCCGGGTCGAGCGCCTGGTGGCGCCGGCGCCGGACGCGGTGCGCAAGCTGTCGCGGACGCTGGACGAGGTGATCGCCCGCCGGGTCGAGCAGCTGACCGCCTACCAGGACGCCGCCTACGCCGCGCGCTTCACCGCGCTGGTGGCGAAAGTGCGGGCGGCCGAGGCGAAGCTCGGCCGCGAGGAGCTGACCGAGGCGGTGGCGCGCAACTACTACAAGCTGCTGGCCTACAAGGACGAGTACGAGGTCGCCCGGCTGTACACCGACGGCAGCTTCCTGAAGCAGCTCGAGGCGCAGTTCGAGGGCGACTACAAGCTGCAGTTCCACCTGGCGCCGCCGGCCTTCTCGGAGAAGGACCCGGACACCGGCCATCTGAAGAAGCGCGCCTTCGGGCCGTGGATGCTGAAGGCGTTCAAGCTGCTGGCGCGGATGAAGCGGCTGCGCGGCACCGCCCTCGACCCGTTCGGCCGGACCGAGGAGCGCCGCGCCGAGCGCCAGCTGATCGCCGATTACGAGACGGTGGTGCAGGAGCTGCTGGCCCGGCTGGGGCCGGACACCCACGCGATCTGCGTCGCCCTGGCCCGGGTGCCGGAGCAGATCCGCGGCTATGGTCACATCAAGGACGAGAATCGGGACAAGGCCAAGGCGCGCGAGGCCGAGCTGCTGGCCAGCCTGCGCGCCCCGGCCGCGCCGAAGCTGGCGGCGGAGTAGGGCGGGGGCCTCCGCCGCCGCGTCAATCGGGCGGCAGCAGCGACACACCGCAGCGCAGCAGCAGGCGGACGAGCTCCGCCTGCCGGCTGGTGTCGGTCTTGTCGAAGATCCGGGCCAGATGTGTGCGGGCCGTGGTCTTGGCGATCGACAGCCGGTCCGCCGCGGCGTCCAGCCCCTGGCCGCGGCTGATCTCGATGGCCAGCGCCGCCTCCGCCGCCGTCAGGCCGAACATCTCGCGCAGCAGGGCCGGGGCGGGGGAGGCGGCGCCATCCGGATCGGTGACGAAGACCGCGACCTGCGCCGCCAGCCCGGCGTGAAGCCTGGCGCGGGCCACCGGAATCACGGTCAGCAGCAGCGGGCGCCTTCCGGACGGCCGCGAGACCCGGATATGGGCTCCGGCCGCCGCGGCGCGCCCGGCGGCGTCGATGGTGCCGCCGGGCAGGCCGGCCGCCGCCGCCGCGGCAATCGCCCGATGCAGCCGCCTCGTGTCCTCCGCCAGGGCCGCCGCGATCCCGGCCCGTCCCACCGACAGCCCGTCCGCGCGGGCCAGCAGGGCTTCCGCCGGGCGGTTGAAGTAGAGCGGCCGCCCCTCGGCATCGACCAGGATCACGCCGAGATCGACCCGGTCCAGCACGGTCTCGATGGCGTCCGCACGCCGCTCCGCCTCGCCCGCGCGCCGGCGCAGGTCCAGCACCCGGGCCAGATGGGGCAGCAGCAGCTGCATGGCGGCGACATCATCATCGGCGAAATTCTCGGCCCCATGGGGGCGCCCGATGGCGAAGAGGCCGCGATGCGCCGGCGTCTGCTCCAGCAGGCCCACAGCGGCGTAGAAGTTGCCGATCGGCCGGACCACCTCGTTGTAGTAGAGCGACCGGCTGTAGTCCTGGTCAGCCTGGATGGCCGAGCTCCGCGTCACCAGGCCCACGGGCACGCCCCGGATCCAGGGCGGCAGCACCCCGGCTTCGGCCGTGGCGGTGACGAGATCGAGATGCGCCGGATCCCAGGTCCCGTCCGTCAGCAGCTGCGCCCGGCGGAGCATCTGGTCTTCGATCAGAATGCCGGCGTAGCGGCCCCCGCTGACCGCGGCGACGGCGTCGAGCGCGCCCGACCAGCCGTCTGGAGACAGGGCGGAATCGTAGATCTGCTGCACCGCCCTGAGAATTGCATCCGCCCGTTCCATCCTGGCCCCACGGGTGCGAGGTCCTATGTCTTCTGTGCCAAGGCCGGCGATGGAACGACGGTCAGTCGGACGGCCGCGCCGGCAGGCCGAATTGCACCAGCAGGCGGACCAGCTCCGCCTGCCGGCCGGTGCCGGTCTTCTCGAAGATCCGCGACAGATGGGTGCGGGCGGTGTTGCCCGAGATCGACAGGCGCTCGGCGGCCGCCTGGATGCCGTCGCCGCGGCCGATCTGGATGGCGAGGCCGGCCTCCGCCGCGGTCAGTCCGAACAGCTCCTGCAGCAGCGCAGGGGCCGGCGTCGAATCGTGCTCCGGATCGACGATGAAGATCGCCACCTGGGCCTGCGGCCGGCGCTCTGCCATGCCGGCCTGGCGGATCGGGATCACGGTCAGCAGCAGCGCGCGTGCGCCGGAAGGGCGGGATAGCCGCATCCGGGTCCCGGCGGCGGTGGCGCGGGCCGCGGCATCGAGGCCGGGGCGCGCGGCACCGGCCGCCGCCGCCACGGCCACGGCGTGGCGCAGCCGGCGGTTTTCCTCAGGCAGCGCCGCGGCGAGGCCGGCCGATCCGGCCGACAGCCCGTCCGGGCGGGCGACCAGCGCTTCGGCCCGGCGGTTGAGATAGGCTGGCCTGCCGGCGGCATCGCACAGGATCAGCCCGAGGTCGATCTGGTCGAGC
This sequence comes from Inquilinus limosus, assembly GCA_019508225.1. Lineage (GTDB taxonomy): Bacteria > Pseudomonadota > Alphaproteobacteria > DSM-16000 > Inquilinaceae > Inquilinus > Inquilinus limosus_D. The sequence goes on along the minus strand of JAEKLZ010000164.1, from coordinate 9,861 downwards.
ACGGCCATCGTGCCGGCGAGGCGCAGGTCGGCGGCGCCCAGCGTCCGGCGCAGCTCCAGGGTGCGGACGAGGTGCGGCAGCACCGCCTGCAGCGCCGCGACGTCGCGGTCGGCGAAATCCGGCGCGCCCAGGACCCGGCGGACGGCGACGTAGCTGCTGTGCGTCGGCGTCTGCTGCACCAGCGCCACAATCCCGAAGAAGTCGCCGTTCGGCCGCACCACCTCGTTGTAGAATTCCGACCGGATGAAATCGCTCTCGGGCTTCAGCTCCAGGCTGCGCACCGCCCGGCCCAGCGGCAGCGTGGCCGCCCAGGGCGCGGTCCGCGGGGCGCCAGGGGCTGACATCCGTTTCAGATGGGCCGGATCCCAGCGCCAGCCGACCATCAGATCGGCCCGCCGCCGCGGCTGGTCCTCGACCAGCAGCGACCCGCGCTGCCCGTCGGCGGCGGCGGCGATCGCCTCGACCGCGTCGGGCCAGGCATCCGGCGACGTGGCGGCATCGTAGATCCGCTGCACGGCCTTGAGGATCGCGTCCGCCCGGTCCATCTCCACCTGCCGCAAACGTCACGCCGTTCTGACAAATTTTATCACAGGCGGCGGCCATCCGGTACACCGGGGTAGGGGCTCAGGCCGGAATTCCCAGGCGCTGTCGGCGCCGCCGAGATGCTCGGTCAGGATTTCGGGCGCGGCCCGTCCCGCCTGGACTCGGTTGCGGCGACTTATAACAAAGGATAATTCGGAGAGGCCGAGACCTTCCGGTTTCTGTGGTTTCGAAGGCAAGGACTGCTGATCATTGCCGGATCGACAGATGTGTCTGTTGATTTTGTTGGTCATTCCCGCCCGGTGCCGGACTATGCTGCGGTCGACCAGGACTCGTCGTTTGAGGTGGGCGGTGAAGCAGGCGGACGGTGGAGCCGCGGTCGGGCCGGTTCCCGCGCCCGACTTCCTGCGCGGCGGCGGCGAGATGGGGCAGCGCATCCGCGCCCATGACTGGGCCGCGACGCCGCTGGGCCCGGCCGAGCGCTGGCCGCAGAGCCTGAAGACGGCGATCCGGATCATGCTGACCTCGCGGCAGCCGATCTGGATCGGCTGGGGGCCGGAGCTGATCTTCTTCTACAACGATCCCTACAAGTCGATCATCGGCGGCAAGCATCCGCTGGCGCTGGGCCAGCCGACGGCCGCGGTGTGGCGCGAGATCTGGACCGAGATCGGCCCGATGCTGGCCACCGCCCTGGCCGGCGACGAGGGCACCTATGTCGAGCAGCAGCTCCTGATCATGGAGCGCAACTTCTATCCGGAGGAGACCTACTACACTTTTTCCTACAGCCCGGTCCCGACCGACGACGGCAGCACCGCCGGCATCATCTGCGCCAACACCGACGACACCCAGCGGGTGCTGAGCGAGCGCCAGCTGGCCCTGCTGCGCGACCTGGCCGCCGGCACCGCGGATGCACGGAGCTGGCAGGAGGCCTGCGAACGCAGCGCCCTGGCGCTCGGGGCAAACCGCCGGGACCTGCCCTTCGCGCTGATCTACATGGCGGAGCCGGAAGCCGACGACGTGCAACTGGCCGGCCTCGGCGGCATCGATCCCGGCCACCCGGCGGCGCCGGAGGAGATCGCGTCGAGGGCCGCGGGGCTCTGGCCGATCGCGGCGGTGCTGCGCAAGCCGGACCGCCATGTCCTGGTCGATCTGCCGGCCGGCGTCGGCTTTCCCAAGGGCGACTGGCAGCAGCCGCCGGCCCGGGCCGTGCTGGTTCCGATCCCTGCCGCCGGCGAGACCGGCCGGGCCGGGGTGCTGGTCGCCGGGCTGAATCCGTTCCGCCTGTTCGACGACGGCTATCGCAGCTTCCTGACCCTCGCCGCGGGCCAGATCGCGGCCAGCATCGCCAATGCCCAGGCCTATGAGGAGGAGCGGCGGCGGGCCGAGGCGCTGGCGGAGATCGACCGCGCCAAGACTGCCTTCTTCTCCAATGTCAGCCATGAGTTCCGCACGCCCCTGACCCTGATGATGGGCCCGCTGGAGGACCTGCTGGCGATGCCGGGGCCGGATGTCCCCCCTGGCCCCCGTGCCCTGATCGAGGTGGCGCACCGGAACTCGACCCGGCTGCTGAAGCTGGTCAACACGCTGCTCGACTTCTCGCGGATCGAGGCCGACCGGGTCGAGGCCCGCTACGAGCCGACCGACCTGGCGGCGCTGACGGCCGAGTTGGCCTCGACCTTCCGCTCGGCCGTCGAACGCGCCGGGCTGCGCCTCGTGGTCGACAGTCCGGTGCTGCCGGAGCCGGTCCATGTCGATCGCGAGATGTGGGAGAAGATCGTCCTCAACCTGCTGTCCAACGCGCTGAAATTCACCTTCGAGGGCCAGATCTCGGTCGCCGTCCGGCCGTCGCCGGACGGGCGGTCCGCCGAGGTGACGGTCGCCGACACCGGCACCGGCATCGCGGCGGAGGAGCTGCCGCGCCTGTTCGAGCGCTTCCGCCGGATCGAGGGCGCGCGCGGCCGGTCCTTCGAGGGCAGCGGCATCGGCCTGGCGCTGGTGCAGGAGCTGGTCAAGCTGCATGGCGGCCGGGTGCGGGTGGAGAGCGAGGTCGGCCGCGGCACCGCCTTCACCGTCGGCATCCCCTTCGGCACCGGCCATCTGCCGCCGGAGCAGGTCGGTGCCGCCGGCGCCCCGGCCTCGACCGGCCTGCGGGCGCAGGCCTATGTCGACGAGGCCATGGCCTGGCTGTCGCCCGATCTCGCGCCGGCCGAGACCCCGCCGACCCCGGCGTCGGAGGACCTGGCGGTGCCGGACCCGGTTCCGGGTGCCGAGCGCAGCCTGGTGCTGCTGGCCGACGACAATGGCGACATGCGCCATTACGTGAAACGCCTGCTGCGGTCGGCCGGATACCGGGTCGAGACGGCGGCCAATGGCGAGGAGGCGCTGGCGGCGATCCGCGCTGCGAAGCCCGAGCTGATCCTGTCGGATGTGATGATGCCGAAGCTGGACGGCTTCGGCCTGCTGCGGCAGGTCCGCCGGGACCCGCAGCTCCGGGAGATCCCGGTCCTGCTGCTGTCGGCCCGGGCCGGCGAGGAGGCGAGAGTCGAGGGCATCCGCTCCGGCGCCGACGACTATCTGATCAAACCGTTCTCGGCGCGCGAGCTGCTGGCCCGGGTCGACGCCAATCTCCGCCTGGCGGCGATCCGGCACGAGAGCGCCAGGGTGCTGGAGGAGGAGGCGGCGACGCTGGAAAGGCTGAACGCGGTGGGCACCGCCATCGCGGCGGAGCTGGATATCGAACGCGCGGTGCAGATCGTCACCGACGCCGCCACCGAGCTGTCGGGCGCGGCCTTCGGGTCGTTCTTCTACAACGTGGTCAACGACGACGGCGAAGCCTACACGCTCTACACCCTGTCCGGCGTGCCGCGCGACGCGTTCTCCCGCTTTCCCATGCCGCGCAACACCGATGTGTTCGGGCCGACCTTCCGCGGCGACGGCATGGTCCGGTCGGCCGACATCACCCGGGACCCGCGCTACGGCCGGAACGCACCCTACAAGGGTATGCCCGAAGGCCATCTGCCGGTGTGCAGCTATCTCGCGGCGCCGGTCGTCTCGCAATCGGGCGAGGTGCTGGGCGGCCTGTTCTTCGGCCATCCGGAGCCCGGTGTCTTCGACGAGCGCGCGGAGAGGCTGGTCGCCGGCATCGCCACCCAGGCGGCGATCGCCATCGACAAGGCCCGGCTGTACCGCGCCGCGCAGGTCGAGATCGAGCGGCGGACCCGGGTCGAGGCGGCGCTGCGCGAGAGCGAGCAGCAGCTCGAGGCCAAGGTGGCCGAGCGGACCGCCGAGCTGACCGCGGCCAATGAGCGGCTGCGCGCCGAGGCGGCCGAGCGCGAGCGGGCCGAGGAGGCGCTGCGCCAGGCGCAGAAGATGGAGAGCATCGGCCAGCTCACCGGCGGCGTGGCGCATGACTTCAACAACCTGCTGACCGTCATCATCGGCAATCTGGAGACGATGCAGCGCCATCTGCGCCAGCCGCAGCACGCTGTCGCCACCCTGCAGCACGCGGCCGAGCAGGCCTCCCGCGGCGCCCAGCGCGCCGCGGCGCTGACCCAGCGCCTGCTGGCCTTCTCGCGGCAGCAGCCGCTGGATCCGAAGCCGACCGACGTCAGCCGGCTGATCGGCGGCATGTCGGACCTGCTGCGCCGCACCATCGGCGAGCAGATCGCGGTCGAGACCGTGCTGTCCGGCGGGCTGTGGCTGGTCCATGCCGATCCGAACCAGATCGAGGTCGCGCTGCTGAACCTCGCGGTCAACTCGCGCGACGCGATGCCGGGCGGCGGCAAGCTGACGATCGAGACCGCCAACGCCTATCTCGACGAGGGATACGCCGCCTCGCAGGCCGAGGTGGTGCCCGGCCAGTATGTCGTGGTGGCGGTCACCGACAGCGGCACCGGCATGAGCCGGGAGGTGATGGCGCGCGCCTTCGAGCCGTTCTTCACCACCAAGGAGGTCGGGCATGGCACAGGGCTCGGCCTGTCCCAGGTCTACGGCTTCGTCAAGCAATCGGGCGGCCATGTGAAGATCTACAGCGAGGCCGGCCAGGGGACGACGGTGAAGATCTACCTGCCACGCTTCCATTCGGCCGAGCACCGGGCCGAGCCGGAGGTCGTTGTGAAGGCTCCGGGCGCGGCCCATGCCGAGACCATCCTGGTGGTCGAGGATGACGCCGACGTCCGCAGCCACACCACTGGCATCCTGCGCGAGCTCGGCTACGCCGTGGTCGAGGCGCCGGAAGGCAGGACGGCGCTGAAGGCGCTCGAGCAGCATCCGGAGATCAGCCTGCTGTTCACCGATGTCGGGCTGCCGGGCGGCATGAACGGGCGGCAGCTGGCCGAGGCGGCGCGGCGCGCCCGCAGCGATCTGAAGGTCCTGTTCACCACCGGCTACGCCCGCAATGCCATCGTCCATGACGGGCGGCTGGACCCGGGGGTGCAGCTGATCACCAAGCCGTTCTCCTATGCGGCGCTGGCCACCAAGCTGCGCGACGTCCTCGACCTGCAGGCCGGGCCGCGGCGCATCCTGGTGGTGGAGGACGAGCCGCTGCTGCAGATGCTGGTCGTCGGCAACCTGGAGGATTTCGGCTTCCAAGTCGAGACCGCAGGCTCCGCCACCGAGGCGCTGAACAAGCTGCGGCTGATGGCCGATGGCTTCGACGGCGCCGTCGTCGATCTCGGCCTGCCGGACTATGGCGGCGACGTGCTGGTGCGCGAGTTGCGGGCCCTGCATCCGGCGCTGCCGGTCGTGATCTCCAGCGGCCAGGGCGAGGGCATGGTGCGGGACCAGTTCAAGGACCTGGCCCGGATCGCGGTCCTGACCAAGCCGTTCACCAGCGACGAGCTCGCGGCTGCGCTGGTGGCGGCGGGGGTCGTCATTCCGGGGAACGCCGACTGACCCGCGCCGGCACCGGTCAGCGGAAGAACAGCCAGATCAGGATCAGGAGCGGGATCGGAATCCCGAGCAGCCAGAGCAGGATATAGCGCAAGGACGCCTCCGGTCGGTTCGATGGGCCGCGCCGCGGCGGCCTCTAGGAACCGGAACGGCGGCTCGCCGTCTTCAGTTCCTCCGCCTCGCGCCACTCGCGCTCGCGGTTGAGGTAGTCCTGGAGGGTGCGGCCGCTGACCGGCTCGAACCGGTCCTCCAGCGTCTCCAGCGTGTCGATCCGGTCGAGGCGGAAGCTGCGGAAGTCCTGGCGCATCTCGCACCAGGCGGTGGCGGTCCAGCGGTTGCCCCAGAAGAACAGGCCGAGCGGATGCACGATCCGCTCGCTGGTCGCCTCCGGCGCGCTGTAGTGCAGCCGCAGCTTGCGGCGCCCGGCGATCGCCAGGCGGATCGGCTCCATCAGCTCGACCGGATAGGGCCGACGGCCGGGGGCGTGGATCGGCACCTCGTCCAGCGCGGCGGCGCTGGCCTCCGGCAGCACGCCCGAGATCTTGCGCGCGGCGTTGCCGGCGGCGCGGGCCAGCGCCGGGTCGGTCCAGGCCGCGACCATGCGGGCGCCCAGGCTCAGCGCCAGCAGCTCCTCGGCGGTGAACTGCACCGGCGGCGGCTCGAAGCCGCGGCGCAGGCGATAGCCGACCCCGGCCTCGCCGTCGATCGGCGTGCCGCTGGCCAGCAGGTCCGCCATGTCGCGGTAGACCGTGCGCTCCGAGACCTCGAGCACCTGCGACAGCTGCTGCGCCGTGACCAGGGTGCGGCCGCGCATCAACAGCAGGATCTGGATCAGGCGGTCGGCTCGGCGCATCGGCGGCAGGCCCGCCGAAGGGGCAGGCACCCGGGTCAGAGGGAACGGCTCCCGCAGTGATAGGGCCGAACGCCCGGCCCGTCGATGACCGTGTCTTCGAACAGGCCGGGGGCGCTGCGGTCGATGCTGCCGTCCAGGCGGCAGCTCTCCGCCGCCACGGCCACGGTCCGGACCGTGGTCTCGGCCGCGAGGCCCGGCCGGGCCCGGAACAGCACGATCTCGGTGACGAAGGCCATCGGTGTCTCTCCATCCGTGAGGCCCTCTGCCGGGCCATCGATGGAGGGACACTACAACACCCCTCCTGACAGCATCCTGTCAGGAGGGGTGTTGTCTATCAGACGTTCAGCTTGCGCACCGACTGGCGGAACTGGGCGCGCGCGGCGTCGATCGCCTTGCGGAGCTTGTCGAGGCCGGTGCCGACCTGCTCCAGCTCGCTCTCGCTGTCGTTCAGCTTGGCGAGGTAGCGCTGGAACAGGTCGCTGTCCTTCGGCACGGCGCCGATGTTCTCGCGCAGCCGGGCCTGCTCCTCGCCGATCTCGGTCTGGCGCTGCTCCAGCCGCTCGGCCTCGGCCTCGCGGTCGCGGATCACGGCGAGCTGGCCGGCGAGCTCCGTCATCGCCTGGCGCACCTTGGCCGGCAGGGTGCGATCCTCGGCCCAGGCGGCGATCTGGTCGTCGGCGTCGTCGGCCAGGTCGAGGCTCTGCGACACCGGCTGCTCCTGCGTCACCGTCACGGTCTCGGTCTTGCCGGCCGGCACCGCCTGGCTGATGCGGTACTGGCCGGCGACGATCTCGACCTTCTCCTTGTCCGGCGCCGTCAAGGTCCAGCCCTCGTAGCGCGGCGTCTGCAGCAGCACCGTGCGGTCCTCGCCGGCGGCGCCGGTGACGGCATAGGTGACGCTGGCGCGTTGGGTGGTGGTCAGCTCGATCACGCCGTCGACGATGCGGGCGCGGGCCAGGGTGTCGTCGCGCTTGTCCTCGCGGTCGACCGTCACCTTCTGGTCGACGGCGAAGCTGACCAGCCGGGTCTCGCCGGTCGGCAGCGCGCCCAGCCGGGCGTCGCCGACATAGTTGACGGCACCGTCGGCGCTGCGCTCATACAGCGTCAGCACGCCGGGCGGCAGGCCGGTCTGGCCGTCGTTCTTCAGGTCGACCGCGGCCAGCGGATGCTTCGGCTCGGTCTGCGGCAGGTACAGGTCGACCCGGTTGGCGGGGATCTCGCGGTCGACGATCGGCACCAGCAGGGAATGGCCGGCGGCGACGGTCACCGGCTCGGGCAGGCGGAAGGTGACCTGGGTCGCGGTCTCGCCCGATTCGGCGGCGTTGACCTGGGCCAGCTGCTGCGGGGCGCTGCCGAGCTGGTCGGCGGTGATCGCTTCCGCGGCGGGCGCCGCCATCATCATCCGCATCGCCGGGGCCGGGGGCGGGGGCGCACCCGCCGCCGCGCCGTCCATATCCAGGTTCCCGGCCACGCCCACCGAACGGCGCGCACGCTCATCGACCGGCGGCAGCACCCGGCCGGCCACCTCGACCGGCACCTCCGGCCGGGCGACGGTGTAGCTCTGGTACAGCGCCTGGCGGAAGGTGACCGGGTTGCCGGAGACGACGGTCAGGTCCACGCCCTGCCAGTCGGTGCCGCTCATGTTCTCCAGCACCGCCCAGCCCTGCAGCCCGGCCTTGTCGGCCTTCGGGTCGGCGGCCAGGGTCAGGCGGTAGCTGGTCTTCCACAGCGGCGCCGCGACGACATAGCCGACGCGCAGCGTGCGCTCGCCGTCGCCGGTGGCGCGGATCGCCAAAGTGCGCCGGTCCTTGGCCGAATCGCGGGCCAGCGCGGCCAGGGCCGAATCCAGCTTGGCCTGCAGCGCCGGATCGGCGAATTGCAGCCCGTCCGCCTCCTCCAGCAGGAACTGGCGCACCCCGCCGGTGGTCATCAGGCTGACCCGGTGGCGGGTGATCTGGGCGCCGTCCTTGTCCTTCGAGGTCTCGGCCACCACCGACAGGATGCGGCCGGCCAGGTCGCGGGCGCCGTCGACCCGGACCTCGGCGCCGCGCAGCGCGTTCAGCAGGTCGGCGGGGGAGGACAGCGCCTCCGGCCCGAACGGCATCTCGCGGAAGGCGGCGGCCAGCGGCTCGCGCCCGGGCAGGCTGATCTCGCCGATGCCGCCCTTGTCGTCATAGACGACGATGCTCTTCATCACGTCGTCGACCTGGTCGAGCGGCACGGCCAGGTCCAGCGTCTCGTTGCCGGTGACCTTGGCCTCGTACTCGAAATAGCCGACGCCGCCGGTCGACAGCAGCACGCGCTTCAGTGCCAGCGGCTCGGCGGCGAAGGCCGGCATGGCCAGGAACGCCGTGGCCATGACGGCCGGCAGGGCGAGGCGGATCGGTGTCATGCGGGGTCCCCCTTCAGGATCGGTCGCGGCACGGACCATGGAAGCCGATCATGGCGATGCCGCGGCCGTGTGGGGCCGAGCATGGCGGAAAGATGCCCGCGGACGCGCTCTCAGTCGAACGGCCAGCCGTCGTTGTTGTCATTGCCGCGACGGTTGCCGCGCCGGCCGCCGCCGGTGCAGTCGGCGGTGTCGGTGCCGTCGGTGCAGCGGTTGCTGCCGCCGTAGCGGCCTTCGTCGCAGACGCCGTTATAGGCGCGGCGGCAGCTGTTCGGGCCGTGGTCGCGGTCGCGGCTGGCATAACCGCGGCAATCGGCGGTGTCGGTGCCGTCGTCGCAGCGGTTGCTGCCGCCGTAGCGGCCTTCGTCGCATTCGCCGTCATAGGCGCGACGGCAGCTGTTGGCGCGATCGTTGCGGTCGCCGCGGCGGTTGTCGATCCGGGTGTAGCCGCCGTCGCCGTAGTCGCCGCCGTCGTAAGCGCCGTTATCGGCATGGCCGCCGCCATTGCCGTAATACCCGTCCTGCGGCACGCAGGCGATGGCACCGACAGCGGCGGCGGTGAGGACGAGGGTGCGAAGGAAGGTGAACAAAGGGTGGTTCCTCGAAGGCGTTTCTGGCTGGCCGCGATCCGTTGCGGGGCGGCGGTGCGGAATCAAGGCGCGACACCCCGTCCGGGTTCCGTTGTTTCAGGCGGCCCCGTTTCAGGTGGAAGGATCGTGGACAGGCAGCGGGGGCGTGAGGCATGGTCGGTCGTTGCGTCGCCGCGGGGAAAAACTTGCGGATCCATCGCCGGGAACGCGAAGGGAGAACGATCCATGCGGATAGGTGTGTTGCGGGAGCGGCGGGACGGTGAGCGCCGGGTGGCGGCGACGGTGGACAGCGTGAAGAAGCTGGTGGCGCTGGGCGCGACGGTGGTGGTGGAGACCGGCGCCGGTCTGGGCAGCGCGGTGACGGACGAGGCGTACCGGTCGGCGGGGGCCGAGGTGGCGCCGGACGCCGCCGCGGCTCTCGCCGGCGCCGACGTGGTCTTGAAGGTACGGCGTCCGCTGCGGTCGGGCGAGGGCGAGGTCGACGAGCTGTCGCTGATCCCGCGCGGGGCGACCCTGATCGGCATCCTGGAGCCCTATGACGACGCCGACAGCCTTGCGGCCTACGCCGAGGCCGGGATCGAGAGTTTTGCCCTGGAGCT
>JAEKLZ010000053.1 GCA_019508225.1 Inquilinus limosus | reverse complement strand
CGGATCGCCATGCTGCGGCGGCAGCGCCGGGCCGCGGTCTCCGGCACCACCGCCAGGCCGACGCCGTGCTCGACCATCCGGCACACCGCGTCGAAGCCGCCGAGCCGGACCCGCAGCGTCAGCGGCCGGCCGGCCCGGGCGGCGTGGCGGGCGAGATGGTCCTGCAGCGCGCTGCCGGGGCTGAGGCCGACGAAATCCTCGCCCAGCGCCTCGGCGAAGGCGACACGGCGGCGAGCGGCCAGCGGATGGCCGCGCGGCACCGCCAGCACCAGCCGGTCGATCCGGAACGGGATGTGCTCCAGCCCCTCGGCCCCGCCGTCATCCGGCGCGCCTCCGTCGGCCATGTCCGCGACGATGCCGAGATCGGCCAAGCCGGCGGCCACCGCCTCGACGATGGCGTGGCTCGGCCGCTCCTCCAGGTCGATGTCGATGCGGGGATGGACGGCGAGCCATTCGGCCAGGGTCTCCGGCAGGAATTCGCTGGCGGCGGCGGTGTTGGCCAGGATACGGACATGGCCCTTGAGGCCGCGGGCGTAGTCGCCGAGCTCGCCGCGCATCCGCTCCATCTGCTGCAGCACCAGCCTGGCGTGGTGCAACACCGCCTCACCAGCCGGTGTCGGCACCACGCCACGCCGGCCGCGCTGCAGCAGCGCGGTGCCGGCCGCATCCTCCATGCCGCGGATGCGGGCGCTGGCCGAAGCCAGGGCCAGGGCCGTCCGCTCGGCGCCGGCGGTGATGCTGCCCGCTTCGGCGACATGCAGGAACAGGCGCAGATCGGTCAAGTCGAAGCGCATGGCAACATCCTCCGGCGCGGTCAGCCTTCGCTTCGGCCGAAGGCTGACGCCGCCACTCCCACATTGTCGCCGGCGCTCCTCCCGGGCAAGGTCCGGGAATGCCCGATCCCCTGCTGCTGCTCCTGGTCGCCTTCACCTTCCTGCTCGCCGGCTTCGTCAAGGGCGTGGTCGGGCTCGGCCTGCCGACGGTGGCGATGGGGCTGCTCGGCCTCGCCATAGCGCCGGCCCAGGCCGCCGTGCTGCTGGTGGTGCCGTCGCTGGTGACCAATCTCTGGCAGCTTTTCGCCGGGCCGCGCTTCGGCGGGCTGCTGCGCCGGCTATGGCCGATGATGGCCGGGATCTGCCTCGGCACCTGGGCCGGGGCCGGGCTGCTGACCGGCGCCAGCGCCGACAACGCCACCATCGGGCTGGGCGCGGCGCTGGTGCTCTATGCCGCGATCGGCCTGGCCGGGCCGCGCTTCTCGATCCCGGCCAGGGCCGAGCGCTGGTGGTCGGCCCCGGTCGGCGCCGCCACCGGCCTGGTCACCGCCGCCACCGGGGTCTTCGTCATTCCGGCGGTGCCGTTCCTGCAGGCGCTGGGGCTGGAGAAGGAGGACCTGATCCAGGCGCTGGGCCTGTCCTTCACCGTCTCGACCCTGGCCCTGGCCGCCGGGCTGGCGCGCGACGGCGCCTTCCCGCTGGCGGCCGCCGGCACCTCGCTGCTGGCGCTGGCGCCGGCGCTGCTGGGCATGGCCGCCGGGCAGTGGCTGCGGCTGCGGGTGCGGCCCGAGGTGTTCCGCCGCTGGTTCTTCCTCGGCCTGCTGCTGCTCGGCCTCGACCTGGCGCTGCGGCCCTTGCTGTGAAGGGCGGCCCTATTCCGGCGCGACGCAGCCCTCCCCGGCATAGGCGTAGCTGGCCACGCGGTTGGCGGCGTTGAAATAGAAGGTGGTCAGGCAGCGCCGCTCGATCGCATAGGGCGGCACATACTGGTCGTCATAGACCGTCCGCGTCTCCTTGTAGCGGCGCTTGTCGCCGTCATCGTCGCGATAGGTGCCGCGGACCACCTCCGTGCGGGGCACGCTGTTGACGTAGCCGCCGCCGGTCTCGACATAGGACAGGTTGAACTGGGCATAGCGCCGCCCGTCCTCGGTCCGGCTCTCATAGATCGGCGGGCCATAGCGCACGACCAGCTGGTCCTTCGGCTGGCCGATCAGCTGGTCCAGCCCCTTGCGGAACCCCGCCTCGGTGGCGCAGGCGGCCAGCAGCAGCGCCCCGGCCAGGAGCATCGTCAACGGTCGGAGGCGCGCCATCATCTCGGGTCCCGCAGTCGGTGTCGTCGCGGGGCACGACACCATGCCGGCATGGCAGGATGGTGGCAAAGGCGCCTCGGGTCACAACGGCAGGTTGTCGTGCTTCTTCCAGGGGTTCTCGAGCTTCTTGTCGGCCAGCATCGCCAGCGCCTTGCAGATCCGCCGGCGGGTGTTGTGCGGCATGATCACGTCGTCGACATAGCCGCGGGCCGCGGCGACGAAGGGGTTGGCGAATTTCTCGCGGTACTCCTCGGTCCGCGCCGCGATCTTCTCGGCGTCGCCGATGTCGGCCCGGAAGATGATCTCGACCGCGCCCTTCGGCCCCATCACCGCGATCTCCGCCGTCGGCCAGGCGTAGTTGACGTCGCCGCGGAGGTGCTTCGACGCCATCACGTCATAGGCCCCGCCATAGGCCTTGCGGGTGATCACCGTGACCTTCGGCACCGTCGCCTCGGCATAGGCGAACAACAGCTTGGCGCCATGCTTGATGATGCCGCCATATTCCTGGCTGGTGCCGGGCAGGAATCCGGGCACGTCGACGAAGGTGACGATCGGGATGTTGAAGGCGTCGCAGAAGCGGACGAAGCGCGCCGCCTTGCGGCTGGAATCGATGTCCAGGCAGCCGGCCAGCACCATCGGCTGGTTGGCGACGATGCCGACGGTGCGGCCCTGCATCCGGCCCATGCCGATGATGATGTTGCCGGCAAAGGCGGGCTGCAGCTCGAAGAAGTCGCCCTCGTCCACCACCTTCCCGATCAGCTCCTTCATGTCGTAGGGCTTGTTCGGGTTGGCCGGGATCAGCGTGTCGAGCGACATCTCCGGCCGGTCGGCCGGGTCCTCGGTCGGGCGGATCGGCGCCGGCGACCGGTTCGAGGACGGCAGGAAGCCGACGAAGTCGCGCAGCCGCAGCAACGCCTCGACATCGTCCTCGAAGGCCAGGTCGGCGACGCCGGACTTGGCGGTGTGGGTGACGGCGCCGCCGAGATCCTCGGCCGTCACCACCTCATGCGTCACCGTCTTCACCACGTCCGGGCCGGTGACGAACATGTAGGAGCTGTCCTTCACCATGAAGATGAAGTCGGTCATCGCCGGGGAATAGACCGCGCCGCCGGCGCAGGGGCCCATGATCAACGAGATCTGCGGCACCACGCCGGAGGCCAGGACGTTGCGCTGGAACACCTCGGCATAGCCGCCGAGCGAGGCCACGCCCTCCTGGATCCGGGCGCCGCCCGAATCGTTCAGGCCGATCACCGGGGCGCCGACCTTCATCGCCTGGTCCATGACCTTGCAGATCTTCTCGGCATGGGCCTCGGACAGCGAGCCGCCGAACACCGTGAAGTCCTGGCTGAAGACGAAGACCAGCTTGCCGTCGACGGTGCCGAAGCCGGTGACCACGCCGTCGCCCGGCACCTTCTGCTCGGCCATGCCGAAATCCGGCGAGCGGTGCTCGACGAACATGTCCCATTCCTCGAAGGAGCCGGGGTCGAGGAAGATTTCGAGCCGCTCGCGCGCCGTCAGCTTGCCCTTGGCGTGCTGGGCCTCGACCCGCTTGCTGCCGCCGCCCAGGCGCGCCGCCGCGCGCTTCTTCTCGAGCACCTCAAGGATCTCGCGCATTCTCTCCCCGCGGATGTCCGCCAAGCGTCATCCGCCTGCAATAGCACGCGGCGCAGGGCTGGGCGAGATCGGGGCTTGCCAGCCCGGCGGCATGGGTTCCTGATACGTCCGACGTTCCCGCGAAGGACCAGCCATGAAGATCGACCCGATGATCGCCGGCTTCGCCGACGAGCTGACCGAGTGGCGTCGGGACATCCACGCCCATCCCGAGCTGGGCTTCGAGGAGCACCGCACCAGCGCGCTGGTGGCGGAGCGGCTGCGCGCCTTCGGCTGCGAGGTGGCGACCGGCATCGGCAAGACCGGCGTGGTCGGCACCCTTCGGGTCGGCAACAACCCGAAGGCGATCGCGCTGCGCGCCGACATGGATGCGCTGCCGATGCAGGAGGCGAACGGCTTCGGCCACCGGTCGCAGACCGCCAACACCATGCATGCCTGCGGCCATGACGGCCACACCACCATGCTGCTGGGCGCCGCCCGCTACCTGGCCGCGACCCGGAACTTCGACGGCACGGTGCATTTCATCTTCCAGCCGGCCGAGGAGGGCCGCGGTGGGGCGCAGGCGATGATCGCCGACGGGCTGTTCGACCAGTTCCCGTGCGAGGCGGTGTTCGGCATGCACAATTTCCACACGCTGGATGCCGGCCGGGTGATGGTCCGCCCCGGCCCGACCATGTCCGGCGGCGGCATCTTCGACATCGAGATCACGGGCCGCGGCGCCCATGGCGCGCTGCCGGAGACCGGCATCGACCCGGTGGTGATCGCGGCGCATGTGGTGACGGCGCTGCAGAGTGTGGTGGCCCGCAACATCGCCGCCCTCGATTCCGCGGTGGTCAGCGTCACCCAGATCCATGCCGGCGACGCCTACAACATCATCCCCGACACCGCGATGCTGCGCGGCACCTTCCGCGCGCTGCGCATGGAGGTGCTGGAGGCGCTGAAGGCGCGGATCGAGGCGATCGCCCGCGACGTCGCCACCGCCTTCGGCGGCCGGGCCACGCCCGATGTGCGGATCACGGTGATCCCTGTGATTAACGACGACACCGAGACGGAATGGGTGGCCGAGGCCGCGGCGGAGGCGCTGGGTGCCGACGCGGTCGACAGCAACGGCGCCATCGTCATGGCGTCGGAGGATTTCGCCTTCATGCTGGCGGAGAAGCCGGGTGCCTTCCTGTTCATCGGCAACGGCAAGGGCAGCGTGCCGGTGCACAACCCGCATTACGACTTCAACGACGAGATCCTGCCGGTCGGCGCCACGCTGTGGTCGCGGCTGGTGGAGACCCGGTTGAAAAAGGCGGGGTGAGCATCATTTTTCGTCGCCGCCGATGTCGCCATGCGAGTGGCGGATCTGCAGGATCTGCACCCGGTCCGGCAGCTCGATCAGGAATTCCGGGTCGCGGTCGAGATGGTGGATCGCCGTCGGGTCGCTGCCGGTGAACTGCGCCATCGCCTCGACGCTCTCCCAATAGGAGATGGTGACGAACTCGGTCTCGTCACCCCGGTCCTCGCGCAAGCACTGGACGCCCATCGCCTTCTCGATCAAGGGCTTGATCCCGACCTCGTAATTATAGGCCTCGTATTCGTCGGCCCGCGCCCGCACCGTGCGGCCGCGCCAGATCCGGGCGATCGTGGGTCTGGTCATCGTCGTCCTCCTCACCGGCTGTGCACGCGGCCGAGAAAGTCCCGCATCAGGGCCACGATCTCGGCGAGATTGGTCTCCAGCGCCCAATGACCGCCATCGAGCAGGTACAGCTCCGCCTTCGGCAGGTCCCGCAGCCATGCCTTCGCCGATGCCTCGGGCATGAAGCCGTCCTGCGGCCCCCAGGCGATCAGGGTCGGCGGCCGATGCTCGCGCAGATAGGCCTGGTAACGCGGGAACCAGCCGAGATTCTGCTTCAGCCCCTCCATCAGCCCGACCGCGATCGCCCGGCGCCGGGGCGTGTCCATCAGCGGCCAGTGCAGCTTCCAGAGGTCGGGCGGGATGCGCTCGGCCAGGTCGGCGCGGACGTCGTTCAGGAACTCGTCGCGGAACCCATCCTCGCTGACCGCCGCGACCAGCGTGGCGTGCGTCTCGGCCGTCGGCCTGGCGAAATGCTCGGTCAGCGCGGCGTATTTCGGGCCGAGCACATCCTCGTAGATGTCGCCGTTCTGGACGATCAGCGCCGCGATGCGGTCCGGCCGCCGGATCGCCAGGCGCAGGCCGATCTGCGAGCCGTAATCGTGCAGATACAGGGCGAAGCGGTCGAGCCCCAGCGTATCGGCGACGCGCTCCAGCAGGGCGGCATAGCCATCGAAGCCATAGCCGAAGCCCTCGGGCGTGTCGCTGAGGCCGAAGCCGGGGAAGTCCGGCGCGACCAGGCGCCAGCGATCGGCCAGCGCCGGCATGAGGTTGCGGAACTGGTAGGAGGAGCAGGGATAGCCGTGCGGCAGCAGGATGGCGGGCGCATCCTCGCGCCCGGCTTCACGGTAGAAGATCCGGATCCCGTCGATCGTGACATGCCGATGCCGGACGCTGTGGTCGGCATCGGCGGGGGATCGCATCGCGGTCATGGGCATCGTCTCCGTCGCAAGGGGGGACGAGGCGCGGCCGTCCGGGCGGCCGGCGCCGATGGCCGAGAGCTGAGGCCCTCAGCCTTTCAGATAGACCGTACGGCCGGATGCTCCAGTCAGCCCGCCGCCAGCGCCACCAATCGGGCCGCGGCCTGCAGCTCGGCCCGCAGCCCGGCGCGCCGGGCCGTGGCCTCGGCATCCGCGCCCCAGCGCTCGATCTGGAAGCTGGCGTCCAGCTCGGCCAGCTCGAAGGCCTCGTCGGCGTCAATCCGGCCGGCTAGCAGGGCCAGGCCGAGCACCAGCGAGCCGGTCAGCGACGTGGCTTGGTGCAGCGCCGTCAGCCGCCAATCGTCCTGCGCCGCGACCGCCGCGCGCAGCGCCGCCAGGCTCGGCTCCGGCTGGGCCTGGTGGACGATGCCGGAGGTCACAGCCAGCGGCGCGTCATGCGCGATCATCGCCCAGTCGAGCAGCGGCTGCCAAGCGGCGGCCTGCCGGTCCACCAGCGCCGCAGGCGCCTCGGCCCGGTAGCACAGCAGGTCCGAGCCGCCATAGGGGGCGATGCTGTCGATGACCACCTGCCGATTCGGCGCCGTCTTGTCGATCGTCGTCGCCGCCAGCTGCATCAGCGGCATGGAAGACGGGACCACCTTGTCTGCCTGCGCATCCCACTCCGCCGCCACCGCCTCGGCCAGCGCCCGGCTGGGCACCACGAAATCCGCCTTGGCCGGGCTCTTGATCGGCTTGCCGTCGAGGACGACACCGAACCCGCCGCCGGCCGGCATCACACCCACAGTCTTGTAGAAGCGCTTCATCGTCCGGTCCTGCCGCTCTCCGCCCGCGCCGATATCGGCAATCGCGGCCGCCGATGCAAGCCGTACCTTCCGTCCCGGCCGCCGGAATGCTACGGCGGGGCCACGATGCAGCTCGACCTGACCAACACCTCGATCATCCTCGCCGTCGCCCTGGCGGTGGTCGCGGCCATGCTGGTGATGGACCGGCGCCGTCCGCCGCCGGGCGAGGTGCGGCTGTTCCCGGTGATCCCGGTGATGATGGTGGCGGCGCTGGTGGTGATCCTGATGCTGGCGCATCTGGTCTCGCTGATCACCGGCCATCCGTTCCAGGGCCGCAGCGGCTTCTGACCCGCCGCGGCCACTGAGGGATGCGGCTACTGCCCGTTCCAGGGCGTCAGCGCCTCGACCTTCAGCTTGCGCTGCTCCGCCGCCGGCAGCTTGTAGTCGCCCTTGTACGGCGCCGATTCGAACGAGCCGTAGGTCGGGTTGGCGATCGCGATCCAGTCGCGGCCCCAATGGTCCTTGGCCGCCTCGAACGCCTTCTGCCGCTCCTCCAGCGTGCCTTTGTAGGCGTCGCTGAAGTCGCCGAAATTGTCGCCGACCAAGAGCAGGATCCGGTAGTCCTTGGCAATCACGGCGCGGCGCGTGCCCTTGGCCGAGCCCCAGTCTGGCTGCTCCTTGGCGCTGAGGAAGGTGTCGACATTGTCGCCCATCGGGAAGCCGAGCGCCTTCATGTGCTCGACCGTCGGCCCCTCCTCCTCCTTGGTGCGGTTGGTGACGTAGAACACCTTCACGCCCTTGGACGCGGCATATTGGGTGAACTCGACCGCGCCGGGGATGGCGGTGTCGATCTTGGCATTAACGTATTTGGTCCAGGTCTTGGGATCGAAGCCGGAGCCCTCGGCCACGTTGCGGGCTTGGTAGGGCGAGGTGTTCAGCAGCGTGTCGTCGACGTCCAGCACCACAGCCGGCGGGAAATTCTTGAAGTCGCCGGTCTGCTCGGCCGGCGCCGCGGTGCGCGACGGGTCGGCCAGCGCCTCGTCCAGCCGGAGGCGGGCCAGCGCATAGGCGCCGATCGCATTGGCCTGCGCCTCGACCGAGGTCTGGTCCCACAGCACCGCGTTGAGGTTGTCGTCCGGGCCGGGACCCTGCTGCGCCTGAGCCGCGCCCGCAGCCGCCATCATCGCCAGGGCCAAAGCCAATCCATACCGCATCATCCGAAGCCTCCGTTTGTTACAGTTTCGTGACGGTATTTGAGCAGGCCCGGACCGCGCGCGGCAACCCCCGTTCAGGCCTCGTATCGCGCACCGCCGCGTCGTGTTAGGAGTGCGGAGCGACGAAGGGAGGACCGATGTACACGCTCTACGCCCAGCCCGGCACCGGCTCGACGCTCAGCGAGATCATGCTGACCCTCGCCGGCGTCCCCTTCGCCATCAGGTCGGTCGACATCTTCGACAACCCGGCCGACCGCGAGATGCTGCAGCGCCTGAACCCGCTGACCCAGGTGCCGGTGCTGGTGCTGCCCGACGGTACGGTGATGACCGAGAGCGCGGCGATCACCTTGCATCTGGCCGATGTCGCGCCCGACGCCAGCCTGGCACCGCCGCCCGATCATCCGAACCGCCCCGCCTTCCTGCGCCGGCTGGTGTTCATCGTCGCCGCGCTGTACCCGACCTGGGCCTATGGCGACGACCCCGGCCGCTGGGTCACCGGCGACCAGGCGAAGGCCGAGCTGCGAAACTCGACCGACGAGCACCGCAAGGTGCTGTGGCGGCAGATGGAGGCGGCGGCGGGCACCCCCTGGTTCCTCGGCAACACCCGTTCCGCCATCGATGTCTATGTCGCGGTGATGAATCGCTGGCGGCCGCGCAGCGAGTGGTTCACCGCCGAATGCCCGAAGCTGTCGGCGATTGCCGGGCGGCTGCGCGCCGCCCCGGAGCTGGCCGAGGTCTGGCAACGAAACGAAGGCTGAACCACCCGATCCCGATTCTGCGGCCAAGGGGGCGCGACGTGAAGAAGCTGATCAACAATCCGCGCCATGTCCTGCGCGAGATGCTGGAAGGGTTCGTCGACCTGCATGCCGGCCTGGCCCTGCTGGAGGAGGAGGCCGTGGTGATCCGCGCCGACCTGCCGGTGCCGGCGTCGCGGCCTGTCGCCCTGCTGTCCGGCGGCGGCAGCGGGCATGAGCCGGCCCATGCCGGCTATGTCGGCGCCGGCATGCTGGCCGGGGCGATCGCCGGCGACGTCTTCACCTCGCCCAGCGTCGACGCCGTGCTGGCGGGGATCCGTGCCGCCGCCGGCCGGTCGGGCGCGGTTCTGGTGGTCAAGAACTACACCGGCGACCGGCTGAACTTCGGCTTGGCCGCCGAGCTGGCGCAGGAAGAGGGCATCCCGGTCGAGATCGTGGTGGTGGCCGACGACGTGGCGTTGCGCAACACGGTCGAGCCGGCGCGCCGCCGCGGCATCGCCGGCACCGTGCTGATCCACAAGCTGGCCGGCGCCGCGATCGCGGCCGGCAGGACGCTGGAGGAGGTCGCCGCCCTGGCCCGCGCCGCCGCCGCCGATCTCGGCACCATGGGCGTGGCGCTGGGCGCCTGCACCGTGCCGACCGCCGGCAAGCCCGGCTTCACCCTGGGCGACGGCGAGATCGAGCTGGGCCTGGGCATCCATGGCGAGGCCGGGGTGCGGCGCGGGCCGCTGCAGCCGGCCGACGAGCTGGTGGCGGAGATCCTGCAGGCGATCGTGTCCGACCGCGGCCTGGTGCGCGGCGACCGGGTGGCGCTGCTGGTCAACGGCCTGGGCGCCACGCCGCCGATGGAGCTGTCGATCGTCGCCCGCGCCGCTTTGGCCGACCTGGCCGGGCGCGGCATCGCGGTGGAGCGCGCCTGGGCCGGCAACTTCCTGACTGCGCTGGACATGCCCGGCTGCTCGCTGAGCCTGCTGAAGCTCGACGATGAGCGGATCGCCTTGCTGGACGCGCCGACCCAGGCTCCGGCCTGGCCGGGCGGCGGCAAGATCGGGCCGAAGCGGCGGATCCGCGCGCCGGAGCCGGCGCCGGCGGCCCAGGACGACACCCCTCCCTCGCCGCTCGCCCCGGCGCTGCGGGAGGCCGGCCGCGTGGTGGCCGACGCGCTGGTCAAGGCCGAGGCGCATCTGACCGACCTGGATACCCGCGCCGGCGACGGCGATCTCGGCGCCAGCATGGTGCGGGCGGCGGAGGCGATCCGCGCCCTGCCCGAATCAGCCTGGGCCGATCCGTCGCGGGCGCTGGCCGCGGTCGGCGACGCGCTGCGCCGGGCGATCGGCGGCAGCTCCGGCCCGTTCTACGCCACCGCTCTCTTGCGCGCGTCGCGGCGGCTGGCGGGCGACCCCACCCCGACCCCGGCGACCTGGGCCGAGGCCTTCACGGCCGCGGTGCAGGCGATCGGGGAGCTGGGTGGCGCCAAGCCGGGCGATCGGACCATGCTGGACGCGCTGCACCCGGCGACGGAGGCGTTCACGGCCGCGGTCATCAGCGGCAAGTCGCCGGCCGAGGCCTGGGGCATCTGCGTCGCCGCGGCGGCGGCCGGCACCGACGCCACGGCGCGGATGCTGCCGCGCCTCGGCCGGGCCAGCTATCTCGGCGAGCGCGCCATCGGCCTCCCCGTTGCCTCTCCCGCCTGGCGGGAGAGGTCGGGCGTCCGCAGGACGACCGGGTGAGGGCTGGCCCGGGCCTCGACAAAGAGCCCTCACCCGGAGCCGCTTCGCGTCTCCGACCTCTCCCGCAAGCGGGAGAGGCAACGCGAAGAGCCGGCTATCGTCCCAGCCCCCCCGCCCTCTCGATGAATGCGGCGATCTCGGCCACGCCGTCGCCGCTGCGCACCCGGGCGAAGACGAAGGGGCGGTCGCCGCGCATCTTGCGCGAATCCCGGTCCATCACCTCGAGCGAGGCGCCGACCAGGGGCGCCAGGTCGGTCTTGTTGATCACCAGCAGGTCCGACCGGGTGATGCCCGGACCGCCCTTGCGCGGGATCTTGTCGCCGGCCGAGACGTCGATGACGTAGATGGTGAGGTCCGCCAGCTCCGGGCTGAAGGTGGCGGCGAGGTTGTCGCCGCCGGATTCGATCAGCACCAGATCGAGGTCCGGGAAGCGGCGCCGCATCTCCGCCACCGCCGCCAGGTTAATCGAGGCGTCCTCGCGGATCGCGGTGTGCGGACAGCCGCCGGTCTCCACCCCCAGGATGCGGTCGGAGGACAGCGACCCGGCGCGGTTCAGGAACTCCGCATCCTCCTTGGTGTAGATGTCGTTGGTGATCGCCGCGATGTCGTAGCGGTCGCGGAACGCCTTGCAGAGCGCGTCCATCAGCGCCGTCTTGCCGGAGCCGACGGGGCCGCCGATGCCGACGCGCAAGGGTCCATTCTGGGTCATGTGCGGAACAACCTCGTATACTGGGTCTCGTGCTGCATCGATGCGATGTCGGCGGCGACGGCCAGGCCGCCGCATTGGCTGAAGGGATCGCCGTCCGGCAATGCCGCTGCCCGGGCCGCTATCTCCGCCACCGCCGGCATCAGCGCGGCGATGGCGCGCTGACCGTCGGTCTGGCCCAGCGGCACCAGCCGCTGCGCCGCCGACACCAGGTTGGCGGCGACGGCGTGCAGGAAAGCGGTCAGCGACGGAGTCAGGGCGATGCCGTGGCCGGCGGCACAGGCGGCGACCGCGACCGGGTAGGCGACAGTCTCGCCCACGCGGGCGGCCAGCCGCTCCAGCCCGGGCACCGGCCAAGCGGCGCGGGAGATGGTCAGGAAGGCGGTCCCCTGGGCCAGGGTCTCGACCTGCCGCTCGCGCGACGTGGCCAGCGCCGCGGCGAGGTCGGCGACCTCGGCCAGCCAGTCGTCGTCGCCGAAGGCGGCGGCGCGGTGGGCGTGGACGAACAGGACGGCATCGTTCCAGCCGGCACCGTGCGCCAGCGCATCCTCGATCCAGGCGATCAGCCCCGGGCGGTCGACCACCCAGCCGGCCTCGTTCGCCCATTCCAGGCCGCTGGAATGGCTGAAGGCGCCGACCGGGTAGGACGGCGACAGCCAGGCCATCAGCCGATACAGCGCCGCGTCAGCTGTGGGTCCCTCAACCATGGGAATGCCCATGCACCGCGCCATGGCCATAGGCTCCGCCTTCGGGGTCGAAGGGCGCCTCGATGGCGGCAACCGTGCCGCCCAGGCCGGGCACCATCTCCTCGATCACATGGTCGGCACGGATGCGCAGCGCATCGGGCAGCAGTTGGGTCGGCAGGTGCCGGTTGCCGAGATGCCAGGCGATGCGGATCAGCTCCGCCTGGCTGCCGGCCCGGATCTCGACCAGCCGCTCCGGCGCCGCCGCGACCAGGATCAGGCTTTCGTCCTCGCCCCTGAGCGC
This sequence comes from Inquilinus limosus, assembly GCA_019508225.1. Taxonomy (GTDB): domain Bacteria; phylum Pseudomonadota; class Alphaproteobacteria; order DSM-16000; family Inquilinaceae; genus Inquilinus; species Inquilinus limosus_D. The sequence goes on along the minus strand of JAEKLZ010000053.1, from coordinate 11,436 downwards.
GTCGCCATGGCGCAGATGCGCCGCCTCGGACAGGTCGAGCAGCACCACGGTCCCGGCCTCGCCATACAGCACGATGCGGCGGCGGTGGCGGGAATCATAGTCCAGCACGACGCGGTCGGAGGTGAGGGCCGGATCGAAGCGGCCGGCCGGGATGACGGCGGTGAAGCGCTTCATGGCAGGTCCCCTGACGGGCTCCGCCGCACCTTTTCTTGTCCCCCCTCCCCTTGCGGGAGGGGGGTAGGGGGAGGGGTCTGCGCGCGTCCGCGCGCGAATGGCCAAGGGTGTCCTAGAAACCGAGGCAGGCTCGCAGACCCCGAGCGTCCGGGCAAGCTGAGAGAACCCCCTCCCCCTACCCCCCTCCCGCAAGGGGAGGGGGGACTCAAAAGGGTGGGCTCGATCTCGATCGGGGTCACAGCCATCTCAGAACAGAAAGTACCGCTGCGCCAGCGGCAGCACCGAGGCGGGTTCGCAGGTCAGGAGCTCGCCATCGGCGCGGACCTCGTAAGTCTCCGGATCGACCTCGATCACCGGCGTCGCGGAATTGTGCACCATGTCGGCCTTGCCTATGTTGCGCGTGCTTTCGACCGCCACCACCTCGCGCTGCAAGCCCAGCCGCTGGCCGATGCCGTCCTCCAGCGCCGCCTTGGACACGAAGGTGATGGCCGAGGCCGCCATGGCGCGGCCGAAGCCGCCGAACATCGGCCGGTAATGCACCGGCTGCGGCGTCGGGATCGAGGCGTTGGGGTCGCCCATCAGCGCCATCGAGATGGTGCCGGCCTTCAGCACCAGCTCCGGCTTGACCCCGAAGAAGGCCGGGTCCCACAGCACCAGGTCGGCCAGCTTGCCGATCTCGACCGAGCCGACATGCTTCGACAGGCCCTGCGCGATCGCCGGGTTGATGGTGTATTTGGCGACATAGCGCTTGACCCGGGCGTTGTCGTTCTCGCCGGTCTCCTGCGCCAGCCGGCCGCGCTGGACCTTCATCTTGTGGGCGGTCTGCCAGGTGCGCAGGATCACCTCGCCGATCCGCCCCATCGCCTGGCTGTCGGAGGAGATGATCGAGAAGGCGCCGAGATCGTGCAGGATGTCCTCGGCCGCGATCGTCTCGCGCCGGATCCGGCTCTCGGCGAAGGCCACGTCCTCCGGGATCCCGGCATCCAGGTGATGGCACACCATCAGCATGTCGAGATGCTCGTCGAGCGTGTTGACGGTGAAGGGCCGGGTCGGGTTGGTCGAGGAGGGGATGACGTTGGCCAGGCCCGCCACCCGGATGATGTCCGGCGCATGCCCGCCGCCGGCGCCTTCGGTGTGGAAGGCGTGGATGGTGCGGCCCTTGAAGGCGGCGATGGTGTCCTCGACGAAGCCGCTCTCGTTCAGCGTGTCGGTGTGGATCATCACCTGGATGTCCATCGCGTCGGCGACGCCGAGGCAGCAGTCGATCGCGGCCGGGGTGGTGCCCCAATCCTCATGCAGCTTCATCGACGAGGCGCCGGCGCGGATCTGCTCGATCAGCGCGTCCGGCCGGCTGGCATTGCCCTTGCCGGAGATGGCGAGGTTGACCGGCAGGCCTTCCGCCGCCTGCAGCATGCGGGCGATGTGCCAGGGGCCGGGGGTGCAGGTGGTGGCCTTGGTGCCGGTGGACGGGCCGGTGCCGCCGCCGACCAGGGTGGTGACGCCGCTGGCGAGCGCCTCCTCCACCTGCTGCGGGCAGATGAAGTGGATGTGGCAGTCGATGCCGCCGGCGGTCAGGATCTTGCCTTCGCCGGCAATGATCTCGGTGCCCGGGCCGATGACGATGTCGACGCCCGGCTGGATGTCCGGGTTGCCGGCCTTGCCGATCCTGGCAATGCGGCCGTCGCGGATCGCCACATCGGCCTTGACGATGCCCCAGTGGTCGAGGATCACGGCGTTGGTGATGACGGTGTCGGCGGTGCCTTCGGCCCGCGTGGCCTGGCTTTGCCCCATGCCGTCGCGGATCACCTTGCCGCCGCCGAACTTGACCTCCTCGCCATAGATCGTGTGGTCGCGCTCGATCTCGATGAACAGCTCGGTGTCGGCCAGGCGCAGCCGGTCGCCGGTGGTCGGCCCGAACATGTCGGCATAGGCGGCGCGGGAGATGGAAATCGGCATGTCTCGGCCTCCTCAGCCCTGGGCCGGATCGAGCGGCCCCATGACCGCCTGGCGGAAGCCGATGGCGATGCGCGAACCAGCCAACTTCACCAGCTTGACCTCGCGACTCTGCCCCGGTTCGAACCGCACGGCGGTGCCGGAGGCGATGTCCAGCCGCCGGCCCCGCGCTGCCGCCCGGTCGAAGGACAGGGCCGGATTGGTCTCGAAGAAGTGATAGTGGCTGCCGACCTGGACCGGCCGGTCGCCGGTGTTGGCGACGGTCAGGACGATGCTGTCGCGCCCGGCGTTCAGCTCGATCTCGCCCTGCGCCGGAATGAGTTCGCCCGGGATCATGCTGCGGCTCCTCAGCGGATCGGCTCGTGGACGGTCACCAGCTTGGTGCCGTCGGGGAAGGTGGCTTCGACCTGGACGTCGTGGATCATCTCGGCGATGCCCTCCATCACCTGGTCGCGCCTCAGCACCGTGGCGCCCGCCGCCATCAGATCGGCGACCGAGCGGCCGTCGCGCGCGCCTTCGGTGACGAAGTCCGAGATCAGCGCCACCGCCTCCGGATAGTTCAGCTTCACGCCGCGCTCCAGCCGCCGGCGCGCCACCATCGCGGCCATGGCGATCAGCAGCTTGTCCTTCTCCCGCGGGGTCAGGTTCAAGGGGTGTCCTCCCGATGCTTCTTCAACATTGCCAGACGCGCGGCAGCGGGCGTCCGGCCCGCAGGATACCGAGCGCCGAGATGAGATCCCGCCGCAGCACGGCACCGTCCGGCGCGGCGAAGCGGGCAACCAGAAGGCCATTCCAGGCGCTGGCGCCGGCCAGACCCTGCGCCTCGGCCAGCACCGCGCGCAACGGGTCGATCAACGCCTGCGCCTAGCGTGCCCTGCCGCACCGTCTCGCCCATCGCCGCCCGGCCGAACACGATCGCCTCGACCCCGAGGAAGCGCGCATCGCCGCGCAGCTCGATCCGCAGGTCGCGGTCGAGGCGGGCGCGGTCGAACAGGATGGTCTCCTGCGGCAGCCACTCCGCCACGGCGCCGGGCTCGACCGTCAGCCGCGTCTCGATCTGCGCCGCGTCGCCGAGCGAGCGGTAGATCCGCTCCGCCGCCTGCCCCGCCACCGTCGCCGCCGTGCCCTCGCCCCAGCGCACCGCCTGGCTCAGCCGGTCGCCGCCGGTCAGCCCGCCCGCCGTGTTCAGCAGCACGGCGCCGGCGAAGGCGCCGGCCTCGCGCCGCGGGAAGCGCGCCTTGGCGCAGCCCTCCTGGAACAGGGCGTCGAGCACCGTCTCGACCCCGCGCCGCTTGAAGCCGAGGTCGAGCCGGCCGCGGGCGCGCGCCAGCGGCACGGGCAGGGCCGTCGGCTCCGCGAGGGCCGGCGGGTCAGACCGTAAGGTGACGACGGACGCTGTCTTCATCGAGCGCGGTCTTGTCCCCGTCCACCACGACCTCGCCGCGATCCAGCACGACGAGACGTTGGCCCAGAGCATGGGCGAAATCGAAATACTGCTCGACCAGCAGGATCGCCATGGTGCCGCGATCGCGCAACATCGCGATGACGCGGCCGATATCCTTGATGATCGACGGCTGGATACCCTCCGTCGGCTCGTCCAGGATCAGCAGGCGCGGCCGCGTCACCAGCGCCCGGCCGATCGCCAGCTGCTGCTGCTGCCCGCCCGACAGGTCGCCGCCACGCCGGCCCAGCATCGATTTCAGCACCGGGAACAGTTCGAAGATCTCCTCCGGCACCCGCCGCTCGCGCCGCGGCAGCACGGCGAAGCCGGTCTCCAGGTTCTCCTTCACCGTCAGCAGCGGAAAGATCTCGCGGCCCTGCGGCACGAAGGCGATGCCGCGCCGCGCCCGCTCCGCCGTCGGCAGCCGGGTGATGTCCTCGCCTTCCCACAGCACCTTGCCGGCCGCGACCGGCTGCTGGCCGACGATGGCGCGCAGCGTGCTGGTCTTGCCGACGCCGTTGCGGCCGAGCAGGCAGGTCACTTCGCCCTTGCCGACGCCGAGCGAGACCCGCCGCAGCGCCTGCGCCGCGCCGTAGAACAGGTCGATGCCTTCGACTGCGAGCATCCTCAGCGCCCCAGATAGACGTCGATGACGCGCGGGTCGGCGCTGACGGCGTCGAGCGGCCCTTCGGCCAGCACCGAGCCTTCGTGCAGCACCGTCACCTTGACGTCGAGGGCGCGGACGAAATGCATGTCGTGCTCCACCACCACCACCGACCGGGTCTTGTTGATCTCGCGCAGCAGGATCGCCGTCTCCTCGGTCTCCGCGTCGGTCATGCCGGCCACCGGCTCGTCCACCAGCAGCAGCGCCGGCTCCTGCGCCAGCAGCATGCCGATCTCCAGCCACTGCTTCTGGCCGTGCGACAGCGCCCCGGCGAGCCGGTCGCGATGCGGCGTCAGCTTGGTCGTTGCCAGGATCTCGTCGATCCGCTCCGCCGTGTCGGCGCGGGGGCGGCCGAACAGGAGGTTGGTCGGCGACCGCGGGCCCGCCAGGGACAGGAGGAGGTTGTCCCCGACTGTGTGGCTGTCGAACACCGTCGGCTTCTGGAATTTGCGTCCGATGCCGAGGCCCGCGATCGCCGTCTCGTCCAGCCGGGTCAGGTCGTGGGTGCCGCGGAACAGCGCCTCGCCCTGGTCCGGCCGGGTCTTGCCGGTGATGACATCCATCATCGTGGTCTTGCCGGCCCCGTTCGGGCCGATGATCGCCCGCATCTCGCCCGGCTCGATCACCAGCGACAGGGCGTTGAGCGCCCGGAAGCCGCTGAAGGTGACGGTGACGCCATCAAGATAGAGCAGCGCCTGGGTGGGCGCGTGGGTGTCGAGTGGCGCGTTCATCGCGGCGTCTCCGTCGCCACTTCCGCCGCGCGGCGGCTCGGGCGGGCTCGCCATGACCGCCAGGCCGACTGCACCGCGCCGACGATGCCCTTGGGCAGCACCAGCGTCACCAGGATGAACAGCCCGCCCAGGGCGAACAGCCAGAACTCCGGCAGCAGGTTGGTGAACATGGTCTTGCCGAGATTGACCGTGACCGCGCCGATGATCGGGCCGATCAGCGTGCCGCGGCCGCCGACCGCGACCCAGATCACCGCCTCGATCGAGTTGGCCGGGGCGAATTCGCCCGGGTTGATGATGCCGATCTGCGGCACGTAGAGGGCGCCGGCCACGCCGGCCATCATCGCCGACAGGGTGAACACCACCAGCTTGTAGGATTCGACCCGGTAGCCGAGGAAGCGGGTGCGGCTCTCGGCGTCGCGGATCGCGATCATCACCTTGCCGAAGCGCGACAGGGTGATCGCCCGGCACATCAGGAAGGCGGCGGCGAGCGCGATGGCGCTGGCCAGGAACAGCCCGGCCCGCGTCGCATCCGCCTGCAGGCTGAAGCCGAGCAGGTCCTTGAAGTCGGTCAGGCCGTTGTTGCCGCCGAAGCCCATGTCGTTGCGGAAGAAGGCCAGCAGCAGGGCATAGGTCATCGCCTGGGTGATGATCGAGAGATAGACGCCGGAGACGCGGCTGCGGAAGGCGAACCAGCCGAACACGAAGGCCAGCGCACCGGGCACCAGCAGCACCATCAACGCCGCGAACCAGAACTGGTCGAAGCCGAGCCAGTACCAGGGCAGCTCCGGCCAGTTCAGGAACACCATGAAATCCGGCAGCACCGGGTTGCCGTAGACGCCGCGCGGCCCGATCTGGCGCATCAGATACATGCCCATGGCGTAGCCGCCGAGGGCGAAGAAGGCGCCGTGGCCGAGGCTGAGGATGCCGACATAGCCCCAGACCAGGTCGATCGCCAGCGCCAGCAGGGCGTAGCACAGATACTTGCCCATCAGGCTGACGGCGTAGCCGGGCACGTAGAACGGCGAGTCCGGCGCCAGCGCCAGATTGGCCAGCAGCACCAGCACCGCCACGGCGACGAGGCCGAGGGCGAAGGCGGGGCCGCCGGAGGCGCGGAGGAGACGGGCCGTGATCATGATTCCACCGCCCGTCCCTTGAGCGGGAATAGCCCGCGCGGCTTTCTCTGGATGAACAGGATGATGCCGACCAGGATCGCGATCTTGCCCAAGACCGCGCCGGCCCAGGGCTCCAGCAGCTTGTTGGCGACGCCGAGCGTCAGCGCCCCGACCAGCGTGCCCCACAGGTTGCCGACGCCGCCGAACACGACGACCATGAAGCTGTCGATGATGTAGCCCTGGCCGAGATTGGGGCTGACATTGTCGATCTGGCTGAGCGCCACCCCGGCAATGCCGGCGACGCCGGAGCCGATGCCGAAGGTCAACATGTCGACCCGGCCGGTGCGGATGCCCATCGCCGCCGCCATGCGCCGGTTCTGGGTCACCGCCCGCATCTGCAGTCCCAGCGCGGTGTAGCGCAGCACCAGCATCAGCGCGGCGAAGACCAGCAGCGCGAAGACGATGATCCACATCCGGTTCCAGGTCAGGGTCAGGCCGCCGAGGTCGAAGGCGCCGGACATCCAGGCCGGATTGCCGACCTCGCGGTTCGACGGGCCGAAGACCGTCCGGACCGCCTGCTGCAGGATCAGCGACAGGCCGAAGGTGGCCAGCAGCGTCTCCAGCGGCCGGCCGTAGAGGAAGCGGATGATGGTGCGCTCGATGGCGACGCCGGCCAGGGCCGCGACCAGGAAGGCCAGGGGCAGCGCCACCGCCAGGGAATAGTCGAACAGGTTCGGCGCATAGGTGCGGAACGCCTCCTGCACCAGGAAGGTGGTGTAGGCGCCGAGCATGACGATCTCGCCATGCGCCATGTTGATCACGCCCATCACGCCGAAGGTGATGGCGAGGCCGATGGCGGCGATCAGCAGCACCGAGCCGAGGCTGAGCCCGTAATACAGGCTCTGCACCCCGTTCCAGATCATGAGTCGGGTGTCGATGTGGCCGATCGCGGATTGGGCCGCGGCGGCGACGGCCGGGGACGGGTTCGGGATGCCGGACAGCAGCGCCCGCGCTTCCTGGTCGCCGCGGGCCGACACGGTCTCGATCGCCGGCAGGATCGCGTCGTCGCTGCCGCCCTTGGCCAGGACGATGGCGGCACGCGCTTCGAGGAAGGCCTGCTTCACCGCCGGATCGGTCTCGCGCGCCAGCGCCGCCTCCAGCGCCGGCAGCGCCTTGTCGTCGCGCGACTTGAACACCGCGGCGGCGGCGTCGAGCCGCTTGGCCCGGTCGGGCGCGAGCAGGGTCAGCGACCCCATCGCGGCGTCGATCGCCCGCCGCACCCGGTTGTTGACCCGGATCGGCTTGCCCCCCGCCGGCGCCTCGGCCAGCGTGGCGCCGGTCGCCGCATCGATGAAGCCGCCGGCCTCGGTCCTGATCGCCACCGCGCCGGGCGCCGCGATCAGCCGTCCGGCCGCCAGCGCCTCCAGGATCGCCGGCGCCTGCGCATCACCCGAGGCGGCAACCCCGTCCACCCCGGCGGCGATCTCGTCGTAATTGGTCGAGGCGAAGCGCGAGAGCACCTCCGCCGGGATCTCCGCCCGGGCGGAGAGCGGGAAGAGGATGAGCAGTAGGGCGAGGACGCGAGCGATACGGCGAGACCAGAACAGTGCGTAGCCTCTCCCGCTTGCGGGAGAGGTCGGAGACGCGAAGCGGCTCCGGGTGAGGGGCCTTTGTCGAGGCCCGGGCCAGCCCTCACCCGGTCGTCCTGCGGACGCCCGACCTCTCCCGCCAGGCGGGAGAGGCAACGCGCTAGATCTTGCCATGTCGTGCTTCACCCGATTGCCTCAGGCCTTCATCTCAGCGATCGGACATCAGGAACCGGAACCGCCGCACTTGCCGGTCTTGACGTTGAAATTCCCGCAGGCCAGCGGCTTGCGCCAATCCGAGATCAGGTCCTTCGAGCCTTCGAGATAGTCGGACCACTCGTCGCCCACGACCTCGGGGGTCTCCGAGACCGTCTGGATCTGGCCGTCGGCCTGGATCTCGCCGATCAGCACCGGCTTGGTGATGTGGTGGTTCGGCATCATGCTGGCATAGCCGCCGGTCAGGTTGGGCACGGTGACGCCGACCATGGCGTCGATCACCTTGTCGGGGTCGGTGGTGCCCGCCTTCTCGACCGCCTTCACCCACATGTTGAAGCCGATGTAATGCGCCTCCATCGGGTCATTGGTGGTGCGCTTGTCGTTCTTGATGAAGGCGTGCCACTTGGCGATGAAGTCCTTGTTCTCCGGCGTGTCGATGCTCTGGAAGTAGTTCCAGGCCGCCAGGTGGCCGACCAGCGGGCCGGTGTCGAGCCCGGCCAGTTCCTCCTCGCCGACCGAGAAGGCCACGACCGGGATGTCGGTCGCCTTGATGCCCTGGTTGCCCAGCTCCTTGTAGAACGGCACGTTGGCGTCGCCGTTGACGGTCGAGACCACGGCGGTCTTCTTGCCGGCGGAGCCGAAGGCCTTGATCTTGCCGACCTCGGTCTGCCAGTCGGAGAAGCCGAACGGCGTGTAGTTGACGCTGATGTCCTCCGGCGCCACGCCCTTGGCCTTCAGATAGGCCTCGAGGATCTTGTTGGTGGTGCGCGGATAGACGTAGTCGGTGCCTTCCAGCACCCAACGCTGCACCCCTTCCTCGTTCATCAGGTAGTCGACCGCCGGGATCGCCTGCTGGTTCGGCGCGGCGCCGGTGTAGAAGATATTGCGCGAGCTCTCCTCGCCCTCGTACTGCACCGGGTAGAACAGGATGCCGTCGAGCTCCTCGAACACCGGCAGCACCGATTTGCGCGACACCGAGGTCCAGCAGCCGAAGGTGGCCGCGACCTTGTCGACCGAGATCAGCTGCCGCGCCTTCTCGGCGAAGAGCGGCCAGTCCGACGCTGGATCAACGACAACTGCTTCCAGCTTCTTACCCAGCAACCCACCCTTCTTGTTCTGCTCGTCGATCAGCATCAGCATGACGTCCTTCAGCGTGGTCTCGCTGATCGCCATGGTGCCCGACAGGGAATGGAGAATGCCGACCTTGATGGTGTCCTCGGCCCGGGCGGCGCTGGTGAAGCCCAGCCCCATGGCCACCGCCAGCGCGGCGCCGATCATCCAATGTTTCTGCGACAATGCCATTGTGAGCTCCCTGAACACGCTTGTTTGCGTCCGCATCCCTCTCACTAGGCAAGTTCCGGGCCAGTGGCGGAACTCCGCCGCGCCGAGCCTGCCCAAGAGGGCGGCAGATGCCTCGGCTGCCCATTCGTTGCGCAACGGCCCGGATCCGGCTGTGGTCCGGAACTTGCTGGGACGGGATCAGTCCCCGTTGCCCCTGTGCCCCGCGAATGGTCCTGCGCATCCTCCTGGTCGATGAGAACGCCGAGCGGTGCCGCGTGGTCGAGGCGGCGTTGAGCGCGGCCGGCCATGGCGTGGTGACGACCGCCAGCGGCACCGAGAACCTGCTGGCGCGGGTGCGCGAGATCGAGCCGGACGTGATCATCGTCGACCTCGACGCCCCCAACCGCGACGCGCTGGAGCACATGCGCAGCGTCAGCCGCGAGCGGCCGAAGCCGATCGTGATGTTCGTCGACCAGAGCGACGATGCCGCGATCGGCGAGGCGATCCGTGCGGGGGTCAGCGCCTATGTCGTCGACGGCCTCAGCCCGCACCGGGTGAAGCCGGTGCTGGAGGCCGCGATCGCGCGGTTCCAGGCGTTCCAGGCGATGCGCGACGAGCTGGAGAAGACCCGCGCCACCCTGGCCGAGCGCAAGCGGATCGAGCGCGCCAAGGGCATCCTGATGCAGCAGCGCGGCATGACGGAGGACGAGGCCTACAAGGCCCTGCGCAAGCTGGCGATGGACCGCGGCAAGCCGCTGGCCGAGATCGCCGAACAGGTGATCAGCATCAGCGAGCTGCTGACCAAAGATTAGGCACGCCTGTTTTCGCCGCTTTTTTGTGCATTGCACAACAGCGGAGCAGAATCATCCCGCAGTGCAGCGTGCCCATGCCATTCGCTTTTGAGCCCTGAATCGGGCTGTAGCGCTCGACCTCGATGTCCGGAAGATGCGGCGCAACGAGTTGGCACGCTGCTTGCGTATCTTTCGGCGACGACGGGCAATGGCGTCCGTCCGACGATATTCCAGGCGGTCCGATGACGGGCCGTCCGAACCGGGCAAAGGCGTCCGAGGGTTGCGGATCTTCCGCAGGCTCTCGGGCGCCTTTTTGTTTTGGAGCGGCTGATGACGGACCACCGCACAGATCTGACCCTCGGCTTCGTGCCGCTGGCCGACTGCGCGCCCCTGATCGTGGCGGAGCGTAAAGGCTTCTTCCGCGAGGAGGGGCTATCGGTCCGGCTGTCGCGCGAGAGCAGCTGGGCCAGCCTGCGCGACAAGCTGGTCTGCGGCTTGCTCGATGGCGCCCATATGCTGGCGCCGCTGCCGCTGGCGATCACGCTGGGGCTGAGCGGCCCGAAGACGCCGATGCTGGTCGGCCTGTCGCTGAACCTGAACGGCAACGCCGTCACCGTCTCGAACGCCCTGGCGGCAGAGATGGCGGCGGCGGATCCCGAGGGTGCGGCCGCCGGCTCGGCCACCGCGATCGCGGCCGTCGTCGCCGCGCGCCGCCAGACCGGGGCACCGCCGCCGGTCTTCGCCATCGTCTTCCCGGTGTCGAGCCATCACGACCAGCTGCGCACCTGGCTGGCGGCCGGCGGGGTCGACCCGCAGCGCGACGTCCGCATCGTGGTGGTGCCGCCGCCGCAGATGGTGGCGCATCTGTCGGCAGGGCGGGTCGACGGCTTCTGCGTCGGCGCGCCCTGGGGCGACGTCGCGGTCGACCAGGGGGTCGGCGTCATGGCCACCACCGGCTGGCAGATCTGGAACAACGCGCCGGAGAAGGTCTTCGCCGTCACCCGCGCCTGGGCCGAGGCCCGGCCGGACGCCCATCGCGCCCTGCTGCGCGCCCTGATCCGTGCCGCGGCGTGGCTGGACCGGCCGCAGCACCGGCCCGAGGCGGTGGCGATGCTGGCGACACCGGAGGTGCTGAACGCCCCGGCCGCATCGATCGCCGCCAGCCTGGTCGGCCGGCCGGGCGAGCTGATGGTCGACGGGCTGCCGGCGCGCGGCCCGGTCTATCACCGCCGCGCCGCCGGCCTGCCCTGGCGGTCCCACGCCGCCTGGTTCCTGGCGCAGCTGCGCCGCTGGGGCGACCTGCCGGACAGCGTCGACATCGCCGCCGCTGCCGCCGCCGTCTACCGGCCGGACCTCTACCGTGAGGCCGCCTGGGACCTCGGCTATCCGGCGCCGGCCGCTGACAGCAAGGCCGAGGGGCTGCATGACGGCCCCTGGGTTCTGGCCGACCCGGCCGGCGACGTGGCGCTGGGCGCCGACCGCTTCTG
>JAEKLZ010000052.1 GCA_019508225.1 Inquilinus limosus | reverse complement strand
GTCAAGCGCTTCCGCTTTGAACGGGTGGACGGCAAGCCCCTGCCGCATTTCTCCGGCGGCGCCCACATCATCGTCGTGATGGACGATGACGGCCATACCCGCCGCAACGCCTATTCGCTGATGTCGCCGCCGGATGACTGCTCGGGCTACGAGGTCAGCGTGCTGCATGTCGAGGATTCGCGCGGCGGGTCGACCTTCATGCATGAGCGGCTGCGGGAGGGCGACGAGCTGAGGATCAGCCACCCGGTCAACCTATTCCAGCCGGATTGGCGCGGCCGCAAACACCTGCTGATCGCCGGCGGCATCGGCATCACGCCCTTCCTGGCCATGATGCGGCAATTCACCCGCGAAGGCCGGGAGTTCGAGCTGCACTACGCCATCCGCAGCCGCGACCGCGGCGCCTATTGGCGCGAGCTGGTGCAGCGCTACGGCCCGTACCGCGTCACCGTCTATTGCGATGCGGAGGGTGAGGCCATGCCGATCGGGCGGCTGCTCGACAGCCAACCGCTCGGCACGCATCTCTATGTCTGCGGCCCCTCCGGCATGATCGACGGCGTGCTGAAGGCGGGGGTGGAGGCCGGCTGGCCGGCCGAGAACCTGCATTCCGAGCGCTTCCTGGCACCGCTGCCCGGCAAGCCCTTCACCATCCGGCTGCTGCGGTCCGGCAAGACGGTCCATGTGGGTCATCACGAAAGCATGCTGGATGCGATCGAGGCGGCGGGCGTCGATGCGCCGTTCCTGTGCCGCGGCGGGGCCTGCGGCCAATGCGAGGCCGCGGTCGTCGCCTGCGACGGCACGCTGCTGCATCACGACGTCTATCTGACGGATGAAGAGAAGGCGGCCGGCGGCAAGGTCATGGTCTGCGTGTCCCGGTTCGAGGGCACGACGCTGCATCTCGACCTTTAGGCGCCGGTAAGCGGGACAAGGAGGCCACATGGCGATCGTCTTCAGGCAGGAGACCTTCCGCGACGATTTCAGCTACCGCAACAGCCCGGAGAACATCCGCCGGTTCCCGTTCCCGTTCCACGAAGACGCCTACATGTACGCCGTCAACATGGAGCCGCATGTCCGCGGGCAGGCGGGCACGGTGTTCGAGAACCTGATCGATGTCGACGAGCACTACGTCGCCGAGATGCGGGACCGGGCGCTGGTGCTGGCCGAGGACCCGCTGCGCTACCAGGCCCTGCCGCACATGATGAGCGCGCAATGGGACACGCTGGAGCTGCTGATGGAGGAGCAGGCGGCCGGCTATCCCGACCACTTCACCCTGATCCGCAACGGCGACCAGTGGCGCTGGATCAACCGGCCGCTCGGCATCGACGACAGCTTCACCTTCGGCAACCCGTCGACCCTGCCCTATGAGCCGTTCGAATACATCACCCGGCAGGCGCAGGGCGATTTCTGCATCGTCGACCAGCGCAACGGCAACCTGTGGATGGATGCCGGCATGGTGACGACGCAGGCCGATTGGTCGCTCGATTTCGACATCGGCATGAACTTCATGGAATGGCACGGGCCGGTGCCGCTGGCGCACCAGATCGGCGTGTTCGACCGGGCGCTGAAGTTCCTGCTCAACCTGCAGCAGGGCAGGCCGACGCGCCGGTTCAACTGGACCATGACGATCAATCCGCGGCTCGACACCAGCCCGGAGAACTATCCGAAATGGGGCCCGGACCGGGCGACCGTGACGCCGGACAATGTCGGCGAGAAGGTGCATCTGCGGGTCGAGCTGCAGACGCTGTGGCGGCTGCCGCGGTCGAACGCCATCCTGTTCGTCATCCGCTGCTACCTGATGAACATGAACGAGCTGGTGACCGTGCCGAAATGGGCCCGGCGCCTGCCGCGCGTGCTGCGGACGCTGCCGCCGGAGCTGGTCGACTACAAGGGGCTGACCCGCTACCGCGAGGACACCATCGCCTGGCTGTCGGCCCATGACGACGGCGCCCCGACCAGCCCCGGCATCTGGCCGGATTGAACGACAATGCGCGCGAAGAACAGCATGCCAGCGACAGGGGACCATCCATGACCAGAGTAGCCGTCATCGGCGCCGGCCCATCCGGCCTCGCCCAGCTGCGGGCCTTCCAGTCGGCGGCCCAGAAGGGCGCCGAGATCCCGGAGGTCGTCTGCTTCGAGAAGCAGGCCGATTGGGGCGGGCTGTGGAACTACACCTGGCGCACCGGGCTGGACGAGTATGGCGAGCCGGTGCATGGCAGCATGTACCGCTATCTCTGGTCCAACGGGCCGAAGGAATGCCTGGAATTCGCCGATTATTCCTTCGAGGAGCATTTCGGCAAGCCGATCGCCTCCTACCCGCCGCGGGCCGTGCTGTGGGACTACATCAAGGGCCGGGTCGAGAAGGCGAATGTCCGGCAATGGGTGCGCTTCAGCACCCCGGTGCGGATGGTCAGCTTCGACGCCGACACGAAGAAGTTCACCGTGACGGCCCACAACCGCGTCGAAGACCGCATGTATGACGAGGAGTTCGACTACGTCGTCGTCGCCAGCGGCCATTTCTCGACGCCGCATGTGCCCTATTTCGAGGGCGTGAAGACCTTCAACGGCCGGGTGCTGCACGCCCACGATTTCCGCGACGCGGTCGAGTTCAAGGGCAAGGACATCCTGATCGTCGGCCGCAGCTACTCGGCCGAGGACATCGGCTCGCAGTGCTGGAAATACGGCGCCAGGTCGGTGACCACGAGCTACCGCTCGAAGCCGATGGGCTTCAAATGGCCGGAGAATTTCGAGGAGCGGCCGCTGCTGGTCCGGCTCGAGAACCGCACGGCGCATTTCCTCGACGGCTCATCGAAGGATGTCGACGCGCTGATCCTCTGCACCGGCTACCAGCATCACTTCCCGTTCCTGCCGGATGACCTGCGCCTGAAGACCGCCAACCGGCTGTGGAGCGACAGCCTGTACAAGGGCGTGGTCTATGACCGCAATCCGCAGCTGTTCTACATCGGCATGCAGGACCAGTTCTACACCTTCAACATGTTCGACGTTCAGGCCTGGTGGGCGCGCGACGTCATGATGGGCCGGATCGAGCTGCCGCCGGAGGCCGAGCTGAAAGCCAATTTCGACAAGTGGCGGGCGCGGGAGGAGACGCTGGACGGCGCCGAGCAGATGATCTGGTTCCAGGGCGACTATGTGAAGGAACTGCTGGCCGAGACGGACTACCCGAGCTTCGACATCGAGGCCACGAACCAGACCTTCATGGAGTGGGAGCACCACAAGGCGGAAGATATCATGGGCTTCCGCAACCATGCCTACCGATCGCTGATGACCGGCACCATGTCGCCGAAGCACCACACGCCCTGGCTGGAAGCGCTCGACGATTCCATGGAAGCCTATCTCGGGGGCTGACGGGCCAATGCCGGGATTCAATGGCGCCCGCAAGGATCGTCATCCGCTGATCGGCCGATCGCCGCGATGTCCTCCGCCAGGTCGTGCAACTGCCGGCCCAGCTCCGCGGCCAGCGCCTGGATGTGCGGCGCGGTGGCGCGGCCGCGATGGACGAACAGCCCGATCTCGCTGCCGGCCAGCCCCGGCTCCATCAGCGGCACGCAGACCAGTTCGCCGCGCCGGATCTCGTCGACGAAGCCGGTCGGGGTGAAGAAGCCGATGCCGAGGCCGGAGCGCATCGCCGCCTTCATCACGGTCAGCGAGTTCGACAGGATGCGGGCGCTGAACTGGGCGCCGCTGTGGATGAACTCGCTCTCCGACACCGCGTCCAGCAGCCAGGGGTCGTTCAGCATCACCACCGGATAGTCGGCGCATTGCGTCAGGGTGACGCCTTCGGCCGCGGCCAGCGGATGGTCCGGCCGCATGATCGCGCCCAGCGCCGTGCGCAGCCGGGCGGTCAGCTCGTAGCTGCGCTGCCGCCGGTCGATGAACAGCAGCGCCATGTCCGGCCGGCCGGCCCGCATCTCCTCGACATGCTCGGCCGGGTCGGCGTCGATGACGCGGAAGGAGATGTGCGGGTGCTGCGTCGCCACCGCCTCGATCGCCCGCGGCACCACCCGCACCAGCAGCGACGGGATCGCCACGATCCGCACCTCGCCATGCAGGTCGCCGGACAGGGCGGCGATGTCGCTGCAGGTGCGCTGCCATTCCGCCAGCGTGTGCCGGGCGTGGCGCAGCAGGTGCTCGCCGGCCGGCGTCAGCCGCACGCCGTTGCCGCGCCGCTCGAACAGCGCCGCGCCGATCTCCGCCTCCAGCTTCAGGATCTGCCGGTTGACGGCGGAGGAGGCGACGTTCAGCGCCTCTGCCGCCCGTCGGATCGATCCCAGCCGCGCGACATGGTCGAGATAGCGCAGCACCACCGCATGCATGCCGGTCGCCCCCTGAAGCCCGTCCCCGGGTGATGCCGAAAAGGCATCACCTCGCGCGAAATTCTATTCTTCCGGCGCACGCCGCGGCACCCCTAAAGTTGCCGGATCCGAGCGCGGACGCGTCGCCCCAGGAAGCCACGACGAGCGACACCGCCAAGAGCCGCATCGGCAGGGAAGCTCCGGGTCCAACGTGACCCCAAACAGGAGATGGCTTCATGGCGACGACGCTCTCCGCCAGCCGGCGACATGTGCTCAAGGCCGGCCTGGCGCTGGCCGGCGGGCTGGCCTGCCCCACGGTGATCCCCGGCCCGGCCCGGGCCGCGACCGGCACCCGCGCAGTGAACATGCAGCTCGGCTGGCTGGCGAACGACAACCAGCTCGGCGAGATCGTGGCCAAGCGCCTCGGCTATTTCGACGAGGAGAAGATCGACTTCGCGATCCAGCCGGGCGGGCCCAGCATCGACGGTGTCGCCATCGTCGCCTCCGGCCGGTTCGAGATCGGCCAGGTCTCCTCCAGCCCCTCGCTGCTGCTGGCGGCGTCGCAGGGCATCCCGGTGAAATGCTTCGCCGTCGGGGCGCAGCAGCACCCCTACAGCTACTTCTCGCTGCCGGCGGCGCCGGTCCGCTCGCCGCAGGACATGGTCGGGAAGAAGGTCGGGGTGCAGGCCACCGGCCGGATCCTGCTGTCGGCCCTGCTGCGCAAGCACGGCATCGCCGAGGGCGACGTCGAGGTCGTGGTCATCGGCGCCGACATGTCGCCGCTGCTGACCGGCCAAGTCGACTGCATCACGGGGTGGGAGACCAACCGCACCGCGCTCAAGGTGCTCGGCCCCGACATGATCACCATGCGGCTGTGGGACCAGGGCGTGCGGCTCTACGCCATGCCCTATTACGCCACGGCCGAGACCATCGAGGGCCAGGGCGACCTGCTGGCCGGCTTCCTGCGCGCCGCCGGCCGCGGCTGGCAATATGCGCGGGAGAAGCCGGAGCAGGCGGTCGACCTGTTCCTGCAGGAATACCCGGACGCGGTGCGCGAGGACGAGCTGGCGGCCTGCAAGACCCTGCTCGACTACGTCTTCACCGAGAAGACGAAGCAGGATGGCTGGGGCTGCTTCGACCCCGCCGTGTGGCAGGAGCAGATCGACCTCTATGCCGGGCTCGGCCAGTTCACCGCCGGCACGCCGCCGATCGACGCGGTGATGAGCACCGCGGTGCTGGACGCCACCCGCGGCAACCGCCCGAAGATCGGCTGAAGGGAAGCGCGCCCATGCCCGCCATCGCCCTGGACCGCGCGGTCCGCCTCGAGCCGCCCGCCGCCGCCGCGGCCGCGGAGCCCGCCATCCGCCTGGATCGGGTGACGGTCCGCTTCACCACCGAACGCGGCACCGTGACCGCGCTGGAGGGCATCGACCTGGCGGTCGGGCCTGGCGGCTTCGTCACCCTGCTTGGCCCGTCCGGCTGCGGCAAGTCCACCCTGCTGCGGGTGGTGGCCGACCTGATCCCGCCGACCAGCGGCGCCGTCCGCGTGCTCGGCGGCAGCGCCTCGGCGGCGCGCGAGCGGCGGGACATCGGCTTCGTGTTCCAGGACCCGGCGCTCTTGCCCTGGCGCACGGCGCTGCAGAATGTCGAGCTGCCGCTCGAGGTCGGCCGCGCCCGCCCCGGCAAGCGCAGCCCGCGCGAGCTGTTGGACCTGGTCGGGCTCGGCGGCTGGGAGAACGCCTTCCCGCACGAGCTGTCGGGTGGCATGCGCCAGCGCGTCTCGATCGCCCGGGCGCTGGCCAACGACCCGAAGCTGTTGCTGATGGACGAGCCCTTCGGCGCCCTCGACGAGATCACCCGCGACCGGCTGAACGAGGAGCTGCTGCGGGTGTGGGAGGAGACGGGCACCACCATCCTGTTCGTCACCCATTCGATCTATGAGGCCGCCTTCCTGGGGCAGGAGGTGCTGCTGCTGGCCGCCCGGCCCGGCCGGGTGCGCGAGCTGGTGCCGGTCGACCTGCCGTCGCCGCGCCGCATCCCGGTGCGCGAGACCCGGGAATTCGTCGACCTCGCCGCCCGGCTGCGGCGCGTGCTGGAGGCCTGCTGATGGTCGCGCCCGCCACCGACACCCTGCCCATGGCCGGCGCCTTCGCCGAGGACGCCGAAGCCCAGGCCGCCTTTGCCGGAACGCAGCGCTTCCTGGCCTGGCGCCGCCGGCTGCTGCCGGTCCTGGCCGTGGCCGCGATCCTGGTGCTGTGGGAGATCGCGGTGCCGCTGCTCGGCATCAAGCCCTTCATCGCCCCGGCGCCCAGCGCGGTGGCCAAGGTGTTGGTCGCCAAATCCGGCATGCTGCTGTCGAACCTGCTGCCGACCGCGATCGAGGCGGTGCTGGGCTTCCTGCTGGGCAATACCGCGGCGATCCTGATCGCCATCGCCTTCGTCTGGAAGCGGACGCTGGAGGAGGCGTTCTTCCCGGTCGCGGTGATGGTCAACACCATCCCGGTGGTCGCCAAGGCGCCGATCCTGGTGCTGCTGCTGGGCAACGGCATGGAGCCGAAGATCGCCATCGCGGCGCTGATCTGCTTCTTCCCGACCCTGGTCAACATGACCCGCGGCCTGCGCGACGTCAGCCCGCAGCAATTGGAATTGATGCGCATCCTGTCGGCCTCGCCGCGCGAGGTGTTCGTCAAGCTGCGGCTGAAGAACGCGCTGCCCTATCTGTTCTCGGCGCTGAAGATCGCGGCCTCGACCGCGGTGATCGGCGCCATCGTCGGCGAATGGATCGGCGCCACCAAGGGCATCGGCGCGCTGATCATCCAGGCGACCTACAATTTCGACTCCCCGCTGCTCTACGCCACCATCGTCGTCGGCTCGGTGTTCTCGGCCACCTTCTTCGGCGTGATCAGCTGGGCCGAGCACCGCTTCCTGAAATGGAACGTCCGCGCCGCCTGACGCGCGGTCCCCACCTCCCGACCTCATTGCGGAGCCCGTGAGCATGGCCACGATGCCTGACACCATTGTCGAACCCGAAGGCCGGATCCCGGTCGCGGCGCGCGCCGACCTCGTCGTCGTCGGCGGCGGGCCGGCCGGCATCTCCGCCGCCGTCGCCGCCGCCCGCAACGGCCTGTCGGTGATCCTGCTGGAACGCTACGCCTATCTCGGCGGCCTGGCCTCGGGCGGCATGGTCCTGGTGCTGGACGACATGAGCAATGGCGCCGAGATCAGCGTCCGCGGCCTGTGCGGCGAGATGATCGACCGGATGGAGCGGATCGGCCTGTGCGTCGCGCCGCCCGAGGCCGATCGCCGCTCCGACCCGGCGATGTGGCGGAAATGGTCGCGCTGGGGCGTGTTCGACTTCCACTCCCACATGAAGCCGCAGCCGATCTGCTACGCCGCCGCCTTCGACCCCGACGGCTACAAGCGCGTCGCCAACGACCTGGTGCGCGAGGCCGGGGTCACCCTGCGCCTGCACAGCTGGTTCTCGCGCGCCATCGTCGAGGAGGGCCGCATCACCGGCGTGATCTGCGACAGCAAGGAAGGCCGCCAGGCGATCATGGGGTCGGTGGTGATCGACGCCACCGGCGACCTCGACGTCGCCGCCTCGGCCGGCGCGCCCTTCATCCAGGGCGCCTTCATCGTCACCACCGTGTTCCGCCTCGGCGGGGTCGACACCGCGGCGGCCGAGCGCTTCGAATATGAGGAGCCGGAGGCCTTCGCCGCGCTGGACCGCGAGGCCAAGCGCATCATGGGCGGGTCCTGGGACAAATGGTGGCTGAAGACGCCGCTGGCCGGCGTGGTCTGGTGCAACTGCCCGCACATGGCCGGCTTCGACGGGCTGAAGGTCGACGACCTGACGCGCGCCGACTTCCAGGGCCGCGACCGCATCGCCGCGCTGGTCGCCTATGCCCGGGCGAAGATGCCGGGCTTCGAGAACGCCTTCGTGGTCGATGTGGCGCCGCAGGTCGGCGTGCGCCAGAGCCGCCTGCTGGACGGCGTCCACGTCGTGTCGAAGGAGGACGTGACCCAGCGCCGCCACTTCGCCGACAGCATCGCCCGCGGCCGCGACTACTACACCCCCTATCGCTCGCTGCTGCCCCGCGACGTGTCGCAGCTGCTGGTCGCCGGCCGGCACTACTCCGCCACCTCCGCCGCCCAGCGCATCTCGCGCGAGATCCCGCCCTGCATGGCGATGGGCGAGGCCGCGGGCGTGGCGGCGGCGCTGGCGGTGCAGGCCGGCGTCGGCGTCGACCGGGTGGACGTCGCCCGGCTGCAGGCTACGCTGCGGGCCCAGGGGGCCGATCCGGGCGACCGGCCGGCGGCCAATGCGCAGGTGGCGGAAGCCGCGGAATAGGGGGCGTGAGCAGCATGCAAAGCGACGGGATCCAGCCGCTGTCCGGCATCCGGGTGATCGACTTCTCCCAGGTCATGCTCGGCCCCAGCGCCACCCAGGTGCTGGCCGATTACGGCGCCGACGTCATCAAGATCGAGCGGCCGGGCGCCGGCGACCTGTCGCGCAGCTCGATCCCGGACGATCCGGATGGGCCGAACAATCCGGTGTTCCGCAGCCTGAACCGCAACAAGCGGTCGATCGCGCTGGACCTGCGCCAGGATGACGGTAAGCAGGTGGTCTACGAGCTGATCCGCGGCGCCGACATCGTGGTCAACAACTTCCGCGCCGGGGTGATGGAGCGGATGGGCTTCGGCTATGCCCGGCTGGCGGAGATCAACCCGCGCATCATCTGCGCCTTCGGCTCCGGCTTCGGCCAGGCCGGGCCGCTGGCCTACAAGGGCGGCCAGGACATCCTGGCCCAGGCCCTGTCCGGCGTGATGATGCGGAAGTGCAACGACGACGAGCCGCTGACCATCTACGCCACCTCGCTGTGCGACTACTCGGCCGGCATGCATCTGGTGCAGGCGATCCTGCTGGCCCTGCTGCAGCGGGAGAAGACCGGGCGAGGCCAGCAGGTCTCGGTGTCGCTGTTCGAATCCATGCTCGCCATGCAGATGCAGGAAGCGGCGATGTGGCTGCAGCGTGGCCGCGACTTCAGCTGGGGCGCCTATCCGCTGACCGGCGCGTTTCCCACCACCGACGGCGCCGTCGTCCTGGTCGGCGCCTTCAAGGCCAACCCGCTGCGCGACATCTGCGCCGCGCTGGGCCTGCCCGATCTGTCGGCCGATCCGCGCTATTCCGATTTCGCCGGCCAGGTGAAGCACAAGGCCGAGCTGCAGGCGCTGTTCCGCGAGCGCCTCGCCACCGACAGCACCGAGCACTGGCTGGCCCGGCTGGACGAGCAGGATCTGCTCTGCGCCCCGGTGCTGACGCTGGCCGACGCGCTGGTGCATGAGCAGACCAAGGCCAATGGCAGCGTGGTGTCGCATGAGCCGGGCGACCCGCTGGCGCTGATCGGATCGCCGCTGACCATGGACCCCTCGGCCTTCCGCATCCGCCACGCCCCGCCGGGGCTGGGCGCCGATGGCGACGCCGTGCTGGCCGAGGCCGGCTTCCCGGCGTCGCGGATCCGGGCGCTGCGCGAGGCGGGGGTGCTGTCATGACCGTCCGTTTCACGGTCGAGGGCGAGATCGCCCGTGTCACCCTCGACCGGCCCGACCGGATGAACGCGGTCGACCGGGCGACCGAGACGGAGCTGATCCGGATCTGGGAGGCGATCGAACGCGACCGGTCGATCCGTGCCGTGATCCTGACCGGCGCCGGCGACCGCGCCTTCTGCACCGGCGCCGACATGAAGGACGGGTCGGGTGTCAGCGGGCTGGACTACTGGGCCGCGCCGCGCCCCGGCGGCTTCGGCGGCATCGCCCTGCGCGAGACGCTGGACATCCCGGTGATCGCCCGGGTCAACGGCCATGCGCTCGGCGGCGGCATGGAGATGGTGCTGGGCTGCGACATCGTCGTGGCCTCGTCCGGCGCCAGCTTCGGCCTGCCGGAGCCGCGGGTCGGCCGGCTGGCGCTGGATGGCGGCATCGCCCTGCTGCCGCGGCGGCTGAGCCGTGTCCAGGCCATGGGCCTGCTGCTGACCGGCCGCCGCATCGGCGCGGAGGAGGCGCTGCGGCTGGGCCTGGTCAACGAGGTGGCGGCGCCGGAGGGGCTGGATGCGGCGGTCGACCGCTGGGTCGCCGACATCCTGGCCTGCGCGCCGCTGTCGGTGCGGGCGATCAAGCAGATGGTGCGGGCCGGCGCCGGGCTGACCGCCGCCCAGGCCCAGGCGCTGCGCCTGCCGGCGCTGGTCGAGGCGCTGCGCTCGGCGGACCAGGAGGAGGGCGTGCGCGCCTTCCAGGAAAAGCGCCCGCCGCGCTGGCAGGGGCGGTGAGGAGGCGGCGCCCGTCATGACCCACATCATCGCCTCCGCCTGCATCGACGTGAAGGACGGCGCCTGCCAGAAGGTCTGCCCGGTCGACAGCATCTATGAGGGCGGGCGGATGATGTACATCCACCCCGAGGAATGCATCGACTGCGGCATCTGCCTGTCGGTCTGCCCGGTGCAGGCGATCTATGCCGATGACGAGCTGCCGGCGGCGGAGG
Organism: Inquilinus limosus; assembly: GCA_019508225.1. Taxonomy (GTDB): domain Bacteria; phylum Pseudomonadota; class Alphaproteobacteria; order DSM-16000; family Inquilinaceae; genus Inquilinus; species Inquilinus limosus_D. The sequence goes on along the minus strand of JAEKLZ010000052.1, from coordinate 69 downwards.
CGGCGTTCCGCGCCGCCAACGCCGAGTTCTTCGGCGCGGCGGTCACCGGCTGGGGCGCCCCCGGCGGCG
>JAEKLZ010000051.1 GCA_019508225.1 Inquilinus limosus | reverse complement strand
GTCATGAGGCGCGGCGCTCTTCTTCCGCGAAGGAGGCCTGGAGGACGGCGGATTCGGTCAGCTGCGACCGGCTGAGATCGGCGACGATGCGGTTGTTGCGGAACACATAGACATGGTCGCAGTGCTCCAGCTCCTCCATTTCGGTGGTGTACCAGAGGAAGCTGCGGCCCTGTTGCGCCTGGGAACGCACGAGCCCATAGACCTCGTGCTTGGTGCCGACATCGACGCCGCGCATCGGGTCGTCCATCAGCACGGTATCGGCGTCGCAGCCCAACGCGCGGGCGAACAGCGCCTTCTGCTGGTTGCCGCCGGAGAGGGTGAGAATGCCGCCGGAGAGGTCCGCGGATGGTGATGTTGCGCTCGATCGACCACAGCGGGAACACGCCCTCGGTCTGGCGGTCGCCGGCGACGAAGGCGACGCGGCCGCGCACCTCCATGCCGCGGCGCAGGCCGAAGCGGGATCCGATGGCGGCGTCGTAGACCCGCTGCAGCAGGCGGCTCTGGCCATGCCCGGCGAGGCCGGCGAGGCCGATGATCTCACCCTCGCGCGCCACCAGCTCCAGCCCCGTCCCGGGGGCGGAGGGTACGCGCACCCGGACCGGCGCCGACCGGCCCACCTCGGCCCGGGCTTCGGCGGCGGCGGAAGCAGCGTGGCCCATGGCGGCAACCAGGCCGGGCTTGTCGATCTCGCCGGCTTTCCAGGCGCCGACCACCCGGCCGTCGCGCATCACCACGATGCGGCCGGCGGTCGACAGGATCTCGCCCAGGATATGGGTGATCAGGATCACCGACAGGCCCTCGGCCACCCGCCGGCGCACATAGTCCAGCAGCTGCCCGGCGGCGACGGCGTCGAGCGAGGAGGTCGGCTCGTCCAGGATGACGAGGTGCAGCGGCGCGTCGGTCACGCTGAAGGCGCGGGCGATCTCGACCATCTGGCGCCGGCCGATCGACAGGTCCGCCACCTCGGCCTCCGGCGCGATGCCGTGGCCGGGGAAGATGCGGTCGAGCGTGCCGATGATGAGGTCGCCGGCGCGGCGGCGCCAGCCCGGGCCGGTCAGGCCGGGATGGGTGATCCGGGCATTCTCCGCCACCGTCAGGTTGGGGCAGAGCGACAGCTCCTGGAACACACAGCGGATGCCGAGCGCCTGGGCCGGGCCGATGGCGTAGCGGCCGGTGCGGTCCTCGCCCAGCACGGTCAGCCGCCCCTGATCGGGCGCCAGGGTGCCGGCCAGGACATTCATCAGCGTCGACTTGCCGGCGCCGTTGTGCCCGGCCAAGCCGAGGCATTCGCCGGGCGCGACCGTAAGGTCGACCCCGCCCAGCGCCCTGACCGCCCCGAAGCTCTTGGCCACCCCGGCGAAGTCGACGATCGGTACAGAATTCATGTCCGGATGCTCAGGATTCCCTCTCCTTGGGGAGAGGGAGGGGCCCGCCGCGTTGGCGGCGGGAGGGTGAGGGGGTGGCTCGCTGCCGCAATTCGTGCGCGATCATCTCGGCCACCGCCTCGGTTTCCCGCAGGACCTGATGATTCCAGAAGCGCAGCACTGTCACGCCCTGCGCGTTCAGATAGGCCGTGCGGTCGCGGTCCCTCTCCTCGGTGTGCTGGCCCCCATCGACCTCGATGGCCAGGCGCGCCTTCTCGCAATAGAAGTCGAGGACATAGGGGCCGAAGGGGTGCTGGCGGCGGAACTTCGCCCCTTCGATTCGCTGGCGTGAAAGGACGAACCACAGCTTCCGCTCCGCATCGGTCCCGTTCTGCCGCAGGCGTCGCGCTCGCCCGACCGAACGGCTCTCCAGCTCCCGGTCGCCCACCATCCCCCTCACCCTCCCATTCGCCAACGCGAATGGGCCCCTCCCTCTCCCCGAGGAGAGGGAGTTTAACGCAGAGCGGAGGTGACAGGCGACTGGGCCACATAGGCTCGCGCTCACCCCTCGGTCGGGGTCGCCGGCAGGTCCTTGCCGCCGACGATGGCGTCGATCAGCTTGACCGTCCAATCCTGCGGGTAAGTGGCGTTGGTGACGCCGCCGTCCGGCGTGTGGGCCAGCCAGTAGTCGAGCTTGGCCTGCTCCACCACCACGGTCGGCAGCCGCAGGTCCTTCGGCACGTCCTTGCCGGCCAGGATCTGCTGCGCCACCCAGAAGGCGACCTGGGCCGAGCCCGGGGCGATCGACAGGCTCATCGTCTCATAGCCGCTGGCGGTCTGCTCCTTCCACCACTTCAGCTCCTCGTAGCGGTTGCCCATGATGATCAGGGGCACCTTGCGCCCGGCGGCCTGGAAGGCCTGGGCGACGCCGTAGCCGTCGCCGCCCTGGGTCACCACCGCGTCGATCTGCGGCAGGGTCGGCAGGATGCCGGCGACCTCGCGCTGGGCCACGGTCTGGGTCCAGTCGCCATGCACCGAGCCGGCGATCGAGAAGCCGGAATGGGCCTTCACCCCGGCCTCGATGCCCTTGTGGATCTCGTCATCGACGAAGACGCCGGCCAGGCCGCGGATCTCCAGCAGCTTGCCGCCCTGCATCCGGGTGGCGAGATAGTCCATCTGGGCCTTGCCCATGCCCTCGAAATCGATGGCGATGCGCCAGGCGCAGGGCTCGGTGACGATGCCGTCGAAGGAGACGACGACGATGCCGGCGTCGCAGGCCTCCTTCACCGCGCCGTTGACCGCGGTCGGCGAGGCCGCGTCGATCACGATCGCGTCATAGCCCTGCAGGATCATGTTCTGGATCTGCGCCGCCTGGTCGGTCGGCGAGTTGTCGGCGGTGGTGAAGGCCGGGGCCTCGGCCACCAGCTTCTTGTCGACCGCCGCCTTGCCGACCTCGTCCCAGCTCTTCAGCATCGCCTGGCGCCAGGAATTGCCGGCGTAGTTGTTGCTGAGCGCGATCTTCTTGCCCGAGGTGTCGCCGGTGGCGACACCGTCCGCCGCATGGGCCGGCACCGCGGCGACGCCGCACAGGAGCGCCGCGAGCGCCCAGTTTCTCACACCACGCATGAACCGATCCTCCCGAAACTTTCTGTCCGGAATCGCGTCCGGCGGCGGCACTATCGGATTTATCAGACAAATTGACAAGTGTTCGAAACTTTAAACAAATGTACCCTTTCCGGCCGTATTCCGGACCTGACCGGGCCGTCTCAGGTGCGCGATGCGGGCTCCGCGACAGAGGGTCGCGACGCCTGCAGATCCTGGATCAGGAGCTTCGCCGCGCGGGAGACGGTGGCGCCCTTGCGGGTCACGATCTCGAACGGCGCGTCATACGACAGGAGGCCCGGCAGCAGCTGGTACAGCCGGCCCGCCGCCACCCATGGCGCCGCGTAGTGGGTCGGCAGGAAGCCGATATAGCCGCCGGACAGGATCAGGATCGCCTGCGCCTCCATGCAGTCGACCGTGGCCGATGCCGACGCCTCGGACAGGCCCAGCCGCCCCAGGTCGCTGAGGTTCCAGTAGCCGCGCGTGATCAGCCGCTCGCGCCGGATCTCGTCCAGGATCTCCGGGCTGTCCGGCGCGCCGAACAGCCGGTGCCCGGCGCCGCAGTAGCAGACCTGCCGCTCGCGATAGAGCGGCGTGTAGACCAGCCCGGCGATGTGGCGCGGGAAGGCGCTGACGACCAGGTCCAGCTGCCCATCCAGGAGGCGCTGCTCGAGGCGCGGCGGCGTGTCGATCGCCACATGCAGATGCACCCGGTGGTCGCGATCGCCGAACCGGCGCAACCCGTCGATCACCGGCGATCCCGGGTCGCCCGCCGTGGCGTCGACCAGCCCGACGCGCAGGTCGCCCGCCAGCCGGGCATCCAGGGCCAGAGCCTCGGTCCGGAAACCCTCCACCGCCTCCAGCAGCCGCCGGGCCGCGTCATAGACCGCCCGCCCCTTCTCGGTCAGGCGGAAGCCGGCCCGGCCGCGCTCGCACAGCCGGGCGCCCAGCCGCCGCTCCAGCTGCGCCATCTGGGTCGAGACGGTCGAGGCGCCGAGGTTGAGCGCCGCCTGGGCCGCGGCGAAGCCGCCGGCATCGACCACGGTCACGAAGATGCGCAGCAGCCTCAGCTCCACGTCGCTCACGTTCTTCATAGCGACGAGATTACATCGGGAAATCGCGAAGTGAACATCGTGTCAGCGCTATTTTTCCGCAACGCGACATGCGCCATCCTTCCGCCAACGAAACGGTGCCCACGAAACGGTATATTGGACAGCGAGGCTGCGCGTGACCTGGACCCTGGAGCCCGAGCCGGGCCTGCCGGCCCCGGGCCGCATCCGTTGCATGACCATGCCGCCGCGGCGTGATCCGGTGTAATCAGGATGGCCATGACGACGCTCAATCCCCTCCTCGCCGCGGTCGCGGCGCCGCCGATCGCCGAGGCCCAGCGCTGGGTCGAGGGCCGCAGCTTCCCGGCCGACCGGCCGCTGATCGACCTGGCCCAGGCGGTGCCGGGCTATGCCCCGCCCGAGGCGCTGACGGCGCATCTGGCCGAGCGGCTGCGCGACCCCGCCATGCACCGCTACACCGCGATCCTCGGCCTGCCCGCCCTGCGCGCGGCGCTGGCGGCGCGCTTCGCCCGCTACTATGGCGGCGCCATCGCCCCGGAGAACGTGGCGATCACCGCCGGCTGCAACCAGGCCTTCTGCCTGGCCATGGCGGCGCTGGCCCGGCCCGGCGACCAGGTGGTGCTGCCCCTGCCCTATTACTTCAACCACCGCATGTGGCTGGACGCGACCGGCATCGAGGCGCTGCACCCGGCCTTCCGGCCCGATGCCGGCGGCGTGCCGGATGTCGAGGAGGTGGCGCGGCTGATCACCGACCGCACCCGCGCCATCGTGCTGGTGACGCCGAACAACCCGACCGGCGCGATCTATCCCGCGGAGACGCTGCGCGCCTTCTACGACCTGGCAAAGCGCCGCGGCATCGCCCTGGTGCTGGACGAGACCTATATCGACTTCCTGCCGACCGACGACCGGCCGCACGACCTGTTCCAGGACCCGGACTGGGCATCGACGGTGGTGCACCTGTACAGCTTCTCCAAGGTCTTCGCGATCACCGGCCACCGCGTCGGCGCCCTGACCGCCGGGCCGGCGCTGATGGCGCAGATCGAGAAGGCGATGGACTGCGTCGCCATCTGCGCCCCGCGCATCGGGCAGGAGGCGGCGCTGTTCGGCCTCGAGCAGCTCGGCGGCTGGGTCCAGGGCAACACCGCGTCGATGCGCGAGCGGGCGACCGTGTTCCGCGCCGCCCTGTCGCAGCTGGAAGGCTGGCGGCTGGTCAGCCTGGGTGCCTTCTTCGCCTATCTCGAGCATCCCTTCGCCGGGCGCGATGCGGTCGAGGTGGCCCGCAGCCTGGCGCTGGAGCACAATCTGCTGACCCTGCCGGGCAGCATGTTCGGACCGGGGCAGGAGCGGTTCCTGCGCGTCGCCTTCGCCAATGTCGGCAGCGACGCGGCCCCGATCGTCGCCGGCCGGCTGACGGCTGCGTTTGCGTCATAAGAAAGCACGAGGAGGTTTCATGACCCGCGAGATCTATCGCTTTTCCCCGAGCCGGCGGACGCTGCTGAAGCTGTCCGCCGCCGGCGCCGCCCTGGCCACGGTCGGCCGGGCGCCCTTCGTGCACGCGCAGGAGCGCAGCATCAAGATCGGCACCTATGGCGGCTATTTCGAGGAGAGCTTCGGCAAGCACGTCTTCCCGGAGTTCACCAAGGCCAGCGGCATCAAGGTCGAGGGCGTCGGCGAGCCGACCGGCGAGGCCTGGCTGGTGCAGCTGCAGACCGCGGCCAATGCCGGCGAGGCGCCGGCCGACGTGTCGATGATGGCTCAGGTGGCGATGCTGCGCGGCATCAAATCCGGCCTGTGGCAGGCGCTGGACCCGGCGAAGATGCCGGGCGCTGAGAAGGTGTTCCCGGAATTCCTCAACAAATACGATGATGGGCGCATCGCCGGCGTCGCGGCGGTGGCCTGGTTCGTCACCCTGGTCACCAACACCGAGACCTACAAGGACGCGCCGACCAGCTGGGCGGCCCTGTGGGACAAGGCCAATGAGGGCAAGCTGGGGCTGATGGCGCTGGCCAGCAACTCGTTCCTGCTGGAGATCGCCGCCCACACCTTCTTCGGCGGCAACAGCGACATCCTGGCGACCAATGAGGGCGTCGAGAAGGTGCTGGCCAAGCTGGCCGAGCTGAAGCCGAACGTGTCGCTGTGGTACCGCGACGAGGGCCAGTTCCAGAACGCCCTGCAGTCGGGCGAGATCCCGATGGGCGAGTATTATCACGACGTCACCGGCCTCGCGATCAAGGACGGCTTCCCGGTGCGCTCGACCTTCCCGAAGGAGGGCGGCGTGTCCGACCGCGGCTCCTGGGCCGTCAGCAAGGCGTCGAAGAAGCTGGAGGAGGCGCATGTCTTCATCGACTACATGTGCCAGCCGGCGCAGCAGGAGACGCTGTCGCGCAAGGTCGGCACCGCGCCGATCGTGCCGCGAGAGCTGCTGACCCTGTCGGCGGAGGAGTTCGCCGCCGTCTCCAGCGACATCAAGCCGATCATCCCGGATTACAAGCTGTACACCGAACGCGGCGACTGGGTCGCGGAGAAGTGGACGGGTATGATCACCGGCTGATCGAGCCCCGCCCCGGCCGCAGAACCCGCGGCCGGGGCCTTCCTTTAGAGACAGGACCCGCGCCGCATGCACGAGCTCCGCCTCCAGGGCATCGCCAAGGATTACGGCCGGGTCACCGCCGTCACCGATGTCGACCTGGCCGTCCCGGCCGGCAAGCTGGTCTGCTTTCTCGGCCCGTCGGGCTGCGGCAAGACCACCCTGCTGCGCATCATCGCCGGGCTGGAATCGCCGACCAAAGGTCAATTGCTGCTCGATGGCCGCGACGTCACCCCGGTGCCGACGCACAAGCGCAACTTCGGCATGGTGTTCCAGTCGCTGGCGCTGTTCGACCATCTGACGGTGGGCGAGAACATCGCCTACGCCCTGCGCATCCGCGGCGCCGACAAGGCGACGCAACGCAAGCGGGCGGAGGAGCTGCTCGCCCTGGTGCAGCTGCCCGGCGTGGCCGACCGCCACGTGTCGCAACTGTCCGGCGGCCAGCGCCAGCGCGTCGCCATCGCCCGGGCCCTGGCGATCGACCCCAGCCTGTTCCTGCTGGACGAGCCCTTGTCGGCGCTGGACGCCAAGCTGCGCGAGGCGATGCAGATCGAGCTGCGGCAGCTGCAGCAGCGCCTGGGCGTCACCACCATCCTGGTCACCCACGACCAGCGCGAGGCCATGACCATGGCCGACGTCATCGTGGTGATGGGCCAGGGCCGGATCCAGCAGGCCGGCGCGCCCCTGGAGATCTATCGCCGCCCGGCCAACGCCTTCGTCGCCGACTTCATCGGCACCGGCAACCTGCTGCCGGTCCGGGTCGATGGCGGCGGCCTGCGCCTGGGCGACACCGTGCTGACCGCGAGCGAGGGGCTGGGCGGTCTCGCTTCCGGCGCCGGCGCCACCCTGCTGGTGCGGCCGGAGGAGGTGCAGCTGCGCCCGGCCGGCGAGGCCGGGCCGAACCGGGTGGCCGGCACGGTCGATTTCGTGCGCGACGTCGGCAATTCGGTCGAGGTCTATGTCGACTGCGCCGGCACCCGGCTGGTGGCCGCCGCCGCGCGCAAGGACCTGCCGCCGATCGCCGCCGGCCAGACCGTGACGGTCGAGTTGCCGCCCGACTCCTGCGTGGTGCTGGCGGCGTGACGGGCGCCTCCGCCACGCTTGCCCTGGGATATACGCAGACTATATTTAGATATTCTGGAGGATATCCGATGGCCCTGTACATCAAGGATGCCGAGGTCGGCGAGCTGGCGGAACGCCTCGCCGCCTTGCACAAGATCAGCAAGACCGAGGCGGTGCGTCGTGCCCTGCGGCACGAGCTGGAGCGCGCCCGTGCCCATCCGACTCTGGTCGAGCGAGGCGTCGAATTCGCCCGCGCCCTGCGCGCCAGCGGCGACCGCCAAGCCGCCCGACCGGCGGACAAGCCGTTCATCGACAGCCTTTACGAGGAGCATTGATGTTCGTCGATGCGTCGGCCCTGACGGCGATCCTGACCGAGGAGAGCGACGCCCGGGAGCTTCTCGCTCGCCTGCAGAATGCCGATCGCCGCGTCACCTCGCCCTTGGCGGTATGGGAGACGGTGATCGCCATCGCCCGCATCCTCGGCCTCTCGGTCCCGTCGGCACAGCAGGGGGTCGAGGATTTTCTCGTCCTCGCCGACATCGCGGTGATCCCGGTCGCGGCGGAGACGCGGGCCCACGCCATCGATGCCTATGCGCGCTACGGCAAGTCCCGCCATCCGGCGGCGCTGAATTTCGGTGACTGTTTCGCCTATGCCTGCGCCCGTCAGGCGCGGCTGCCGCTGCTGTACAAGGGTGACGACTTCCCCCAGACCGATATCGAGGCGGCATGACCAGCCCCACCCCCATCATGGTCGCGACACCGGCCGGGCCGGCCGTCGCCCGGAACGCCCCCCGCGGCCTGCTCGCCCGGCTGCCGGCGCTGTGGCCGGCGGCGATGCTGTGCGTGTTCTTCCTGATCCCGTTCGTGATTATGGTGGCGTTCAGCTTCTACCACCGGGTCGAGGGCGGGCTGTACGAACCGGCCTTCGAGCTCGACAACTACGCCCGGTTCTGGACCCCGCTGTTCACGCGGGTGCTGGGCTTCTCGCTGATGATCTGCGGCCTGGCCGCCGTGGTCTGCGTCGTCGCCGCGGTGCCTTTCACCTGGTGCCTCAGCCGCACGCGGCGGCGGGCGCAGGTGGCGTGGCTGGTCTGCATCCTGTCGATCCTGTCGCTGTCCGAGGTGATCATGGGCTTCGCCTGGTCGATCCTGCTGTCGCGGTCGGCCGGGCTGTCCAACCTGCTGGTCACGCTCGGTGTCCTGTCGTCGCCCGAGGCCTGGACGCCGAGCTTTGGCGCCCTGCTGATGGGCCTCTGCTTCATCGGCTTTCCCTATTCGGTGCTGATGCTGTACCCGGCGGTGAACCGCCTGGACCCCGAGATCACCGAGGCCGCGCGCACGCTCGGCGCCTCGCCGCTGCGCGGCTTCTTCACCGTGGTGATCCCGTCGCTGCGCCAGGCAATTCTGGCGACGGCCATCCTGGTCTTCGTCTTCACCCTCGGCTGCTACGTGCTGCCGCAGGTGTTGGGCAAGCCGGAGCACTGGACCCTGTCGGTGCTGATCACCGACCAGGCGATCTACCAGTCGAACATCCCCTTCGCCGCGGCGCTGGCGGTGTTCCTGGTGCTGGTCAGCCTGGCCCTGATCGGGCTGACCCTGCTGCTGGGCCAGGGCCGCAAGCCGGCCGGGGGGCGCTGACCATGGGCCGCGTCCTCTCCCGCCTCTATATGGGCCTGATCGGGGCCATCCTGTTGGCGCCGATCATCGTCATCATCGGCGTGTCGCTGAACGAGAAGAAGCGCCTGCTGTTCCCGCCGCAGGGCCTGTCCTTCGCCTGGTACGGCGAGATGCTGCAGGACCCGGAATGGGTCGGCGCGCTGAGCCACAGTGTGATCATCGCCGTGCTGGCGGCCGCCCTGTCGGTGTCGATCGCGCTGCCGATGGCCTGGTATCTGTGGCGCTGGAACCCGCGCTGGGGCCGCGCCCTCTACACCCTCGGCATCGCCCCGTTCATCCTGCCGCCGGTGGTCTCGGCGCTGGGCTTCCTGATCTTCTGGCAGATCGTCGGCCTGTACGGGCACATCGCCGCCACCATCGTCTCGCACGGCATCTTCTTCGTCACCCTGCCGCTGGTGAACATCGCCCTCGGCCTGGGCTCGATCGACAAGGCGGCAGTGGAGGCGGCGCGGACGCTGGGCGCCGACGAGCGCACGGTGTTCCGCACCATCGTGCTGCCCCTGGTGCGGCCCTACATCATCTCCGGCTACGCCTTCGCCTTCGTGCTGAGCCTGAACGAGTACATCATCGCCTACATGGTGGCCGGGTCGACGGTGGAGACGCTGCCGATCAAGATCTTCAACGCCCTGCGCTACGGCTACACCCCGGTGATGGCGTCGGTGACCGCGCTGTTCGTGGTGGTGGCGGCGCTGGTGTTCTCGCTGGTGGCCTGGCGCGGCGACCTGCCGCGCCTTCTGGGGGCCACCCGGCCGCCGCGTTGACCTATCCTGCCGCTTCGCTTCCCGATTCGGCAGTCCGACTGATCCATGCTTCCTGCCTTCCTGCGGTGGTCCCTGCCGGCGATCGCCCTTCTGCTGGCCGCCGCGCCGGCCGCCGCCGACCCGATGTCCGATCCCTTGACCGACGGGTTCGAGGGCGGGCGCATCCCGCCGCAGATCTGGTCACCCTGCCGGCGGCCGGAGGGACGCTTCTTCATCGACGACATGATGGCGCGCTCCGGCCGGTACTCGGCCGGCATGGCGCTGCTGCCGACACCGGACCTGCCGCCGGCGATCGAGGTGGCCGATGCCCCGCACACTCGCAGCGGCTGCATCGATTCCGACCGCGACATGGACTTCATGGCCGGCAGCGACCAGCGGGCCGAGCTGTGGCTGCGCGAGACCGAGGAGAAGGGCGCCGACCTCTGGTACGGCTTCAGCTTCCGCATCGACGCCGCGCCGGCGCCCGCGGCCGACAACCGGCGCCTGCTGGTCGGGCAATGGAAGCAGGCCGGCCAGTACAGTCCGTTCCTGGGCCAGCGCTTCCGCAACCGCAAATTCTACCTGACGGTGGAGCAGGACGGGCCGGCCCGGCTGCAGCAATGCCGGGTGCTGGTGGCCTGGGAGGACGGCTTCGACGTCTCGGAGTTCCCGCCGCATCGCAGCTTCCTGCATGACGGCTTCGACGCGGCCGGCAACAAGCTGGCGCCCGACTACACCGCCGATTGCGGCAGCGACCTGACCATCGACCGCCAGGCGTCGCTGCCGTCGCCCTACGGCGCCTGGGTCGACATGGTGGTCCACATCAAGGTCGACGGGCAGCCGGACGACCTGATCGAGGTCTGGGCCGATGGCCAGAAGATCGTCACGGTGCGCGGCCGGCTGGGCTATCGCGACAGCGGCCGCCAGTATTTCAAGATCGGGGTCGATCCGCGGCGGTTCGACCGGTAACGATGACCGCCGCTTGGCTGCGCCGGGCCGGCGACCTATCCTGCCGCGGCCCGATACCGACGCGGTAATCATGCATCGAGCCCCGTTGCGGCAGCGCCTGCTGCCGGCCGCCCTGATCCTCGGCGCCGCATCGGCCGCCACCGCGGCCCACGGCACCGAGATCAGCGACGGCTTCGAATCCGGCCGCATCGACCCGCAGATCTGGGCTCCTTGCCCGCGCTCGGAGAACCGCTTCTTCATCGAGGAGACGGTGGTGCGGTCCGGCCGCTATGCCGCCGGCATGGCGCTGCTGCCGGACGCCACGATGCCGCCGGCCATCCCGCCGGCGGAGGTCGCGCGGCGGCGCAGCGGTTGCCTGGACACCACGCCGGGCGCCGTGTTCAAGCCGGAGGACGACCAGCGCGCCGAGCTGTGGCTGCAATCGCCCCAGCCGGCGGGCGCCGACAGCTGGTTCGGCTTCAGCTTCCGCATCGACAGCCCGGATGCCGGTGCCGGCGGCAACCGGCTGGTGGTCGGCCAGTGGAAGCAGAGCAGCAGCCAGAGCCCGATCCTGGCCCAGCGCTTCAAGGGCGGCGCCTTCCACCTGACCCTGGAGCAGGCGACCTCGTCGCCCGGCCGGCAATGCCGGGTGCTGGTCGCCTGGCAGGACGGCTATGACTTCTCGGACTTCCCCGCCGGCACCCGCAGCTTCCTGCATGGCGGCGCCGAGGAGTTGGATGACGAGCTGGATGGGGCGCTGCCGCCCGCCCCTGCCGCCGAATGCGCCCGCGGCCTGGCCATCGACCGCCAGGCGCCGCTGCCCTCGCCCTTCGGCGCCTGGGTCGACATGGTGGTGCATCTGCGTGTCGCCGGCCGGCCCGACGACCTGGTCGAGATCTGGGCCAACGGCCGGCCGGTCGTCACCGTGCGCGGGCCGGTCGGGTCCCCGGCGGCCCGCGACCAGTATTTCAAATTCGGGCCTTATCGCGACCCGTCGCCGGCGCCGCTGGTGGTCCGCTTCGACGATTTCAGCCGTGGCGACAGCTTCGCCGCGGTCGATCCCCGGCGCTTCGACCGATAGCGCCGGATCCGGGTGGCCGCTTCAGGCGTCCGCCCCATGTCTGTACCGTCACCCCCTGGCCGCATCGCCGGTGCGTGCGGCCCAACCCAGGAGCCTGCCATGACCAAGCCTGAGAAGATCGTCTACAAGGCCACCGCCACCTCGACCGGCGGCCGCGACGGGCGCGCGAAGTCGTCCGACGGCATCATCGACCTGCCGCTGGCCGTGCCGAAGGAGATGGGCGGCAAGGGCGGCGCCACCAATCCGGAGCAGCTGTTCGCCTCCGGCTATTCCGCCTGCTTCCTGGGCGCGATCCGGTTCGTCGCCGGCAAAGAGAAGGTGCAGATCTCGCCCGACGCCTCGGTCAAGGCCGAGGTCGGCATCGGCGAGATCCCGGGCGGCTTCGGCATCGATGTCGACCTGACCATCTCGCTGCCCGGCCTGGACAAGGCCCAGGCGCAGGCGCTGGTGGAGAAGGCGCACCATGTCTGCCCGTATTCCAACGCCACCCGCAACAATGTCGACGTCCGGCTTCATATCGCCTGACGTCCAGGGACTTGGCGTGCATCGGCGGCCGGGATCGATCCCGGCCGCCGACTACGCTTCAGAAGCGCGCTCCGACCGCACCAGAGCGCTGATATAGTCGCGCAGGGTCACCGACCCGCGCACCGGCCGGTCCGGCATCTCGAAGCCGCCATCGACGCTGGTCGCGGTCATCCGGGCATAGGATTTCGCCGCCGGCTCGGAGAACCCCAGGCTGCGGAAGGTCTCTTCCCAGGCCTCGCGCGGCACCTCCTTCACCTCGACCGGGCGGCCGAGCGCCCCGGCGAAGGCGGCGGCCACATCG
>JAEKLZ010000050.1 GCA_019508225.1 Inquilinus limosus | reverse complement strand
TCGGTCCAGAAGCCGTATTCCGCCTCCGCCACCGCCAGATGAGCCTTGCCGAAGACGGCGGCGCCGGCGGGGTCGACCAGGCCGTTGGCGTGGTCCGGATGCATGTGGGTCAGCACCACCAGGTCGATATCGGCGGGGTAGATTACGGCGGCCTTGAGGTTGGCGCCGACCTCGCCGAGCGACGGTCCCATCGCCGTGGCGGTGCCGGTGTCGATCAGCACCAGCCGGTCGCCGGTGTTGACCAGATAGGCGTTGACCGCGGTCGGGATGGCGGCCGGCGGCTGGAAGGCGCGCTGCAGCATCGCCTCGGCCCCGGCGCGGTCGGCGGCGGGGAACTGGTCGAGCGCCAGGGTCAGCATCCCGTCATTGATGCTGGTCACCTCGAAGGCGCCGACCTTGAAGCGGTAGAGGCCGGGGAGCGGCCCGGCGGCGGGCACCGCCCGGGCCAGGGCGGGACGCGGCAGGGTGCCGAGCAGCGGCATGGCCGAGGCGGCGAGGGCCGAGGCCAGGAAACGGCGGCGGTCGAGCGGCATGGCAGGTCTCCGGGTGAGTCGGGTTTGACCGGACCCGGAGAGGCTAACCGAAACGCAGCGCGAACGCAGCGGAAACGAATTGCGGACGAATCAGGGGAGCTTGCCGGTCGGCGGATGCACCGTGCGGAAGGCGGCGACCAGTCCGGCGGCCTCCGTGCGCGTCGCCGGGCTGATTCGCGGCTTGCCCTCGGCGATGTCGGATTTGAGGGCGGCCAACAGCCCGTCGATCTCGGCGAGCAACTCGTCGCGTTTCATCCCGGCCCGCTCGTGTTCGAGGCTGTGGTCGTCGGAGACGGTCTGGAACAGTGAGCCCAGCCAGTCCACCAGCTCGTCGGCGCGGCTGAACAGCTTCTGCCGCCCGTCCTCCTCATAGACGATCACCGGCTCGATCTCGGTCGCCATGGCAGGGCCCTCCCGGAGTTGCGGGCGCATCGCAAGGGATGCCTGAAGGCAACAGCGGGGCGGCAGAGTGGTTCCGCTTGGAAGTCCCAAGCCGTCATGGCGAGGAGCGAAGCGACGTGGCCATCCAGCGGCTCAATTCCTGGATGCCCACGCCCCCGCGGGCTCGCCATGACGAAAAGGGAAAGGCCGACGGTGAGCTCTCGCCCTCCCCGCCTAGTCCTTACTGGTCGCCCATCTTGAGCGCGGCAATGAAGGCGCTCTGCGGGATCTCGACCTCGCCGAACTGGCGCATCCGCTTCTTGCCTTCCTTCTGCTTGTCCAAGAGCTTGCGCTTGCGGCTGATGTCGCCGCCATAGCACTTGGCCAGCACGTCCTTGCGCAGCGCCGCCAGCGATTCGCGGGCGATCACCTTGCCGCCGATCGCCGCCTGGATGGCGATCTTGAACAGCTGCTTCGGGATCAGGTCCTTCAGCCGCTCGCACAGATGCCGGCCGCGCCGGTCGGCCTGGCTGCGGTGGACGATCATCGCCAGGGCGTCCACCGGCTCCTGATTGACCAGGATCGACAGCTTCACCAGGTCGCCCTCGCGGTACGAGTCGATCTGGTAGTCGAAGCTGGCATAGCCGCGGCTGATCGACTTCAGCCGGTCGTAGAAGTCGAACACCACCTCGTTCAGCGGCAGGCGGTAGACCAGCATCGCCCGGCCGCCGACATAGGTCAGTTCGACCTGCTCGCCACGCCGCTCGGTGCACAGCTGCAGGATGCCGCCGAGATACTCGTCCGGCAGCATGATCGTGGCCTTGATCCAGGGCTCGTCGATCCGGTCGATCTTCATCACGTCCGGCATGTCCGACGGGTTGTGCAGGTCCATCATCGACCCGTCGGTCATGTGCAGCTTGTAGACCACCGACGGCGCGGTGGTGATCAGGTCGAGATCGAACTCCCGCTCCAGCCGCTCCTGGATGATCTCGAGATGCAGCAGGCCCAGGAAGCCGCAGCGGAAGCCGAAGCCCAGCGCCGCCGAGGTCTCGGCCTCGAAATGGAAGCTGGCGTCGTTCAGGGCGAGCTTGCCCAAGCTGTCGCGTAGCCGCTCGAAATCATTGGCGTCGGTCGGGAACAGGCCGCACCAGACCACCGGGACCGAGGGCTTGAAGCCGGGCAACGCCGCCGCGGCCGGGCGGCGGTCCTCGGTGATGGTGTCGCCGACCTTGGTCTCGGCGATCTCCTTGATCCCGGCGGTGATGAAGCCGACCTCGCCGGGCCCCAGCTCGCGCACCTGCACCGCCTTCGGCGTGAAGTAGCCGACCCGGTCCAGCTCGCGCGCCGCGCCGGTCGCCATGAAGCGCACCTTCTGGCCGACCTTCAGCGTGCCCTCGACCACCCGCACCAGGATGACGACGCCGAGATAGGGGTCGTACCAGCTGTCGATCAGCAGCGCCTTCAGCGGCGCCTCGGAGTCGGCCGGCTTCGGCGCCGGCAGGCGGTGGACGATCGCTTCCAGCACGTCGTCGATGCCGATGCCGGTCTTGGCCGAGATCAGCACGGCGTCGGAGGCGTCGATGCCGATCACATCCTCGATCTGCTGGCGGATCCGCTCGGGCTCCGCCGCCGGCAGGTCGATCTTGTTGAGGACCGGGACGACCTCATGGTTGGCGTCGATCGCCTGGTAGACATTCGCCAGGGTCTGCGCCTCGACGCCCTGCGAGGCGTCGACCACCAGCAGCGAGCCCTCGCAGGCGGCGAGCGACCGGCTGACCTCATAGGCGAAGTCGACATGGCCGGGCGTGTCCATCAGGTTCAGCTGATAGGATTCGCCATTCCGGGCCGCATAGGTCAGGCGCACGGTCTGCGCCTTGATGGTGATGCCGCGCTCGCGCTCGATATCCATCGAATCGAGCAGCTGCGCCTTCATCTCGCGCAACTCGATGCCGCCGCAGCGCTCGATCAGCCGGTCGGCCAGGGTCGATTTCCCGTGGTCGATATGGGCGATGATCGAGAAGTTGCGGATATGGTCCTGGGGAGAGCTCATCGGATGCGCCTGGAGACGTGATCGGCCCGGACCATAAGGGCAGCGGGCCCAAAGCGAAAGGGCCCGGTCGAAACCGGGCCCGTCCGTGTCGGTGATACGGCTGGGATCAGTGCAGCTTGCCGCCGAGATCCACGATCGCCTCGTCGAGCAGCGCCGAGCCCTTGGCCGGGTCGGCAGCGAGCTGCCGGCCGACCAGGTCGCGGGCCGCCGAGACGGCGACGTTGACGGCGGTCGCCCGCACCTCGGCCACGGCCTGGGCTTCGGCCTGGGCGATGCGCTCCAACGCCATGGCTTCGCGCCGCTTCATCGCCTCCTCGATGTCCACAGCCGCCTTCTCGCGATGGCGCTGGGCATCGTGCTTGGCCCGCTCGATGATCGCCGCGGCCTCGGCCGCCGCCTCGCGCTGGCGTGCCTGCGCCTGGGCGAGAAGGCCCTCGGCCTCGCTGCGCAGCCGCTCCGCCTCGGCCAGATCCTCGCGGGCCTTCTCGGTGCGCTTGTCCAGCACGCCGAGGATGGACCCGCGGGCCTTGACCGCCAGCAGGACGATCAGCACCAGCAGCGCCGCGGCCAGGATCAGCTCGACCGTCTCGGAGCCGCCATGGTCGCCGGCCTCGGCGCCCTCGGCCGCATAGGCCGTGCCGATGAAGAGGTGGCTGGCGATGGTGTCGAGAACGCTCATCGGGCCCCTCCCAGCGCACCGTCGACCGCAGTGGTCACCGCGGCCGGATCCGGCACCGCACCGGTCAGCTTGGCCGCCAGCACGCCGGCCACCTCGGTGGCGATGTCGCGGGCATCGGCCTTGAGATCGGCGCGGATCTTGCCGATCCGGGCCTCGGCCTCGGCAGTCCGCGTCGCGAGCTCGGCAGCGAAGGCGGCCTGACGGCGCGCCGTCAGCTCCGCGATCTCCTGATTCGTCGCGGCCATGGCGGCCTGGGCCTCGCCACGGGCCTTGGCCAACGCGGCTTCATAGGCCTGGGCCACCGCCTCGGTCTCGCCGCGCGCAGCCTCGGCCCGCTCCAGGTCGCCGGCGATCTTCGCGGCGCGCTGGTCGATCGTCTCCGCCAACCGCGGCAGCAGCCGCCGTGACAGGACCCAGTACAGAGCGATGAAGACGATCGCGAGCCAGAACAGCTGCGACGCAAACCACTCGGGATTGAACTGTGGCATCCGACTCCCCCTGCCGGGCCAGGCCGCTCAAGGCTACGGCCGGCCCATGACGTTAGGCAGCGAGATCGTCAGGCGAACAGCGCGATCAGCGCGACGATCAGCGCGAACAGCGCGATGGCTTCCGTCACGGCGAAGCCGATCCAGATGCTGGCGCCGATCTCTTCCTTGGCCGCCGGGTTGCGGGCGAGCGCGCCGATGTAGCTGGCCCACACGTTGCCCACGCCGATGCCGGCGCCGATCATGCCGATCGCAGCGAGGCCCGCGCCGATGAACTTTGCAGCTTCGACTTCCATTTTCTCTTCCTTCGTGGATGGGGTCTGGATGGTTGGGACCGGAACGGTTCGCGGGCAGCGATCCGTCAGTGGAGATGCAGCGCGTCGTGCAGGTAGACGCAGCTGAGAATGGCGAAGATGTAGGCCTGCAGCACGGCAATGAAGAGCTCGAGCATCGTCAGCGGGATCAGGAAGGCGAACGGCACGATGCCGCCGATCCCGAGCGCGATGACGAAGCCGCCGATGACCTTCAGCAGCACGTGGCCGACCGTCATGTTGGCGAACAGACGGACGGAGAGGCTGATCGGCCGCGACAGGTAGGAGATCAGCTCGACCGGCACCAGGATCACCGCGGTCCACAGCGGCGCGCCATGCGGGAAGAACATCCGCAGGTAGCCGGCGCCGTGCCGCGAGAAGCCGATCACCGTCACGCCCAGGAAGACCACGAAGGCCAGGGCGAAGGTGACGATGATGTGGCTGGTGAAGGTGAAGGTGCCGGGAATGATCCCGATCACGTTGCCGAACAGGATGAAGATGAACAGCGTGAAGATGAAGGGGAAGTACTTCAACCCTTCCTTGCCGGCATTGTCGCGTATCATGTTGGCGACAAGCTCGTACAACATCTCCGCGAAGGATTGCAGCCGGCCCGGCACCAGGGCCCGGCGGCTGCCGCCGAGGAACAGGACCGCCGACGCGACGACCGCGGCGATCACCATGAACAGCGACGAATTGGTGAAGGAGAGATCCACGCCGCCGATGTCGACGTGCAGGATCTTTTCGATCTGGAATTGCTCGGTTGGCGACGCCACGCTTATCTCCCGCCCCGGTTGCGCTCCGCCTGATCGGCAGCCCGCTTCGCCTTCGCCGCCCGGTCCAGCTCCATGCCGGTCCGGTAGACATTCATCATGCCGGCCACCGCACCCAGGATGAAGAACAGAATCAACAACCAGGGCCGCGTGCCGAGCCATTGGTCGAGACCCCAGCCGATTCCGGCGCCGACCACGATCGCGGCGAGCAGCTCGACCGCGATACGGAAGCCGGCGGCCATGCCAGCACGGCCGACATCGCGCCCATCATCTCCGCCCTTCGCCTCGCGCCCCGCCCCCGGGAGCTTCGCCTTCGCCTCTCTGAGGCGACGGTCGAAATCCGAATGCGGCGCCGGATTCTGGTCGTTCTGAGTCACGTTGTCGGACACCCTTTCGGGCGGCGGCCACCCCCACCTCAAGCGGCGCGCACCTTAGTGACGGTCCGGGGTCCCGTCAAGGCGACAAAACCGGCCGCCGCCGCGGCATTCCCGCCGGGCGCCGCGCCCGCCATCCGGAACCGCGCCGGCGGCCCTGGCGGCGGCCCGTGCCGCCGGGCTAGACTCGGCCATGCTCAGCCCGCTCCTGGCCGTCGCGGCGATCCTCGCCGGCATCACCATCGTCTCGCTCGGCCAGGGTGTCTTCGCCATCCTGGTGCCGATCCGGCTGACCGAGGCCGGGCTGTCGGCCGACCGGGTCGGGCTGGTGGTCGCGGCCAGCGCCGTCGGCTTCCTGGCCGGCTGCCTGGTGGTCGGCCGGCTGATCCGGCTGGTCGGGCACATCCGCGCCTTCTCGGCCTTCGCCGCCGCCTCCTGCCTGGCCGGTCTGGCGCTGCCCTGGACCGTCGGCCTGCCCGGCTGGATCCTGCTGCGCCTGGCCATGGGCTTCTGCTCGGCCGGGCTGTTCATGGTCGCCGAGAGCTGGCTGAACGAGCTGACGCCGCGGCATCTGCGCGGCCGCATCCTGACCAGCTACGTCATCGTGGTGATGCTGGCGCTGGGCGCCGGCCAGGCGCTGCTGACCGTGGTCGACACAAGCGACGTGCTGCCCTTCGTCCTGGCCTCGGCCGCCTTCACCCTGGCGCTGATCCCGGTGACGCTGACCCGGTCGCGCCACCCCAGCGTGCCGCACCGGATCCGGCCGATCCTGGGCAAGGCCTACCGCAACTCGCCGGTCGGCGCGGTCGGCTGCGTCGTGGTCGGGCTGGTGGCGGCGACGCTGCAGGGCGTGGCGCCGGTGTGGGGCGTGCAGCGCGGCTTCTCCACCGCCGAGATCGCGACGCTGATGGCGGCGACCCAGATCGGCGGCCTGTTGTGCCAATGGCCGCTGGGCTGGCTGTCCGATCGGATCGACCGGCGCTGGGTGATCCTGGGCGCCGCCCTCTGCACCATCGTCGCCGCGGTCGGCAGCATCGCCGCCGGATCGGGGAGCCTCACCCTGCTGGTCGCCCTGTTCGCGCTGTGGGGCGGCATGGCCGAGGCGATCTACCCGCTGTCGGTTGCCCATGCCAATGACCACGCCAGGCCGCAGGACTACGTGCCGCTGGCCGGGACGCTCTTGATCCTGTGGTCGATCGGCTCGGCCGCCGGGCCGCTGGCGGCGACGGTGGCGATGGAGCGGTTCGGGCCGGACGCGCTGTTCGTCTATGTCGCCGTGCTGGTCGGGGCCTTCGCCGGCTTCGTGCTGTGGCGCATGGCCCGGCGCGGCCGGGTCGCCGCCGGGGAGGCTGAGCAGTTTGTCGGCCTGGCCGCCGGCTCCAGCCCCGCCCCGGCCGAGCTGGACCCCCGCATCCGCCCCGAGGACGAGGCCGAATGCGAGCCGGGCTACGACGATTGCGAGGACGTGCCGGCGCGCTAGGCAACCCTGCCGGGCTTCGCTAGGGTCGCGGGCCGCATCGCAGAGAGGGCCCATGCGCATCGCCACCTGGAACATCAACTCCGTCCGCCTGCGCCAGGAGCTGGTGCTGCGCCTGATCGACGAGACCGCGGCCGACATCATCTGCCTGCAGGAGACCAAGACCCCGGACCACCACTTCCCGCACCAGCCCTTCGTCGACCTCGGCTACCGGCACATCGCGATCGCCGGCATGAAGGGCTACAACGGCGTCGCCGTGATCTCGCGCCTGCCCTTCGAGAGCCACGAGATCCGCCACTGGTGCGGCAAGGAGGATTGCCGCCACATCGCCGTCCGCCTGCCGGACGGGGTCGAGGTGCACAACCTGTACATCCCGGCCGGCGGCGACATCCCGGACCCGGCGGTGAACGAGAAGTTCAAGCACAAGCTGCAGTTCCTGGACGAGATGACGGCCTGGTGGTCGCAGAACCGGACCCGCGACCACAAGATGATCCTGGTCGGCGACCTGAACATCGCGCCACTGGAGAACGACGTCTGGTCGCACAAGCAGCTGCTGGACGTGGTCAGCCACACCCCGATCGAGGTCGAGAAGCTGGCGGCGATGCAGTCGACCCTGGGCTGGGTCGACAGCGCCCGCGCCTTCGTGCCGGCGGACCAGAAGCTGTACACGTGGTGGAGCTATCGCGCCGCCGACTGGCAGCTGTCCGACCGCGGCCGGCGCCTCGACCACATCTGGGTCACCCCGCCTCTCGCCGGCGGGCTGAAGGCCCACCGCACCCTGCGCGAGGCCCGCGGCTGGGAGCCGAAGCCGAGCGATCACGTGCCGGTGGTGGTCGACGTCGAGGTCTGAGGACGGCGCCCTAAGCGATGGGGCGCCGGTAAAGATAGTACCGCCCGGGCGAGACGCCGTCGGGCTCCGGCAGCTCCTCCCAGCCGGTGCCGGCGAAGCCGATATTGGCGACGACGACGCCGCCCGGCGCCAGCACGGGGCCGAGGAACGGGGTCAGCGCCGCCGCCAGGGCCCGGTTGGCGATATCGTCGCCGGTGCCGAGATCGGCATGGATCAGCGCCATGCCCTTGGGATGCGCCGCGACGAAGCCCGGCATCGTCTCCAGCACCTCGCCCAGCACCATGCGGTCGCGCGGCGGGATGCAGCCGGGATGGGCGGCGATGTGGCGGTCGAATACCCAGATCGCCCGGTCCGGCAGCCTTTCGCGCAGATGATCGTAGGTGCGGCCGTTACCGAGGCCGAGTTCCATGACATCGCCGGGCAGGCCGGCGATGACACGTGTGGCCCAGTCGAGACAGGCGCGCTGCGCCTGCATCCGGCGGATGAAGCTGTCGAGGCGGCTCACGATCCGGTCAGGCCGTCAGGCGGGCGCGGGCCGCTTCCTTGGTGGTCCGTTCGAGGCGCAGCGCCAGTACGCGCATGATCTCGATCGCCATCTGCGGGAATTCGGTGATCATGCGGAAGAACTGGTCCTTGGCGATGACGAGGGCGGTGACGTCGGTGCGCGCCTGCACCGTGGCGGTGCGCGGCACGTCGCAGAGGATGGCGATCTCGCCGACGAAGTCGTTGCGGCCGACACCGGCGACGGTCTGCGGGCCGCCATCGGTCTCGAGCACCACATCGGCCTCACCGTCGATGATGATGAAGGCGGCGCGGCCGATCTCCCCCTGCCGGCACAGCACCTGCCCCGCGGGGAAGCGGACACGCTCGCTGGTGAAAGCGAGAAGCTTCAGCTTCGACGTGTCGATATTGGCGAAAAGCGGGATCCGCTTCAGCAATTCGACTTCTTCCGCAAGGCTCACCGATCTGTCCTCCAGCTCCCTGTTCGCATTCTACTCCGCTTCCAGCAATTCGTGCAGCGCGCTGCCGTTGCGGTTCAGCGTCTGGAAGTCGCCACGCTCGACGATGCGGCCATGCCGCACCACGACGATGTCGGCGAACTCCCGGGCCATGCTGGGCCGATGCACGCCCCAGATCAAGCCGCGGCCATCGCGCAGCTCGCGGATCGAACGGTGCACCCGGTTCTGCGCCACTCCGTCGAGGGTCGAGGTCGCCTCGTTCAGCAGCAGGACATCCGCATTCTTGAGCAAGGCGCGGCCCAGCCCGACCTTCTGCCGCTGCACCGCCGACAGCCGACTGCCGGCGACGCCGACCGAGAAGTCGAGCCCGACCGCGATCACGCTGTCGCGCAGTTCGACCTCGTCGACGACGGTCTGGATCAGGGCCTGCACCCGCTCCGCCGCGTCCGGCCGGCCGTAGCGGATCTTGCCGAACAGGATGTTGTCCTGCAGCGACGCCGCCTCGTTGAAGCGCTCGGCGTCGAAGAACTCGATGAAGCGGCGCAGATCCTCCGGCAGCTCGGCCGCGAACACCTTGCGCGCCTCCAGCAGGCGCTGCTGCAGGTCGGCCTCGAACACGCCCAGGCGATGGCGGGACGGCACCAGCTTGAACGGCAGCGACAGCAGGCGGGTGCGGTCGGCCGGGCGCAGCGCCGCCGTGCCCTCCTTCTTCGCCCGCATCACGATCGGCTGGAACTCCGGCAGGTCCTCCGAGCCGATGAAGCTGAACTGCTCGAAGAACTCGTGGCCGGGCGGCAGGTCGGCGAACAGCTCGACCATGGTCTCGGCCATCTGGGCGCCGACACGGATGAATTCCTCCATCAGGCCGGTGCGCTCCAGCACCGACAGCACGTACTCGTTCTCGGCCAGCGCGTCATAGGCGAAGACCGGGCCGACCGGGGTGCCGAACAGCAGGTTCTCGGCCACCGAGGCGGAGCTGTTGAAGCGGTCGGCATCGTACAGCTCAACCAGATCGCCGAGATCGGATTCGGCCAGGGTCTTGCGCACCGACACGCGGGCCGCCAGCACCCGGTCGGCGATGTCGGGCGCCTTGTCCGGGTCGATCGTGCCGTTCAGCCCGATGCGGTAGACATCCTGCTCCATGTCGACCGCCTGCAGGATCTCCAGCGCCCGGTCCTGCAGCGCCTCCGGCCCCTCCACCCCCGCCGCCTTGTAGTCGATCCAGTCGGCGTTGATGTCGAAATCGGTGTTGCCCGCCGCCTGCGCCTCCGACACCCGTCGCGCCCGGCGGCGCTTCTGGTCGTCATCGTACGTCGCCTCCTGCAACGGCCGGTGGCACAGGCCGTAATACAGATTCTGGCGCAGCGTGCCGGTGAACATGTAGCTGTGGGCGCCGACGAAGGCGAAGCGGCGGCCGATCACCGCCTCGCTGAGCGTCTCATAGTCGTGCTCGCCGAGCCGGATCTTGCCGCTGGTCGGTGAGATCAGCCGGGCCATCATCAGCATCAGCTCGTCCTTGCCGACCCCGGCGCCGACCACCGCGACATGGCCCGCGGTCGGGAAGCTGGCGGTCAGCCCCTCGATCACGGTCATGCCGCTGTCGTCGACCAGGGCGACGGCGGAGAAGGTGAGCTCCTTCGGCAGCGGCCCCTCGATCACCTCGTCGCCGGTGATGCGCTCGACCGGCAGCAGCTCGGGCGGCTGGAACTGCTCCACCACCTGCTCGTACTTGATCCGGGTGTCGGCCTGGGTCTGGTAATAGTCGAGCAGGTCCTTCCACGGCGCGGCCAGGTCCTTGTAGGCCGCCAGCACCGCCACCAGGGCGCCGAGCTGGATGTCGCCGCGGATCACCAGCCTGTAGATCTCGAACCGGATGTCGTAGATCGTCCCCAGCCGGTCGGAGAAGTCCGCCAGATGCACCGCGGTGGCATCGTTGGTGTGCATGTCGGTGATGCCGGAGACGGATTCGCCGATGCGGTCGGCCAGCTTGCGCACCGTGCGCACCCGCTCCTTGCCCAGCTGGTTCACCCGCTTCTGCAGCCGCGGGATCAGCCAGCCCTGCAGCGGATACAGCGACACCGCGGCCGCCCCCAGAATCGGGTCCTGGACAAAGATGAAGTAGATATAGACCAGCAGCGTCCCGGCCGACCAGATCGGCTGCACGAAGGCGTCGCCGATGAAGCCGCCCAGCGGCTCGACCTCCGAGGTGATCATCGGGATCATCTCGCCCTGGGAGGTCTTGCGGAAATGCGGCAGCGGGAAGCGCAGGATCCGGCAGTACAGCTCGTAGCGCAGCCGGCGCAGCATCCGCTCGCCCAGCTTGCCCTTGTAGATGTTGATGTAGAGCTTGAACCCGCCGTTGACGAACACCAGGATCAGGAACAGGAACGACAACAGCAGCAGGTATTCGATCCGGTCGAACTGATACCCGAAAATCGCCTTCGGGAAATCCTTGGCCGATCCGTCGTCGATGGCGCCGTTGACGATCTGCTTCGGCAGATCCAGCGAATAATAGACAAAAGGAAACGAAATCAGCGTGATGATGAGGATATAGACCTGCTCGCGCTTGCTGTGCCGCAAGATGAACTTGAAGATATTGGAATCCATCGCGATCCAGATCCAGCCTCGCCGGGCACGGGCTGGACCATAGCGTGAACTGCCGATGGCGCAAAGCATGTGACGCCGGTCACGGTCCCGCGGACGAGGGGATAAAGGGTCCGGGTGACGGGTCCGAAGCCTTCGTGCTAAAAGCGCGCCGGGCGGCATGGGGTCGCCCGCGTGCCCGTTCCGGTCCCAGGTGACAAGGCTGCATGGCAAAGCGCACTGCCCAGGCCCGCGTCCTGATCTACAGCCACGACAGCTTCGGGCTCGGCCATCTGCGCCGCTGCCGCACCATCGCGCATGCGCTGGTGGCGCGGCACAGCGACCTCTCGGTGCTGATCCTGTCGGGATCGCCGATCATCGGCAGCTTCGACTTCCGCAGCCGGGTCGATTTCGTCCGCATCCCCGGCGTGATCAAGCTGCGCAACGGCGACTACACCTCGCTGTCGCTGCACATCGATATCGAGGAAACGCTGGCCATGCGCGCCTCGATCATCGAACACACGGCGGCGATCTTCGACCCCGACCTGTTCATCGTCGACAAGGAGCCGCTGGGCCTGCGCGGCGAGGTCAAGCAGACGCTGGAGATGCTGCGCGACCGCGGCACCCGCACCGTGCTGGGCCTGCGCGACGTGATGGACGAGCCGTCGCTGCTGGCCCCGGAATGGGAGCGCAAGAACGTC